>JBNLEN010000080.1:0-28463 GCA_050304975.1 Polyangiaceae bacterium
TTGGGGGGGGCCCCCCCCGGGGGGATGTTGTTGATGTCATCACCCGGCATGCCACCTGCGGGAGGGGGAGTATTGTCCGCGGTTGGCATCGGTGTGGGCGCCATGGCGCTGGGCGAAGGTCCCTGCGGCGGGGCGCTGCCGCTATCTCCACAAGCCACGATGCTGCAAGCCAGCAGCGGTGTCACCGCGCCGAAAACCAGAGGGGTGCGTTTACGCATGGCAGTGCACTTAGCAGCCTTTCACGGGTATCGCTTGGAGCGTTCGGCGTGTACCGCGCTTGGCCTCAACAATTGCCGTTTTGCGGAAATTCACGGGGTGTGCGCTGCGTCCAATCGGGAGCTGCCGCGATCCAGCGGTTCGCGCCTTTCGTGCGAGGTCCGCTTTGAAACCTCGAATGCGGTGTTGCCCCGGGGGCGTCGGGATCAGGGGGAGGTAGCGGTAGCGATCCACGCGTCCGAGCTGCTGTGCGCTGAATGGTCGTCAAATTGCTGCTGCAGGTATCGTTTCGCGAGGGGCGAGCGTTCATCCCAGACGGAGCCCAAGCGCTGCCTCAGTAGCACCAGCGGCGCGCTGCCCCGCGTGATGTTGTCCCAAAACGTGTCGACGTCTGGGAGCTCAAACGACCTGGTAACGCGCGTTACCGCGATGTCTTTGAAGCCCGCGCTGGCCAGCTCTGCCCGGAAGTCATCCGGATCGACCAGGGGTAATTCGGAGTCTTCGTCTTTCGAAGCAGCAGACTTCATCTCTGGAGGCATCATGGCTTCTAGTGCGCCCATGATCAGCTGCATGTACGGAGAGTCCTCGAGAGGGGCCCAGCTGGACAACGCGACGCGTCCGCCGGGACGCAACACGCGCCGCATTTCTGAAAGGCCGCGCGCCCGATCTGGAAAGAACATCCAACCGAACATGGAACACGCCACGCTGAAGACGGAATCCTCGAAATCCAGCGCCTGGCCGTCCATTAGGTGAGTCGTCACGTTCAATTCGGTTTCGACGAGTTGTGCGCGGCAGCGTTGTAGCATGCCTTCCGAAAAGTCGATTGCGTCCACAGCGTAGCCGCGCTTGGCGAACAGCATGCTGGCTGTGCCTGGACCACAAGCAATATCAATCGCCCGCTGCGGCGTGACGACATCCTCAAGCCCCAACAAGCTCAGCGCTGCCTGGGCATACTCCGTGAAAACGGGGCGAAAGCTGTCCGTGTAGGCACCCGAGACGGTGTCCCAAATTTCGGCTTCTTGCAACGGCTCTGACATCAGTCCTCCAACCCATTCATGTGCAACCCGTCGATTGGGGGGCAGCTGCGGTGTGGGGCTGGTGTCGGGGAGCGTCAAGTCTTCTGGAGTGTGGGTTCGGTATCAGAACCTCCACCCAGACTCGCGTCCGCGTTCCAAGGGGCCACCTTGAACAATAGTAGCATCCCGGGGAGTGCCAGCGCCGTGCAGATCAGGAAGAACTGGGTATAGCCGATGGCCTGGATCACGTAGCCAGCGACGATGCCCACGAACAGCCCGGGCAGCGCGACGAAACTTGAAAACAAGGCGTATTGGGTAGCACTGAAGCTCTTGCTGGTGGCGCGCGCCAAGAATGCGACAAAGCCGGCTGTGCCTAGGCCGATGCCCAGGTACTCGAACATCACTGCTCCCGCTAGGGCGCTCAGGTTATGGCCGATCTCCGAGAGCGCAGCAAAACCGAGGATGCTGACCATCTGCACGACGCCGAAGAGCCACAGCGAGCGGTTGATGCCAACTTTGACGATGACCAAGCCGCCAATCAAAGATCCGGCCACCATCGACGCGAGACTGGTGGTCTTGACCACGGCGGCGATCTCCGACTTGGTGAACCCAACGTCCAAATAGAACGGTTGCAGCAGCGCTGTTGCTAGGTTGTCTCCGAACTTGTACAGAAACATGAACAGCAGGAGCAACAACGCCGAGCGAAGATCCGTACGCGTGAAAAACTCCTTGAACGGTCCAACGACCGCCTGCGTGAGGGTCGTTGGAGCGTCATGCTGCTCGGGCAAGCGCGGCGCCAGCCAGGTCCCCACCACGCCGACCAGCATGAAGACACCCACCAACCAGAACACAAAAAACCAAGGCAGAAAGTCGGCGAGCCAGAGTGCCAGGCTCCCGGGGACCAAGCCGGCAACTCGGTAGGCGTTGACGAACAGAGAGGTACCTAGGCCGAGCTCTTCGTCGGGCAAGAGTTCTCGACGGTACGCGTCCAAGACGATGTCTTGCGTCGCTCCAAAGATGGCTACCGCGAGCGTCAAGCCAGCTATCGCGTACACGCTGAAGCTGGGCCGGAAAAAGCCAAACCCCCCCAAGAGCACAACCAGTGCAAGCTGGGTGATGATAGCCCAGCCCCGGTGACGGCCTAGCCCTCCCAAAGAAAACCGGTCCAGCAGGGGCGCCCACAGGAACTTCCAGGAGTAGGGCAGCTTGGTCAAGCCAAAGGCTCCGATGGTGACCAAACTCAGCCCATCTTCTCGAAACCAAATTGGAAGAAGTTGCGCAATCACCAGCAGCGGCAGCCCCGACGAAAAGCCGAGCAGCATGCAGACCAGCATGCGGCGGTTGAAAACGGCTTGCAGCAGGCGGGCCATCGGCCCATTGTGACGGCTGCGCCGGGCGCGGCCAAATAAGGGGCGCGCCCAAATCGATGAGCCGCGGCCAAAAAAACTGGTCACCCCAAGCAAATCAGACGTTAGAGCAAGGGATCATGTTCAGGCTTCGGTTGTTTCGGCTGCAGTGTTTGGCAGCGCTCACCGTGCTGCTCGCCTGTTTGCTCAGCTGGGCCCAGGGTAATCCACGAGATTCGTCGCTTGGCGGACGTACCCTGCTTACTGGCAATACCGGGGTTGCGCTCGGTCGAGATGGGGCGTCCCCCTTCCTCAATCCGGCCACCATCATCACCATCGAAGATCGACGTCTAGCTCTGTCAGTCAACGCTTATCAATACCGCTGGGTTCGGGCACGAAATTGGTTCCAACCAGGCGAGGTGCAGCCAGAGCTCTTCGGTGACGTCGAGCTTCCGGAGCGAGACTTCACGGAACATGACTTTGACAGTTTGCCTTCGACGTTCTGTCTATTTTTCACTTTGCAGCGCGCGCTTGGGAAGCAGAACTATCGGCGCTACCTGCGCGGCGTGTTAGGCGAGCCAGGGCGCCAGAAGTTGGCGATTTGTGGAGCCACGATCGAGCGTCAAGAGTTCGGCTTCACGGTGGCGAACGCGCGCTCCACGGACAACAACGCGGCTGTTAGTCTGGCGCAGTCGACGCGTCGCAGTTTCCAGCGTTTCGCGTTGGGGCCCGCGTTCAGCTACCAATTGACCAACTCTTGGACCTTGGGTGGGTCACTCTATGGAGTGCTGAGCCAATTGCGACACAACTCGACAGTCAACGGTCTGGCCGCGGGCGCCACGACGCCGCACAGCATTCGCTACGCTGAGCACACGCGCGGCACTTCGATAGACTTGATGGCGCTGCTTGGGGCGACTTTTCGTGCCGCTCCAATGACCTGGGGACTCAGTGCCCAGCTACCCTCGACCCACATCTGGGGCACGCTGCGCAATTCGCGCGTCGACCAGACGCGGTCGGTCGACGGGGACATCGAGAGTTTGCAAACGAGCGATGGCAGCTTTGAAGCGCCGCCGCTGACACGAATTAGCCTGGGTGTGGGCTGGGAAGGTGAACGCACGACGCTCGAGCTGGACTTGCACACCAACCCGCCACTGAGTGGCGCTGTGTCGAGCGAGCTGAGCCTGCGACGCTCGACAATGAGTGCCGGTCAATTGACGGAAGCACGCGGCACAGCCGAGATCCGGGAAGACTCGGATTGGGGATTCGGCGTGGGGCTCGGGGGGGAGCGATTTCTTTCAGAAGACTTCAGTTTGCTTGCTGGGGCTTTCGGCGAGACCAGCGTTTTCGACCAGCTGTCAACCACGGAGCGGACGTTGCGGCTGGTGCAAGACCGCAGTCACCGACTGGGCATCTCGGCGGGAGTGGGCAGCTACGGCACCAACACGGAGTTGCTGATCGGCCTGCAAAGCGCGTACTTGTTCGGAGAAATGTCTGCTCCCAACGTTTTCGTTAGTCCGACAAGGATCGAGTCTGTTGCACACCAGAGCCTCAGGATCATGCTGGTATTGGCGGGCAGTGTGAGCCTGCAGAATCTGCAGCGGGTTGTTGATGCGCCGGGCAAGGTATTTGAGCCGCGACAAGATCGTTGACACTGGGTAGGCTTTTTGAAAAGCCTGTCGAAACCGAGGAGGCTCTCATGCTTTACAATCATCATACGGCTCTATTGGCGTTGACCCTGACCATATCCCTGGGCGTTGCATGCTCCAAGGATGAGCCCAAGGCGGAAGAGACCAAGTCCGCCTCGGTTGCGGAAAAGTCAGGCGACCAACCTGCGGCTGCGAACGCTTCGGCTCAAGCCAAGGTGGATGACAGCGGCGACAAGCCGGAAGACCCAGCGGCCGCCAACAGTGCTACTCCACAAGCCGCCGCAAGCGCGGGCGACGGCAAGTCGTCTAAACGCTACGAAGTCGAGAGTGGTATGGTGGAATACAAGCAGGAAGGTGTGCAGATAGGAACCGAAGTGATGCTCTTCAGGGACTTCGGCGCGCTGGAGCTCAAAGAGGTCAAAGCCAAAATGAACTTGGCGGACTTGCCGCCCGCGGCCCGCGCCATGGGCATGGGGGGTGAGACGCACAACTTCACTCTGATTGAGGGTGACACCACCACGACCTGGGACGCTGACACCAAGCGGGGCACCAAGATCAAGGGGACCATGGACCTGTTCGGTGGCCAGGACCAGGTGGCTGCCCAGGGCGGGCTTCAGCAGCTGGGGGTCGGCATGATCAAGTCGTTGGGCGGAACTCAAGAAGGCACGAAAAAGGTCGCCGGACTCGAGTGCACGGTCTGGGATATCAAGAAACTCAACGGCAAAGTGTGCGAACACAAGGGGGTTTCTCTGGAGGCTGATGTCGAGCTCGGAGGCATGAAGCAACACACGCTAGCCACCAAGGTAGACTTCAGCGCTCCCGTGCCTGCCGACAAGTTCCAGCTGCCCGCGGACATCAAACTGCGCGAGATGAGCGCCAAGGAGATGCTCAAGCTCGGCGGGATGAAAGACGGTGTTGATCTCGAGAACTTGGACAAGCTGCTGAAGACGCGAGGGGAAAAGCGTCCTAAGTTGAAACTGGCCGAGTGATCTGCGTTCTGCTGCATTTCAACCTCATAGAGAGACACCTGCGCCTTGAGTGAGCGTGAGATCAGATACCGCTATGCGGATCCAGTTGATCTGATTTGGCTCGCCGCGGCGAACAAGCTCGGCCTCGACGTGAGACGCTCGAAGGATGTGTTCGCGTCGTATGATGGCGCCGGCACGCTGACTATCTCTACCACCGAACATTTTGACGCCGATGACAGTCTGGCGCAGATGATCTTTCACGAGCTGTGCCACGCTCTGGTAGCTGGTCCAGCGGGACAACAGCGCGAGGACTGGGGGCTCAGCAACACTGACGACAGCGACCTCGTGTTGGAACACGCGTGCCACCGCTTGCAGGCCGCGCTGGCTGCCCCCTATGGCCTGCGCGACTTCATGGCAGTCACCACGGAATGGCGGCCGTATTGGGATGCGCTGCCCCCGGATCCGCTACGAGCCGGAGATGATCCGGCGATCGAGATCGCAAACAGAGCCTATGCTCGCGCCCAACAGGCCCCGTACCAAAGTGTGCTGCAGGACGCGTTGATGAGCACCGCGAAGATTGCGGACGTCGTTCGGCAGCACGCCGAGGACGGTTCGCTTTGGAAAACCACGCGGGAGCGCCATCGCAGCGGGTTCCTGACGGCAGCGGAGCCGGGGCGAAAGTGCGCGGATTGCGCTTGGGCCTATGAGTTTGGCCAGCATCTGACCTTGCGCTGCCGCCAAACACGTCGGCCAGGTGAGCCGGGGCTCAGGCTGGAGCCAAATGAGGCTGCCTGCGAGCGTTGGGAGCCGCGTTTCACCATAGAGGATTGCGGCGGGTGCGGGGCCTGCTGTCGCGAAGGTTTCGATCTGGTTCAGGTGGGAAGCCGCGACCCCTTTCGGCGACTGCACCCTGACTTAGTCCAGCTCTCCAGCATTGGTTATCATGTGCCGCGGCCAGAGGGGCGCTGTCTCGCGTTGGACGGTGACGGGCAAGAGCGCCCGTATCGCTGCCAACATTATGCAGAGCGCCCGAAGTCGTGCGCTCAGTTTGAAGTGGCCGGAGATGCTTGTTTGGTGGCTCGCCGCCGCGTGGGACTCAGTCGCTAGCAGCCGCTCATAAGGTGACCCCTGAGGCGCTGATATCGATCTGTCGGTTTCTTCCGGACGATCTGCTGGCGTTCGTTCTAGATTCGTTCCGCGATGGCGTCTGGCGGGCTAGGAGCTCCTTGCGCGGAACGATGCTCGCCACAGCAGGGGAGCTGAAGCTCCCCACGTGCTGCCGAGCCTATGGGGGATCACGGGCCTATCTCGTCCGGTCCCAGAGCGAGTCGTCCCTTGTGCCGCTCCCTTGTTGGGTTGGAGCGGTCAGCATTCGTGCACAAGAACTGAAACGTTTTGTCCAGGAAAGCACGAAGTGCTCGCGAGCGTTGGCGCAGGCGCGGAAACAACTCATTGGCAACCGATTGGTTCGCTACTGACGGCGATATCATCGAACCAGATTTCCGCCGCTTGAAGTTCACCGCCGAAGCGAATGCTATCGATACTGGGCATCCAGTTCGACTCCGGTGTTGGGTGGTTTCCGGGCATGCCCGTCCAGTCGGTGACGTGCAGGCTGGTTTGCTCTGCGTCATCGTACCAAACTCGCATCTCATGATTGGTCGAGTCCAAGAAGAACTCCACACAATGCCATTCGTCTGGTGTCCAGTTGAGGGATTCCGTGCGTTGCTCCCAATCTCCTGGCCAGTAGTTGACGTCGATCACGTCGAGGTTGACGCCAATGCGCACCTCTTTGTCATCGTTCATCGTCGAGCCGGCTTCGATGAAAGTTGCATGACCGCTGGGGATGGCCCCGCCGATTTTCATCCACACTCGGACATATCCTGCGCCATTGGGCAAGGGGATGACGTCCGGCGAGATCAAGCTGGCCATGGTGTGGAAGCCGGTGTGGCTGATGTGCAAAGACGAGCTACTATCGTGACCCTGGGTGCTGTCGATGCTGATCCCTTGTTCGTTACCGCCCTGAATGCTCGGCTGCCACGCGGCAGGGTCGAGCATGGTGTCGCCTTCAAAATCTTCGCTGAATAAGACGCTTGCTGGAGGATCTATGGGCGGCGGCGTGCCGGTCGCGCTGCTCGCGGGGGTGGACCCGCTGGGTACCGTGCCGCCCCCGGTCGACGTAGGAGCAGTTGATGGCATTGGCATTGGCGTCGTCGGGGCCTGCGGTACATCCGAAGTAGCCGTCTGAGACGTAGTTGGCATCGGATTGGCGTCGCCGATCTGAGAGTCCGCTCCCCCGACCGGCATGCCCCCGTTCATATTCTGCAGACCGACGCCGCTCGAGTCTCCAAGCGGAGGTTCGCTCGCTGGATCGGAGCAAGACGTGGTGGCAGCTGCGCTCAACAAGCAGATCAACGGGAGGAGCGTGCGCGGGCCAGGCGAAAGCCGAATGTACATGGAGCCGAGTCTGACGCGGCTGCCGGCGCCGGGGCAAGTCGCACTCGACCGCCCCGGAAATCTCTCTGGAGATGCGATCCTATCGCGATGTGACCGATCGCAGTTCGCTCGCGGTTTACCTCAGTCGCGTCAGCTTTCGGTACATTTGACGACTTCTTCGCAGGTATCTTTCTTGCCGCACTGGTACTTTGCTTCAGAGGGCTTGCGCTGGCATTCCACGCCCGGATCACCTTCCAGCGCCGGGTTCAGCCGCTTTTTGCACACGCCGATGCGCGCGCACATGCTGCCTGCCTCTTTGGCCAGCTTCTTCTTGGCGACCGCTTGCAGGCTGAGCGCGTTTCCGAAGCCTTCCGGAACTCGACCCTTGTCCCATTTCTTACCGCAATACACCTCGGGACGCGAAGTGGGCACAGTGGTCTTGTACATGGCTGCTAGGCGATTGCAGGTCGCGCCGTCTTTGCAGTAGGCGACCAAACCAGTGGCGCTCGAGTTGACCTGGGCTTGTTCGAATGCGACTTGGTTTTCTTCACTGAGCGCCGCGCGTTGCACCAGCTTGAATTCAGGATGAGCGAACAAGGCTTGCACGGCGAAGGCCCAAACGAAGTCGTCCTTGTCAGCCATGGCGTGAGGCACGCCTGCCAACATCACGCTAGGACTGCGACAGTCGCTGGGCATTGCGTTGATCACGCTGAGGTCATATTCGCCCGGTGTGCCGGGGGCGGCGGGCGCTGTTGCTCCCGAGCCCGAAGTTCCAGCTACGCCAGGCACTTGGCCCTCTGCGGTGCCCGTGCCCGAAGCTGCTTTATCCTTCAACTTCTGCAATTCCGCTTCCGCTTTGACCTTTGCCAGTTCAGCCTCGGCAATGCGCGCAGCGGCTTGCGCACTAGCGGCCTGTGCCACCAGGTCTGCGTTGTTGTCCTGCTTATCTGAGCCCCCGATCATGTCGCAGGCGACACTCGACAACAACACACTCGACAGCAAGACGCTCGATAGCGCCAAACTTGACGCGAACGCGCCCTTCCCCAGTTGCGTATCCATGCACTTTCCTCCTCTTTTGCGGCAGCCCGGCCGTAAAACGGTGGTTAGTACCGTTTTCGAGGCCGCTCTGACGCCAGTGTTTCCGCTTCGGGATGGGGGGTCAAGCCGCATCCGAGATGTCGCGCGTTTGGGGGGTCGGGGGACCGGCGGACAGCGTCGGCAACCATTGCCCGTCCCGGCGGCGATCTTGTAGTCTCATCAAATCGTGGGTTTGGACAAGCGGCGTTCTGGGCAGGTCTCGCACACAGCCGTTTCCGTGCTGGCGCTGCTGAGCGTGCTGGCTTCGTGCAGCTCTGGGCTCGAAGAGATCCGATATCGGCAGTTTGACGATGATGAAGATCCGGATGATGACGTGGTCGTTGTTCCCCCTGGCGACGATGACGACGTGAACCCAGACGCAGAACCTCCGCCTGCGGATGACGGCGAAGACCCGACGCGCGACGCGAGCGTTTCGATCTCGCCTGATGCCGGAACAGGCGGCGCAGGCCCAGCAATGGACGACGGCGGCGTTGGCGGGGCAGGCGGAGCCGCTGGTGGAGCTGGCGGAGGGATGGCGCCTGACGCGGGTGCGGACGAATGTCCGCAGGCCATGTTCGACCTAGACTGGGAACCCGAGGTGGCCCGCTCGCGCATGCCCCAAGGCGACATCGTCGTGTTCGAGTTGGCGGCGTACATTCCAAACTACAGCCAGCAAGAGATCAGTGTCGGCAGCGTGGGCGCCCCCCAACAAGACTGGCTGGTCGTGTACACAAGCCTTGGGCCCGGCAAGACCTTGCAGATGCGAGCGATGACGGATCAACCGGAGTTGGCCGCTGAGGACTTCTACGCGTTCTCCATCACCATCGGCTCGTCGACGGGCTGTCTGCTGGGCACGGTCAACGCACGTCTGAGCGTCGTTGATTGAGGTCTTTCGGGCTCCGGTGGATACCGGCCCCGGTAAGAGTGCAGCGCGGCAAGAGGCAGCCGGGTTCAGTTTTCGTAGATCTTGGCGTCGAACCCCATGTCGATCTCCTGGGCCCGCACGCACCCGTGGACCGTGGCGCGATCGCGGAACGTGACCTTGCTGGAAGGAGCCGTGAGGTTGCCGCGGAGCACGGAGTCGTACTCCAGCGTGACGGTCGCATCATTGGTATAGAAGAAGATCTTGGAGCCGTCGGCTGCTTCGCCCGCGGGGTTCGTCACCTTGAAGCGGTGCCCGGTGCCTAGCTCAGTCTGGACCTCGACATCGACGTCGCCACCGCTGGTATCCACCTCGAGCTTGGTGTCGTTGCTGAACCGCAGACTCGTGAAGCGGTACACTCCAGTTCCTGCCAATCGCAGCCGTCCGCGATCGTGGACGAAGATGTTGCCGTAGGTTCCTGGTTGTAGCGCCTGGTAGCCATCATGCCAGATGGTGATGTCCGGGCCGCCGTCGAGCACGTTCTCATCGGTCAGGCCCTGGAAAGCAACGGGAGCGCTCTCGTCGAGGGTGCCGGTGACGGTGCCGTTGCCGCTCTTGGTGCCTACGAGTGTCAGTGAGCCTTCGATTTTGGAGCGGTCCAAGAGCTGAGCGTTGGCACGTCCCATGGTGTTGCCGATGATGCGCGCGTCATAGCTTAGCCGGATCTTGCCCTCGGCGTACACGTCCGTGCTGACGATCTGAGCGCGGTCATTCAGCGTCAGCTTGGATTCCGACAGAACGCAGGCGTGCAGTGGAGAGCTGGAGCCCACAGCAACCGTATTGGTCACTAGATCTGGTCTCAAGTTGGCTTGCATCTTCACCAGCTGCCCAGCGACCATCGTTGGGAAGTGGTCGCTGAGTTCCAGCACCATGGTGATCATGGACCCAGGTTGACAAAGCACATTGGCGAACTGCGATAGGATTTGGCCTGACTCATCCCGCAACACCACGCAGTCAGCGAACCCTTTGGAGTAGACTAGCTCCACATCGGCGCCAATGATGGTCACGGAGTGTAACACCATGTCGCTGGTCGGTCTCACCTCACCGGATTGAACGATCGGAATGAGGATCGAGCGAAGATGGAGGTAGTCGAATATCTCGAGGTCTGGGTAGAGACTGCGAGGGGCCGTGACCACGGCATTTTCTCCTCCGCCGCACACCTGGCCGAGATTTAACTGTTCATCTTGGGCGTTGAGCAATGAGAAGCAAGATTGTGTGCCGTCGGTGGAGAACACTATCTCGACCTGTTCTTCTGAGCCGTCGAAGAAGATTCGAACACTGTGCAAGTCCACGTAGGTGTGGTCTTGCTGGGCGCTCGCTGGATCTGGGCGAAACAGCGTTAACAATGCCAAAGAAAACAGGAGTAAGGACTTGTGCAGGTGAGCCATGACGCCCGCAGTTTTCCCCAACCCGGCGCCCAGCGGAAGCCTATACGTCGTGTTTTTTTGGTTTCACCGCCTGCGGGTTACCGCCGACCCGGCAACTTCAGGTAACCGCGTAACTCGGCCTGTTCTCGCTCGCGCTCCTCGATCTCGTCGACGGGAGTCCACGAATCATTGTACTCGAGCCGGTAGCTGCCCACGAATTCGTGCGGCGGTTGCTCACCATAGTCTTGCGGTGAAACAATGGAAAAGCAGAGAGTTCCGTTGCTCCGACGGTATAGGTGGTAAGTTTCGCCAGGGATTCTTCGGAAGCGGCACTCGGCTGCGTGTAGGTCCAGGTCGCGACGCGCTTGAGCGAGCACGTCCTTGGCAGCTTGCTGAAGTTGGCGGATCTGCTGCGCGATCACTTCCAGCTGGGCCGAGGCTTGGCGCGTGATGCCATTGGACGCGCGCTCGATCTCCGCCGCAGTGTCGACCAGAGTGATCGGCCCAGCCAAGCGAGAGCTGCCGTAGGGCACACTGCGGGCGGGACCGGCGACGTTGTCACCAGAGTATTTCTTGCCTTCCCCCGCTGGCTCATCTTGGCTCGGGGCGTCGGAAGGGAGCATTGCGTCCGGCTCGTCTGCCATCTCTGCAGGTTAGGGTAGCGGGCCAGCTGTGACAAAACCGAGGTTTTTTTCGCCCTTCCGAGGCTCCACCGAGAGCGGCGAGCGGCTCCAGGCTAGCTGAAAATTGGCCGAGTGGCTGCTTAGGGCCCTCGTTGAGCGACCGGGGTGGGACTAGTGTCAGCGCTTGGGGTAACAGAAGCTGCGGATATTCGGGCTGCCCTCGCTTCATTCACCGGGTGAGGGTTCCAGTCCGAGGCGAAGCCCGCACTGGCATCATGGTTGAGCAAGACGAGGCCCTCGAAAAGGATCAGGACGAGTCTCGACTCTCCGATAGACCCACCGTCGCTGCGTCCGGTGTCGAGGGGTTGGAGGCAGCCGCGATAGAGAGCTCGCCACGTCCCCCGCTCAGCTCAATCCCCTCGACGATCGATGGGCGCTACATCGTCGAGGGCGTTCTGGGGGAGGGAACTGCTGGGGTTGTTTACCTGTGCCGGCACATGGTGATCGACAAGCTGGTGGCGATCAAGGTGTTGCGCAACGACTTGGCACAGGACGAGCAGGTCAACGACCGCTTTGCCAACGAGGGACGGGCGGCTACAGCCATCGGCAGCAAACACATCGTTGAAACCCTGGATTTCGGCCACACGGAGGATGGCAGCACCTACATCGTGATGGAGTACCTTCGGGGAGAAACCCTAGGGGACCTGCTGCTCAGGGAGCCGCTTCTCGACTTCGAGCGCATTCTGCGTTTGATTCGACAGATCACGACCGGGCTTGGTGCGGCGCATCAGGCTGGCATCGTGCATCGTGACGTCAAGCCCGACAACATGTTCATCATCGAGGTGGGAGGGGCGGAGTTCATCAAGATACTGGACTTTGGCGTTGCCAAAATGGCTAGCGCCCAGGGCGCGCTGACGCGCGCGGGATCCATTTTTGGCACGCCCCATTACATGTCGCCGGAGCAAGCGTCCGGTAAGAGCGCCGATCAGCGGGCGGACATCTACTCGGTGGGGATCATGTTGCATGAAATGGCCGTCGGCGAAGTGCCATTCGACGCCGAAGCCCCCCTGGGTATTCTGACGCAACACATGCAGAGTGAGCCCCCGCGCTTGAGTGAGTTGATGCCCGAAGGACGCGAGCTGCCGGCTGGTTACGAAGCCATCGTGCTCAAGTGTCTCTCGAAGGAGCCGGATGAGCGCTACCAATCGATGTCGGAGCTGGACGCGGATCTGGAAATCCTCGAACGGGGCCTTGCTCCCCAAGCCGTGGAGGAGATCGCGGAGCGAGACCGCCTAGCCTCGCTCCATCCGGCGGCCGAGCCTCCGCGCAAGAGCAGCTTGCCGTACTATGTGTTGGCAGCTTCGGTCCTGTTGGTAGGTGGGGCTTGGGTGCTGCTCAACTCCGGTCAGACGCCTCCACCGCCCGCGGTAGTTTCGGCAGCGCCAATCCCAACGCCAGTGGTTCCGCCGATGCCCACAGAAGAAGAAACGCAACAGCCTGAGGGCACCAAGGTTGACCTGGTTCTATTTCCGCTCAACGCGCGCGTCTACCGCGGCGACGAAGACTTGGGCCCCATGCCGGTCTCAGTTTTCGTGCCCAAAGGCGAAAGCGTGAGCATCGTGGTCAAACACAAGGGCTACATCTCGCGCAAGCTCGAGCTTGACGGCAGCAAGTCGCGGCTGGTGGTAGGCCTCAAGCACTGGACTGAGTCCAAGTGGGGCAAGGCACAACTCGCGGCCGAGGCCAAAGACGAAAAAAATGCGACAAAAAAGACACACAAGAGCGCTCGAAAGAAAGACGCGCCCAAGTCTGATTGACGCGAGGCGGTTCGTGCTTCACCCCACGCCCTGTTTGACAGGACGCGCTCAGTTTTCGCTGCTGCCGTTCGCTTTGGGCTCTTGCTTGGAGGCGGCCTGGATCAGGGCTCGCTGGTTTTTCACGAACTGTTCGACGCCGCGCGGCGTATTCAGGCTAGGCCCGCCGAGCGTTGATTTTTCGAAGCTCAAGTACGCGCTCTCCAAACCAAGAGACTTCGACCAGGAGTAGAGCAGGCCGTTGCGTTGCGTGATGGTGAACAAACAGGCCGCTGCCACCAACCCGTAGAGCACCCACTCCGCAGTTGCCACGCCTTTTGGCTCTGCCAGTGGCGTGGCACTCCCCAAGACTGGCGCTGGCGTGCTGCCGAAATCAGCGGGCAATCGGGGAGCTCTTGGAATGCCACCGGCGTCCGCCGTGAACGCGGGCGCCGCAGAAATTGGGGCCTGTTGATCCAGAATCGGACTTTTTGGCGGAGGGGCAGGGGGAGGAGTCAGTGGTGGAGCTGGTGCGACACTCGCCTGCGCCAACGAACGAAGCGGCGCCTGCCCCTGAGGCGCCTGGCTGCTACGCGTGACGCTAGCTACCGGGATGCCGGATTGGCCGTTCGCATTTGGTGGCGGGCGACTGGATGCAGGTCGCTGTGATGCTCGGTTTGGGAGGGGCGGCGGGGCCGATGTTCTCGCCGGAGCGCGCGAAGGACGGGCGGGCGGACGCGATGGCGGCGGCCGAGATGGCGGCGGCACCGAGGCAACAGCGCGGGTCACCGCCCGAGGCGCGTAGCTGGCTCGACGCGTTGCTGTGGTTGGCTCCGCCAGTTGTCGGCGCGGAGCCTGCGACGGCCGCTCCACCTCAGTGGCGCCACGCTCACCAAACGCGTTGGGTGGCAGTGGCGGAGGCTTGACCGAGGTCCCGGTTGCCGGTGAGCCAAGAGCTTGGCTTGCCCCAGCGGCGTAGCCACCGGGCCCCAGGCCCATCACCGTTTGATTCATGGGACGTCGCCCCGGACCAGCATCCCGACGTTGAGTTGGAGCCTGGGAATCTGGTTCAGGCGCAGGGGGGACCGGCTCAACCTCTGGTGGCTCAAGGCCAGCCACGATGTACAGGGGCTGCCAATCGGGCGTGCCCATTTCGCGAACCATCGTTGATTCGTCAATGATTCCAAGGCGATATGCGTCGTCGAGCTGATCCAGAGTCATGGTCTTTTGCTCACCCGCACTCAGGGCGACTTCCCACAGCTCATCGTCTTCGGCGGCTTCAGCCATCAGATCTCCTCAAACAGAAGCAGGTAGGGTACCAGGCCCTCAGGCGCTTTTTGGGAAAAAAGCGGCTAGATCCGGTCGCCCAGGAAGGATTCGGCCGGGCAAATCTGCGTGAAAGTTTCTTTTCAGCTCGCCCCTGCGGTTGGCTCACGGCGGTGTTTCTTCGACCGCTGTTTCTTCGACCCAGGCGCGTGATATCGTGCGCACGATGGCAGACGATCCATTCAGACCCAGGAAGCGTTTCAATGTTGGCCGCGTGTTGACCGGCCTCGTCGTCATTTTTGCGGCGACGTTTGGTATCGCTTACTACATGCCCCTGTCCAAGGCACATAGCGCGTTAGCGCAAGAGCATCAGTCTTTGACGAGCGAGCAACAGAGCGTGAGTCAGCAGTTGAAGGAGACGACCGCACAACTGCAGGCTACCCAGAAAGAACGGGATGAGCTCAAAGCGAAACTCGGCAAGATCGACGACGGCGAAGCCAGCGAAGTCAAGCGCGCCCAGGATCTGCACAATGAGATCAGCGGTGCATTGGAAAAGCGTGCCGGTCGCAAGGACTTGGCCATTGCCAGTTCCGCCAACACGACAGTTATCGTGATCGATGACGCCAAGCTGTTTCGGGGGCATCAGGCCCACGTCAATCCCATCGGCAAGGCTATCTTGTGTGATGTCGCGAAAGCCGTGAAGGGTAAGGATGTGTCGCTACAGATCGAGGGACACACTACCGATGATGAAGTCTCGAATCCGATATTGCGCAAGGACTATCCCACGACCCTAGAGTTGTCGGCAGTCCGCGCGGCGGGGGCAACATTGGCTTTGGGACAGTGCGGTGTGGACCGCAAACAGATGGTTGCTGCCGGCGTGGGCCATCACCGTCCTCTGCCGGAGACCAAGAAGGGATCCAGCGGGCAAATCAAAATTGTGGTCACTCCGCGTGGAGACGGCTGACAAGTACCAGGGGCTGACCCTCGATCATCGATATCAGCTGCTCCGGCTGCTGGGCAAGGGTGGGATGGGCAGCGTCTACGTTGCCCGCCATGTCCTGATCGGCAAGCAACTGGCGGTCAAGATTCTGGAGGCGACCTACCTCGAAGACGAGACGACCAAGCTGCGACTATTTCGGGAAGCGGAGGCGGCGGCGGCAGTCGGTCATCCCAACATCATCGACGTCGTCGACGTTGGTATGACGGAGTTGGGAGATCCCTACCTGGTGATGGAGCTGCTGGAAGGCGAGGACCTGTGCAGCTTTTTGGAAAGAGAGGGCCCGGTCACCGTCGAGGAAGCTTGCGCGATCGTTGAGTCCGTGTTGCGGGCGTTGGAGGCGGCGCACGACAAGCAGGTCGTTCATCGCGACATCAAGCCGGCGAACATATTCCTGCAGTGCGTTGATGCTCACCGATCGGAGAGCAAACGCTTGCCGCTCAAGTTGATCGACTTCGGGATTGCCAAGATGGGAGGGCCAACCCGGGCTCAGTTGACGACCGATGGCGCGCTGCTGGGAACGCCCAGCTACATGTCTCCCGAGCAGGCGAAGGGCTCTCTAAAGATAGATGCGCGCACCGACCTGTACGGAGTTGGTATGGTTCTGTACGAGATACTGACGGGGCGGTTGCCGTATACAGGGAACAACTACAACGAGATCATTCAGCGCATCGCCAACGAAGATTTCGAGTTGGAGAGCTCGCCGGATAGACCGATTCCTTCGGAGGTGTTGGACGTCATTCGCCGTTCGCTCAGCAAAGCACCGGAGGCTCGCTTCCAAACCGCTCGCGAGATGCTGGCAGCGATCGCGGCTTTGCCGCAGTGGGGTGGCAGGCGTGAAGCGGCGGCTGAACTCAGCGCGAGGGTGCAGGTGGCGCGGGTCCCCTCGGTGAGCGTGCTGACCGAGACGCAGGTGTCGCCGGGCAACCAGCTGGCGGAACACCAGCGCAGCCGTCCCTATGTGTCTGACTTGGAAAGTCAGATTGATACGCGTGACGAAATCCAGAACAAGCCAACGCCCGCCCAATACCCAGAACGAGAGGTGCGTCCTGCAAGTGTCCCCAAAGTGAAAGGGGCGGACCAGGAACCTGCCTCCGGGGCGCTCCAGCCGGACGCCACCCAGGGCGAGACGTCAGAGAGCGAAAAGTCGGCGAGCGCCAGCGGAGCCAGTCAGGGCGGAAGGGATTCCGACCCGTCTGCGTCCCGACGCGGCTGGCTGTGGTTGGCAGCCGCCCTGGCCGTGGTCGGAGTTGGTTTGGGCGTGGCCATGCGCGAGACGTCAGCGCCAGCAGTGCCTGAACCCGCCCAGTCTGTTCAGATCACCCTCAGTGGTTTGCCCAACGGAGCGCGCGTCTTCTATGCAGGGCAGCGGCAGCACGACAACCCGTTTGTCGTCAAGCCGACTGAAATGATCATGCCGCTCCGCGTCGAGATGGACGGCTACGCACCGTTTGATGCGACGATCGTGCCCTCGATGGATCGCACGCTGCAAGTCAGCCTGCGTCCTGCGCCCTCCGCAGACGCCGTTCACAGCGCACCCAAACCTACCAGCGAACCCGCGCCGGAGCCCGCTCCTGAGCCAAGCGTCACGGCGCAGCCCAACTCGGCCAATCAGCGGCCGGTCCGGCCTCGTCCATCTGAGCAACAGCCCGACGAGCTACGACGCAGCGGTCGGGATTCCTTGTACTTCGAGAAGTTCGAATGACGGCCAAGCCCGGTGCTGATGGAGCTGTCTGCTAGAGCCTGGCTGAATTTGTCAGACCTGTGTCACGACGTGGATGCTTGGCCAAGGATCACGGCCAGGCTACAGTGGACGGAGCGTGAGTTGGAGCATCCACAAGTGGAGCGTACTTGCAGTCCAGGGTCTGCTGGTCATCGGATTGTTGCATGGGGGGCCCGTGGGCGCTCAGCCAAGCGACACGACGTCTGTCGCTTCCGAGGCAGAGCAGCGTGAGGCTGCTCAGAAATACTTCGAGGCAGGGCTGTCGTTTCAAAAGCTGGAAGACTTCGAAGCGGCGATAGCCCAGTACCAAGAATCACTTCGGCTATATCCAACCAAGAGCGCGATGTTCAATTTGGGCAACTCGCAGCGAGCTGCTCATCACTACGCCGAAGCATTGAGCACCCTGGAGCGTTTGCAGGCGACCTATCCTGAATTGGCAGAGCCCATGCGCGGCGCCACGGAGCGCCAATTGTTGGAACTGCGTGCCCTCACTGGTCCACTGAGTATTGAGGTACTCGTGGACGGCGTGCCCGCGCAGGGCGTGCAAGTCATGCTCGACGGCGCGGAGATCGGAACGACCCCAATTGACCCTTGGCGAGTCGATTTAGGGAAGCACGAAGTGGTGGCTACCAAGCAAGGTTTCCAACCAGCCAGGCAGCAGATCGTCGTGAAGTCACCTCAGGGGCTCAGCGTTCAGCTAGCGCTGGTTGTCGAACCTCCACCGAAGCCTGAGCCCGCTTCGCCGCCAGTGGCACCGATTGAGACTCCCGCGCCTGCCGAACCGGATCCGATCGTGGACACGGGCCCGGGCTCCCAGGCGACGGTCGGCTGGGTGGCGGTCGGCGTTGGTGGGGCTCTGTTGTTGGGAGGCGCGGTCACTGGCGCGATGGCCCTTTCCGTCGATAGTGACTTGGCTGACGCTTGCGTGGACGGGAGCTGCCCACCAGCCAAGCGCTCAGATGTCGACAAGCTGGACACGTTGGCGGTGACGACGGACGTGCTGCTCGGGGTCGGCGCGGCGGTCGCGATCACAGGCGGAGTATTGCTGCTATTGGATGCGGACTCGGCAGATCCAGTCGCGCGCCGGCCCGCCGTGGACTTGGCTCTGAGTACGAATTCCGTCGGTATCAATTGGTGCGGGGACTTCTGATGACGTCGCCTATCCGTCGCGCCGGCATGCGCGGAATGCCGCTGAGCATGCCGCTCGGGGTGTTGGCGCTGGCGAGCTGCCAGAGTCTGGTTGGCGACTACGTGGTGGACGATGAATTCAGCGTGGCACCCGACCCGATTCAGACGCAGTCCTTGTGCGAGATCGAAAGCGAGCGCTTCGTCTTCGAAGTCGATATCGACTCGCAGGCTGACGAACCAAGCCTCGAGTCCTACTACGAGCGCGCCAACCCCGCGTTCGTAAAACACCTCGCTGACGTGCACGAGATTTTCGAGAGTGGTGCCCCCCATGCTCGCGTCACTTACCTGATGGGGGCGGCCGGAGTGGGCAAGTCATTCGTGACGCGCAACGCACTCGGGGCGTTTCCTGATGAAGTTCAGTGCACCGCCGAGATGGGAGATCTATTCGGTGAGGATGCAGACTTGCTGAATTTCGAGGTCGTGAGTCAACCGGATTTGGCAACTTTGGATGGTGACTTGGTCTTCAATGAACTGCCATCGTTCGAGCGGCTCCGGAACTTCGAGCTCGAAAGTCTGCTTTCCGCGGCCGGTTGTCTGGTGGATGGAGAGCCGCTGCCTTTGGTCGTGATTGACGGCATTGATGAGGTGCACGACGACGTGTCGCATGCGTTGCTCGAAGCGGTGGATGAATTCGTGATGGCGCGCGCAGACGAAGGCTCTTTCCTGCACGTGTTGATTGCCGGGCGGCCTGAAGGATTTGGGACGTGGATTGCAGACCCGACCCGCACGGAAGAAAACAGCGCCATCGTTGATTCGTTCAATCTGCAAGTGCCGCAGTACCGTACAGCTGGCGACCTGGAATTTCGTTTGCGCGGCTATCTCGACTTTCGAGGAGACTTGGAGACCTTCGAAGCCAACGACGAATTTGACGGCTACCTCGAGAGCTTTTCCAGCGCCGTGCAGCAGCATCCATTCCTCACGTATTCGATCGGCAATTTGGCGGTCGGCAATGTGGTGATCGAGCAAACGGCGCCGGATCTGGAGCAAGATGAGCGACAGCTCAAGACGCGCTTGTTTGACGACATCGTGCTGCGCAATTCGCAAAGCCACCAACGGCCGGGCGACGGGGGCCCACTGGAGTCCGCCTATCGACGGGTGTTGGAAGACATTGCGGCCCGCTACGCCGAGACCGATGAGCGCGGCGTGTTCAGCGTTCGGTCCGAAGATACCGTTGACGTGTTGGACGATGATGGAGAGATGCTGGGCGAAGTCAGGGTACGCAACGTGCTGAACCGGGGCGGTATCGCGTTCTTGACGTCAGCCACGACCGCGACCACGCGCTACCGATTTGAGCCGTTTTGGCTGCATGCACATTTGCTGGAGCGTCGTAACCAGCGGCTAGACGACAGCTATGAGTACCAGGGCTGCGAATGAGCCATGAACGGGTCGATGGCGCCCGAAGTAGCCAGTGAGCAACGGACTAGCGAACTTCGAGTGTCTTAGCTCCGTCGCGCCCGAAAATTTCAGGAGCATACATCTCTTCCGCTCGCGCCGGAGGGATGACGAAGGTCCCCTTGCTGGTGGCCCTAGCGACGAAGTTGAAGCGATACATCCCCGGCTCCAGTTGATCGATGAAATAGACGACCTTGTTGTCGCGCAATTCTCTACGGTGAGTCGGCGCGCGCTTGAACCCCAGGTGAACGCGGCTCAGATCTAGGTTCGACAAGGTATCTTCGCGATTGGTGTCCAGCGTTAGGTCCAGCGCCTCGAATCCTGCCGGAAGGGGTGCTTCGATCACCACATAGTTTCTCCGCGTCGGAGTGATCAAGATCACGTCGCCCAACGCTGAATCCCCAGCCTGGAACAATCGATCACCTGGCGACGCGCCGAATTCCACGTCCCGACCCAGAGGTTTGTCATCCAGTCGGTAGTAGCGCTGCTGCACACTGAATCCTCGATCCAAAGGTTCCGTTGGCAACTTCTTGCGTGAGTAGGTGAGCAGCGCCTCATAGAAGAGCTGTCCCTGGCCTTGCTTCTGGAATGCCAGGCTCGTCCCAGTGACGGGAAGTTGGGCCATGGCCAGCTCCAGTTTCTGGGCTTCGGCGCTGCGTCCGTGATGTCGGGTGCTGCCCAACTTGTGGTCCCCGAGCCACACCACGGCGTTGAAGTTTGGCACGCTCGGCTCTTGCACGCGACGGTAGTGATCGAGGGCCAAGAGAGAATAGCTGGTCTCCTGCGTGTTACGCCACGTGCCGCCCTCACGAGCCGCCAATAGTTCTCGCGCAAGACGGTCCGCAAGCGGGTGCTCCGGATTAGCCAGCAACAGTGCCTCTAGGACCATGGCATTGGTGCGCGTTGTTGAATCGAAGAGATGGCGCCAATCGTCGGTGTTCTTGCTCCGAATGAAGGCGCGGTTGCCGCTGATGCGCAAGCGTCCTTCCAACAGCTGCGTGAGCTTTTTGATCTGGGCTGCGAGCAGCGCGTCACGCTTCGCCTGATACTCGTCCGTGACGTTGCCGGGCGTTTCTGCGTAGTGTTGTTTGCTCAGGACCAGGGCTTGCAAGGTCAGCGCGTGGGAGAAAGTGGGGTCGGCATTGTCATGGCTGTCCATCAAGAACTTCAGCCAACGCCACTGGGGTTGTTTGTGCTTGGCTAGCACGTAGGTGACGAAGGCTAGCGTGGGGCGCCAAACGGCCTCACGCTCCCGGTCATCAAGATAGGACTCGACGTGATCCACCAAGTAACGTTTGGCTTCACTCAACGCTTGATCCGGGATTTGCTGGCCGCGCTGCTTGGCTTCGTACAAGACCGAAAGCACGTACCCTGTGAGCCAGGGGGACGGGCCATCGGATTCAGGCCACAGCTTGAAGCCGCCGCTGTAGTGCTGCCGTCCGAGGATCTGTCCGATGGTGGCGTCAATCGTGCCCGACAAGTCTTCCGGCAGGGCGACGTTGAAGTCCTTGGCCAAGTCGCGCAGCGGTAACAAGGGCATCAACTTGCTGGAAAGCTGTTCCGTGCAGCCCCATGGGTACCGCACCAGTTGGTCCATCCCGCTATCCAGACCCACCAGCGCCGTGGAGGCCAACTTGACGTCCAGCTTTCCGTATTGACGTGAAGCTTGACTCAGATCCGCCAGCTGCTCCGCTCGCACGGACTTGGTTTTGCCATATGCCGCGACCGCTTCTGGGGAGATGGGAAGTTCTACCGGGATCAGGATGCGGACCGAGTCGCGAAAGTCCCCGGCTGCGACCTGGAATTCCAGGGCGCTCTCACCGGCTTTGTCAGCCACGAACTTGAAGCGCACTTCGCGTGTTTGGTCCTTGCCGAGTTTGGCACTTTTTTCGGCGTCCCCTTCGAGTCGCGCCCCCTCAGCTTTGGCGCTGACGCGGACTTGTCCTGGGTCCACTCCGTTGCTCGTCACGATGACGCCCGCCTCGAAAGTGTCGCCTACGCGAGCGAAACGGGGCAGTGCCGGTCGGGCCATCAGCGGCAAGTTGGTTCGGATATTCGACTCACCGGAGCCGAAACGGTCCCGCTTGCCGAGCGCCACGGCCATGATGCGGTAGCTCGTGATCGAATCAGACAGCTTCACCTGGACGGTGGCATTGCCCTGGGCGTCGGTGTGCACGTTGGCGTTGAAGTAGGGAGTCGTCGAAAAATCTCCGCGAGGTGGCTGCGCTGGACTCACAGAAGTCATGCCCATGCGCACTTTGGGGGCTTTGGTCTTGTGAGCCCCACCCAAGCGACCATGTCCGGAGCCGAACCCCTGACCGTTGCCTCCTGCGTACATTTGGACTGTTGGTTCATACAACCAACCCATGTGTTGGCGACTGTCCTCGGCGTTGAGCAAGTCTTCGCGGCGCGGTGTGAAGGCGGACAACAATCGAGGCGTGCCGTAGCTGGTCAGCTGCAAGACGCCCTCGTCGACGGCGTAGACTACGAGCTCGACGGACTCGGGGTTTCCACGAGTATCAGCCACGTGGATTGAGACGGGTACAGTCGAGCCGGGTTTCACGTCTACGGCCGACGGAGAGACGTCGACCTTCAATCTCTTGTGACTCTGGTCGATGTCGATGCGAGCGGATCCGGTGCGTAGCTGTGGACCCTTGCCCCATTGTCGATAGCTTTCTTTCTTGTCGAACTTGATGCCCTCGGAACCGTGCGTCGTTTGCGCCACGAGTATTGCGTTGCGCTCGATCCGATCGCTGATGGGAACTTCGAACTCGGCAACGTGCCCGTTTGCGCGACGTTGCTCGGACCAGAGCACTCCCCGCTCTTCCAGAGTCAGCAGGACCGGAGCATTCTTGAAGGGCGTGGTCACCAAGACTTTGCAGGTTTCGCCGGGCCGATAGCTTGCTTTGTCGGTCTTCACATCTACGTAGTCCACGTGGAAGCCGTCGCCAAAGTCGCTGCGTCTGTGACCGTCCACCTCCACGTCTACTGAAGCCAGGATGGGGTTGTCCTGGTCATCCAACGTGTGAGCCAGCACGACGTAGTTGCCGCCTTTCGGTGGGCGCAGAGAACAGCTGACGGGGTCCTGGGCCGTGGTGATCTGGCACTGCCCCAACAGCCTCGGTTCGAAGTTCGAGCGATACCACCAACCGGGGCCGTCATACAAAGACAGACGCACCTTCTTTCCGGCGAGTCGCTTTCCCTCTGGCGTTACCGCAATCACCTGGGGGTTCAAGCGTTGTCCTGCTTTCGTCTTGATGTGCGGTCGCTGAATGCCGAGGTAGAAGTCGCCGGGATGCACTAGCGCGCCACCTTTTGTGCTGACGGTTTGACGGCTCTTGTCGAGGATCGTGGCGCCGACTCCAATCTGAGCGGCGCCGAACAAATCGAGCGCCGTGCTCGCCTCGAATGAAGCTTGGCCTTGAGCGTCTAGAGTGATCGTTCGGCCTGCACCCAGGGGAGCTGACTTGACCAGCTGCTGCACCTCGGGACGCTTCATCAGGAGTGTCTGATGGGTCCAGGCGTCCGTGCTGAAGCCTTCCGTGTTTTTGGGCGTGAAAATGGCTTGCTCCGAGTATGGGTGGTAGCTGCCGCGCACGTCCGCCATCGGACCGCCAAACAGGTATTGTCCTGTCAGTTTGCCGGATAACTTCTGACCCCGCGTGAGCTGCCTGGAATCTGGAGTGATCGTTACTGTGAATTCCGAGGGGCGGTATTCACCGACCCGCAGCGATGCATAAACATCGATCGTGCCCGACTTGGCGACGACGTAGTGCTCTTGCAACGGACTTTGGGGAGGAAGTTCGAATCGCGCATTGAAACCGCCAAACGCGTTGGTTCGGGTGGTGATCTGGTCGACCTCGACGTCGCCTCGCTTGAGCGTCAACTCGACTTCTTGCCCGGAGATCGGCACGGAATCCCGTTCCAACTCTTCTCGCGCCCAACCCTTGACGTAGACGGGTTCCCCGGGGCGATAGATTCCGCGATCAACGAAGACTTTGCCGAGTTGTCGGTAGCTGCGTTGCTCCAGGCGCGGCAAGAAGCTGTAAGACCAATCGTCGGATGTCTCGGCAACCACGAGTCCGCGGACCCTGTCATTCGGTACGTCCGGCAAGCGATCGGGGATCAAGGCCACGCCGCCCTGGTCGGTTTGATACGTCTTGGTGAAACCGTCGACGCCGACAAGGCGCACCTTGGCGCCAGCCACCGGAGTGCCGTCTGACATGCGCGTGACCCAAACCGCGCCCCCGTCCGTGGACAAGCGAGAGCTGACTGCCAGATCCGTGGGATGCAATAGTGCGGTCTGTTCGGCGCTATCGGACTCGTCGCGGTCAGGGGTTTGCCAAGTGGCTTCAAAACCGATCAGTTTGGCGCCGAAGCGTTTGTCAGCGATGGAGCTGAACAGTACGCGCTCGTTCTGCTGCCAATTGATGCGCTGTGCTGGCTCGATTCGTTGTCGCTTCAAAGCTGGCAGCGCGGGTTTGCCGGTGTTCCATTGTGCGCGGTACCAGTCGAGTACCTGGGTGGGAGTGAGCGACGCGGTCAACAGATCGTATTGCCCCAGATTGACGCTGGAGATCAGTGGTCCCCTGCCAAGGCCGGGTTCGATGAAGCCTGATTCAGCTCCCAGGTTGATATTTGGCCAAGCTTTTCCGACGATGAATTGGCTGCTGAAGCGTTCGGCGAGCGTCTGGCCATACTCGTCCTTGATGGTTGGTTCGACGCTGATTTCGTAGCGCTTTCCGAGCTTGAATTTCGCATGTAGTTGAACCTCACGCACGCTATCGTCATAGCCATTACGCACGAAGGAGATGCGATGGGGAATGGCAGGTGAAATGCGGATCGCCGAGCGTATGCGCTTGGTGTCGATGCTGTTGTTGAAGCTGATGACGGCAGGCGACAGGCACTTGTCGCTGCACCACATGGTTGGCAGCAGCGGCGCGTAGGTCTCTAGCACGTGTGTTGCGGGCTTCGCCATCGGCAGAGGACCGAGCTGACTTTGCAGCTTGTCGGAGACGGTGAGCCTGAAGTTGGTGTTGAGAGGCAACGGCCGCGTGGGCGTCAGATGAAGCCGGGTCGGCGTCTTGTCGTTTGGGCGCGAGATTTCAACATCGACGGGCTGACTTGGAGCGTCCTTCTGGCCGCGCTCGACCGCGCTGATCGTCAGAGCGGCCTTGAGCGCCGTAGGTGTGACCGGTTGGCTGAACTCGAGCACCATGGTGCTGTCGGGATGAAGCGGAGTTTGATCCATCGCTTCGGGTTGAGTGTCGGGGTTGAGCGCGTACGCCCCGATGAAACGCGGGCGCTCTGTTTCGAAGCTAAACTCTCGGCCCGCTTGCAGAGGCGATCCATCCAAAGCGACCAGCGATGATGGCACTTGCACGGTGTACTTGGTGGCGGGTTGCACGGCCCCTTTGTTGGGAACGAACAGCAGCCCATTGGTCCCGACCCATTTCCAGTCGCCTTCGATGTTGGGTTCGATGGCGATGGCAGGCGTGGGCTGCTCGCCCGCCAAGCCAAGCGCGCGCATTGGTCGAGTGAAGAGCAGGTGGATCTGAACCGCTTCGCTATCTATCTCACCTTCGGGGGCGGCGCTCACCAAGCGCAGACCGAGATCTGGCTCTTCGCTCCCCAGTTGAAGCGGAGCGCCATCAGCTGCGACGTTTGGCGGCTTCGCGGCGGGCTGGCTTCCCGCGCACGCGGTGATCACCAGGGCGCTCCATCTCCACAGCTTACTGATTCCCATGTCCCCTCAGAACCCTCCTGCCCGGCAAAGTTCCGAGCCTGGCGCATGATGCCCAAGCGACGCCGACCCCGCTAGCCGGTTGGGCCCTGTTTCTACTGGGCGAGCGGACGCATTCCGGCGGGCTCCTACCTTACACGACAAGACTGAATCGCTCGCCCCGGGGCGATGGAGCGGCTAGGCTTCCGACTCCGGGACGTTTGCCGCGCCCCGCAAACGAGGAGGAATCGATAGATGAAGCTCTACATGCATCCCGTATCCATGACCAGTCGTCCCGTGCGTCTGTTCATCGCCGAATCAAAAATTGACTGCGAGGAGCAAGTCATTGACCTGATGACTGGTGAACATCACCAAGCCCCGTTTACGGCGATCAACCCGAACAAGCTGGTGCCTGTGCTGGAGGACGGCGATCTGCGCCTGACAGAGAGTTCAGCGATCTTGAAGTACTTGGCGGACAAGATCGATTCGCCCGCCTATCCGAAGGACTTGAAGAAGCGCGCTAAGGTCAACGAGATGATGGACTGGTTCAACACCAACTTCTACCGAGACTTTGGTTACGGCGTCTGTTATCCGCAGATCTTCCCTCACCACAAACGACCGACTGATGACATGCAACAAGGCACGATCACATGGGGGGTGGAACGCGCTAAGGGTTGGCTTCAGGTTTTGGATCAGCACTGGCTCGGTCCGGACAAGCCCTACCTGTGCGGGGATGAGATCACCATCGCGGACTACTTTGGTGTTTGCCTGTTGACCCTAGGTGAGGTGCTGCGTTTCGATTTTAGTCCATTCCCCAACATTTCGCGCTGGCTTGGAAACATGAAGAAGTTGGACAATTGGGACAACATCAACGAGGCGCTGTACGGCTTTCGAGGGGCCGTCGAAGGGCAAGAGTTCATCACCGTCTGACTCGGCCCAATTGGGAAATACTCGCAACAAGAAGACCCCCTGCCGTTTCACCGGGAGGGGGTCTCTGCTTTTGACTGAATCGTCGCGTGGTGGTGGCGAACGTTGATACTGAAAACTTGAAGCCAGGTGCCATCCGGGACAAGGGCTACTTGTCTCTCTCGTTAAGATTGGTGCGACAAGCACCTATGGCTTGGCTTGGCCAGGGCTGTCGCTCCAGTGGAAGTGTTCTTCCGCACCGGTCTGCGACTAGCGTTCATCTGATACAGCCAAAGTGAGTCAGTCGGCGTGTTCTAAACAGGAGCGCCGAAGCCCATTGCGGGCCAGGGGGGCGCCGAGCTGAAACGGCTTGCGCCGACAAAGAACTGAGAGGTTGAGGCGCGCGTCAGTCACGCCCCCGGCGATTGCTCTGGGCCTCCTCAGGCCTCCCGGGTAGCAGTTCCTGCAAATGCCTGAAATCGTACGAGTTTGTTCGAAACCGCTTGCCAACGGTGGTTCGTTACGAGTACCCCGGTCCTGCCTAAGGTGTCCCACCTTGAGTGGGAAGGTGAGTCCAGTTGGGGCTCATCTCAGGGAAGCTGGTGTAAATCCAGCACGGAGCCCGCCGCCGTAAGCGTCGCAAGCGAAGGCATCACGCCACTGGCCGCAGAGGCTGGGAAGGCGCCTTCAGTCGGGACGCAAGTCGGAAGACCTACCTGAGGCAAGTAGCGGAAATACCGCTCTTCGTCCCCCCGAGTGCGCGCTCGCTCAGGTCATTATGCAGGAGCTCTTCCAACATAAGAGCCGCATCTGGCGGCCCGCGGTGCTGTGTGCAGTGACACTGTTGCTGTGTTCGCAACCGGCGTCTGCCCAGCAGGCGGCAGCGACTTCGCTCACGGCGATCGAGGTGGAGGTCCACGGAGAGCGATTACTTCGCCAAGCGAACTCCGCACCGGTCAGCGCCAGCAGCGTCATCTCCGGCCCCCGTCTGCAAGAGCCCGGGCAAAGCAGTGCGGATTTGCTGCGCACCGTCCCCGGGGTGCAAGTGGCCCGCTCGGGCGCGGCCAGTGATTTTGCGACCGCGTCTTTGCGCGGGGCCACGAGCGCCCAAACCCCGATCTATCTCGCTGGCGTTCGTCTGAACGACGACGTCGGAGGGACTGCGGACCTGTCTTCGACCCCGCTGTGGATACTGGACCGGATCGAGATCTACCGCGGTAACGCACCAGAGAACGTCGACCGCTTAGGCATCGGTGGGGCGATTTTGTTCAGCCCCCGCATCCCACGTCGCACCCAACTACGGCTTGGGGCTGGCGTCGGTAGCTATGGTCAAGTGGAGCAATGGTCGGTCGGCTCTGTCGCTCAGGGAGACAGTTCAGCGCTGGTTGGTCTCAAGCTATCAGCGGCCGACAACGACTATCGCTTTCTGGACGATCGTGGCACGGCGTTCGACCAAAGCGACGACGTGCGCGTTCAACGTCAAAACGCGGACTACCAGAGCTCAGACTTGTGGGCGCTCAGCCGGCACCGGTTGGCTCCCTGGCTTGGCGTGCGGACGGTTCTGAACGTCTTCGAGCGCGAACAAGGCATCAACGGACTCAGCGTCAGCCCGGCGTTGCATGCGCGGGCGAAGCAGCGCCGGCTCTTGGCGGGTTTGACGCTATACGGAGACTGCGGCCCGTTCGACAATTGTCAGTACGAGGCAACGACCCAATGGTCTCTGGGGCGATCGGCCACCCTGGACCCACGCGCTGAGATCAGCGCCATGCTCAGCGACACACTGGACGTCACTGGCACGCGTTTTGGTCAGCGTTTGGCAGTGTCGCTTTGGCCGCTAGCCGAACTCGAACTGGTTCCGAGTT
>JBNLEN010000081.1:0-28449 GCA_050304975.1 Polyangiaceae bacterium
CTAGCGGTGCCGAAATGCAGTTTGAAGCCGCGTGGGGGCCGAATGGCGCCGTGTGCGTCAATCAAACCCGCTACGCCGATTCCACAGTGGAAGACGGCCCCATCTCTCCCAGCTGTTGGAGCAGCCTGCCCCGCTGCAACAGTCTAGACCAAGCAGTAGAAATGGGCGCCGTGGTGGCCAGCACTTCGCAACAACAAGAGCGCTTGTTTTGTGAGATGCCCAGCGCGTATTGAGCTGCGGCGCGGCCTTCGCCGCCAAGGTCGTTTGAGACGCGCACAAGAGAAAGGCCCCTTCCGCTCTGCAGAGGGGGCCTTGTTCCGACGGTTGATGCGCTGAGCTCGGCTCGAACTCAACCGGCGACACGCAATCGCATGGGCCGATCTAGCTCAAAGCGGAAGCGCCCTCGCCCGGTGCGAAACATACGCACGAAGGGGAACTTCTCGGCCAGACGATTGCGCAACAAGAAAAGACGCGTCTCCAAATTGTCACGATGACGCGGCAGAGCGATCGCTGGATGGCGGCGCAACTCCTTGTTCGTGAAGTCGTTGCGATTGTTCTGCGCCAGTTCGTTGATCAGCTTCCACAGGATGCGGCCAGGCACCGCGCGCGTCACATACACACCATCGAAGTACACGCTCGAGTCACGCGTCTGATAGGTCACGGTGACCGGCAATGAGTCCTCCAGGTTCATCACACCAGGAGGCGGCATTGAGCTCAGATCGTAAGCGACTTCTTCAGAACGTAGCGGGGCGAAAAGCATTTGGTGGTGCATCAGTCAATCTCCTTGCCTAGTCCCCTAAGCAAGGCGTGGGCCAACACTGATCCAGCCAAATTTTCGCCATTTTCGCGCTGAACGCTACCGGCGGGAGCGTCCAGTGCTGCGTCCATTGAACGTTCAATTGGACGTTAAGTAAGAAACTGGAGATCGGACGTAGCGCGCAGCAGCATCCGCGCGACCGCCTCGATCAAGCGAGCCCTACTCGGCGTTGTGCTCGTCTTGCTGCTCTTCTTCAGCTACGAGCCGCGCCCAACGCAGTACTTGGTAAACGAGCACCAACATGGCCGCGATGTAACCGAGAGCATGGAGAGTTGGATCCATACTCATTTAGACGGCCGGCGCCGCCGGAGCTTCAGCGCTCTGCGTGATGAAAAATCAACCGTCAGGCGCCGTACTTCTTCGCCAGCTGTGCGACATCAACGCCGGTTGCCGCACGCACTTGTTCGGCCGCGGCGATCGCTTTTCGAGCCAACTCACCTCCGGGGCTGGTTTCTCGCGGCAGCAGGCTCACCTTTCGGATCTCAACCGTCTGGTGAGCACCCGAAACCTGGTCCAAGAGCGGCAGGAGGTTTTGCAGTGCCAGCACATCTCGTGCACCGCGGCCGCCGGTCTGGAAAGCTTCCACCAGCTTCTTGAGCGCTTGGGCTTCGGCGCGTCCACGCTCGATCACCGTGGCGGCTTCACCGCGGGCGCGTTCTTCCGCCGCCTGTTGGGCCGCAATTGCCGGCTGAACCACATCCGCGTCCAATTGTTGCCGCACCTGAGGTGCGCGTGCGCGCTGTCGTTCGATGTCCGCCCGCACCTCCGCGATTTGGGCCGCCACCTCACCCTTGGATTCCTGGATGATGGCTTCGCGCTTGCTGCGCGCGTCGGCGATGCGTTTCTGGGTCTCTTGGCGAGCGATGTTGATCTGGGCGTTGATCTTTGCCACCTCACTCGCGCCCCAGTTGGCTGCCTGCTGCACCTCAGCGTCGGCTTTGGCTTCGACTTCGGCGATGGCCTGCCGCTGATTCAACGAGGCCGAGCGAATACGGCCGATAGACGACAGGTAGTTGACGTTGTCGAACACGTTCTGGATCTTGAGCGTGTCCAGCACCAAGCCGATACGATTCATGTCGTGTTCGGCCTCTTCCAACAGATTCTGCGCGAATGCGGTCTTGTCTTCGTTGATTTCTTCCGGCGTCATGCTGGCAAGAACACCGCGCAAGTTCCCTTCCAGCGTCTCTTTGGCGATATGGTAAATCTCTTCGCGGGAACGCCCCAAGAATCGCACCACGGCGTTCATCAACAGGGGCTCTTCGCCTGGAAGCTTGACGTTGGCCACGCCCTGCACCGTCAGCGGGATCCCGCCCTTGGTGAAGGCGTTGTCCACGCTGACCATCACCGTGAACATGCTCAGATCGAGGCGGTCTACGCGCTCAATCAATGGCTTGCGCAACGAACGACCACCGCGCACGAAGCGATAGGGAATGATCATATCCCCCAGACGCCGCGTCGTGCCGCTGAAGACTAGCACCTCATTCGGCGTGGCCACATACAGCAGCTTCTTGACCATCGCATACAGCAAGACGAGGACAATCAGCCCAACGCCGACAACTCCACCAAAGATGGCCATCAGTAGTTCCCCCGTCCGCTTTCGGGAGCATCATTCGAAAGCAGCTGAGCGATGTCCACCCCGATCGCTTTGCCGGTTTGTTTGAGCACTTCCGCCACCGCGGTCGGATACATCGCTAGGGCGTGGGCGTAACCCTCGCCATCTCCGCCGTCGACCACATCGAGCGCCCCCACTTGGGCTTTCTCAACCCGGGCCGTCGCGGCCTGCACGAACTCCTTCAGGTGCTGCAACACGTAGAGATCGCGTCCTGCCTGACCGGCGTCGGCCCAGGCTTCCGCGACCGAGCGCAGAGCTTCGGCTGAAGCGATGCCCGAGTGCACCGTAGGCGCCGCGTCACCTTTGGCCTGGGCCTCTGCTGCCAAGCGCTGCGCTTCCGCGGGCAGGTAGATGTCCACCTGCAAGCGTGCTTTCTCCAGTTCAGCGCGTAGCCTTTGCAGCTCCTGCTCGGCTTGGGCCCGCGCGGTCTCGGCCGCGATCGCCGCTTCGTTCTCGATCGACTTGGCTTCGGCGTCCAGGTTGGCTTGTTCAGCACGCAGCTCGTTGCGCTTCGTCAGCACCTGGGCCTCCGCCTGTTGGGCAGCCGTTTGCGAACGCTCCTGGGCAGCGGCGGTCGCTTCAGCGATGACTTGCTTGGACTGGTTTTCGGCGTTCTCGGCGTCGCGCACCATGCGAGCGATCTGCGCGCGCCCCAAGCTGAGCAGATAGTTCTGCTCATCCGCCACGCTTTGGACCTTGAGCACGTCCAGCTCTATTCCCAGCTTGTCAAAGTCGTCTTTGGCGTTGCGCATCAAAGTTTCGGCAAACTTCAAGCGATCTTGATTCACTTCTTCTGGGGTCAGCTCCGCCACCACCTCTCGCAGAGCACCTTCCAAGGTCTGCTGGGCGATCGATGCAATTTCCCTGGGAGTGGACGTCAGCAAACGTTCGATGGCATTACGCACGCCGGCTCTATCACTGGTCACCTTGACGTTGGCCACGGCGTGAACAAGCAATGGGATCCCCCCGCGTGAGTAGGCGTTACGCACCTCCACCATCACCGGGATGAGACGCATGTCCATGCGGTTGACCTCCTCCAAGATGGGAATGCGAAGCCCGCGCCCTCCGTGCAACACCTTGTAGCCGACGGTAGATCCGTCCGCCAGACGATGCTGACGGCCACTGATCACCAAGATCTCATTGGGTCCGCAGATGACCAAGATCTTCGAGATGATCAAGATCACCACCAGGACTGCTGCAACGACGCCCAGCGACGACAGCGTGGTCAGTGCCACGTCGAGCTCTGCCAATTCTTCAAATACGTCCATCTCATACCCCTACTAGTCCCAACGACTGGGACGCCTGCATACTGCGCCGCGGCACTAGCGCGCACAAGTGAAAGCGGAGCGCCCTCCGGCTCAAGCCAGCGCGAACCGCGATTCAGTCCCCATATTTGAGACCGGAAGGTGCCGGAGATACGTGAAGTCTCTCCCCGCGGACCTCTTCCACCAACACGGAAGCCCCGGGCTCCAGCTGCTCATCGCTGGTGGCCACGTAGTCAATCATTTGCCCTTTCACTCTCAAGCGGATCTTCGCCCTGCCATGAGTGTTGGGCGGCAAAAGGACTTTGCCCACCTGTCCCACCAGTTCATTAGAGCTCGCGCCGGAATTCAAGTTACTGCGCGCCAGCGCTCGAAAAGTGTAGGCAGCAAGCAAACCGGAGGAGATCCCCAGAAGAGTCGACGAAATCCCCGTGGCTAGCGGAGACGCCAATTTCAAGTAGTGGAGAAAACAACCCAGCAGGCCGAACGACATCAATGCAAATGTCCAGAATCGCAAACTCAGGAATATCGCGATGCCTCCGAGGTCGAGCTTGGCTGCGGCGCCGTCCGCATGCACGAGCGCGTGCTCAGCACCCGGCCCGGCGTGCACGTCAGCGTCCCCATCGAGATCCGCATCTGCGTCCAGGTCGGCGTGCGCGTCCAGATCGCCGTGCGCGTCCAGATCCGCATGCGCGTCCAGATCACCGTGCGCGCCCGCGTCCGCATCATCGGACGACATGAACAACTGCAGGCCAATGATGCCCGCGCCCACAATCATCGCGGCCAAATAGATCAGGCCCAATTTGCCCACCCCCAGTCGTTTATTTGCCCCATCTGGAGCTCAGCGGCTCGACAAGACCGATCCGCAGAACCGTCCAGCGTGGGCCTCATTCTCGAGGAAGTATCAATTCAGGTGTGTTGTGGTGCAAGTGTGAAACCGGTCGGCGGGACCTATCCCAGTAGGCTGCAATCTGACATGTAGGCGCGCATCTTGCGTCCAAGCTCGTATGCGCCCCCATGGCTTGAATCAGGCGGCCAAAATCGTCATCTTATTGGCAAGCTTGGACCGCCCAACACGGGCAGAGACTGCTATTCCTGCGGCGCCGCACCTCGGCGTCATTGACGACGCCGAACTGCTCACCATCGGGGACTAAGACGAACCGCAGCCGAATGCCTCCGGGAGACAAAAGTTCTTTCCATGCCGTGAGTGGGACGGGCCCAACCAAGAAGGCCCATCCTGAGGGGGAGACGTCTGCCCAAAGTCCGGATCCGCCAACCGAGGCCCGATCGGATATGGAGAGTTTTGATTCAGCCGATAGCCTGGGCAGCCTGGGCTCGGGGGGGTCGCGCAAAGACAACATCCGCGTCGGGCACATCATCGCCCAGCGCTATGAAGTCGTGGGCGTGTTGGGCGAAGGCGGCATGGGCATCGTCTACCGCTGCCGTGACAAAAACACGGGGGAGCACATTGCGCTCAAGCGTGTGATCCCGCCTGAGGGCCGCCTGGCGGATGACTACGTCACCTGGTTCTACAAAGAAGCGCGCGCGCTAGCGGCGCTTAGCCACCCGAACATCGTCGCAGCCCGTGACTTCGGTCAGTTGCTGGATGGCTCGCCGTTTCTGGTGATGGAGCTGGTGCGCGGCTTGTCGCTGCACGACTACAGCAATGCCCGGCTGAGTTTCCCCATCATCTGGTCGCTGGTGGATCAAGTCTTGGGCGCGCTCGCCCATGCCCACGCGCGCGGTGTGATCCACGGCGATCTCAAGCCGTCCAACGTGATCGTCGAAGAAGGCCACGACAAGCCGCCGCAAGTGCACATCTTGGACTTTGGTTTGGCTTGGCTGAAGCAAGACCCCCACGATGAGCGGCTCGACGGTGAAAAGGCCATGCAGTTTCAGCCCCACGCGGGCGCCGGCACTCCCGGTTACATGGCGCCCGAACAGATCATGCACGAAAAGCACCACGTCTGTGGCGCAACGGATCTGTATGCGCTGGCGTGTGTGCTTTACAAATTGCTGAGCGGGCGCGCCCCTTTCTCGGGCGATCCCAAAGAGCTGCTCAAAGCCCACGCCTACGAAGAAGCGCCGCCGCTCAAGCCCGCCGTCCGCGTGCCGGAAGGAGTGCGGCGCTTCGTCATGCGCTGCCTGCGCAAGCGCCCCTGGGATCGGTATGAGTTTGCAGCAGAGGCAAAGCAAGCTTGGGCGGAGTTCAAACCGAAGGAACCCGTGGATTCGCGCTTGTGGCGCTTTCCCCGAGTGGCTGCCACGCCCGGCGTCGCCGACCCATCCAAGACCGAAGCCACGGCGCCTGATGTGGCTGAGGCCATCAGTCGCCCACCCCGTGAGAAAGCCCGCGGGCTGCTCAGCATTCGTCCCAGTCCGATGGTGGGCCGTGATGACGTGTGCAAACGCTTGCTCGAGATCTGTGATGAGGTCGAGCGTGGCGTTGGCGAACCCCACCGCCTAGTAATCCTCGTCGGCCCAGCAGGCGTCGGCAAGACGCGCGTCGCCGAGTGGTTGCTATCCACCATCCACGAATCGGGCCGCATGGTTCCGCTGACCGCACGCTACCGTCGAATGCGCGGCACGACTGAGGGCATGCTTGGCGCCGTCACGCAGTATTTCAACTTCGAAAGTGTCGACCGCAACACAGTCGAGCGTTCATTGATGTCGCGTTGGAAGGTCAAGAGCGGCGACCAAAAGATGCGAACTTGGGTGGCCGGCACCGCAGAATGGCTGCGGCCCAACCCGCCGGGTTCGGAAACGGTGGGGCCAACGGGCGTGCGCTTCACCTTGGACACGCTCGACGTGCGCCGCCAGGTCGTGCGCTTCACCCTGCGCCGGATCGCCGCCGGCCGCCCGCTCTTGTTCTTACTGGATGACTTGCACAACGCCGCACGCACCACGGTCGAAGGCTTGCTCCGCATCCACGAAACCGAGCGCGACCAGCGGCTAGTCATGGTGGCGACCGTGCGCGCCGAAGACGTGCAGCTCGGTACTTCTACCGCAGAGCGCCTGCGGAACCTGCGCGAGATGCTCAACGGAGAGGTGCTGGAAATCAACCCGATGGACCGCGAAACCACGCGGGACCTATTGCTTGCCAGCTTGCCGCTGGATGATGACGCGGTCGAAGAAGCAGCGCGCCGCAGCCGAGGCTTCCCGCTGTTTGCACTGCAGCAGCTCCACGCCTGGGCGCACGCTGGAGATTTCCAGTTCGTCGATGGGCATTTCCGCGTGCCACCGGAAGTACTGGCGGTGCGCCCCAAGACCACCGCCGACTTGTGGGAAAGCCGGCTGTTGTCTTTGTCCGAAAAGCACCAAGAAGCGGCGTACGCGGTCGCCACGCTCGGCTTGGACGTGCGCCGCACCGTGCTGCTGGCGCTTCTGAATGAGCTGTCGATCGACGGCGAAGGTGCGCTGGTGTCACTGCAAAACGCCGAGGTCATTCTGCCTCGAGATCCCGAGCGCTACAGCTGGCCGCACGCACTTTTACAAGAGCACCTTTTCCGCAAGCTGAGTGAGCGCCCTGAGTCAAACCGCTTGTTCTTGGCTGCAGCCGAAGCACTGCGCAGCCACCCGCTGGCCAGCACGCGACGCATCGTCCGGCAGCGCGTGGTGAACCTGCTCTACGCCCGCGAGCCTCAGACTGCCGCCGAGGTCTTCTTCGACTTCCTCAAGCACTCTTGGAACGGCGCACGCCAGCCGCTGGCAACCCTGGCCGACTTGGATTTGTTCAAAGGTCAACTCCATGGCGAGACTCACGCGATCGCCCAGCGCTGGCGCGCGGAGGCTTTGCGTCAGGTCGGTCGAAACGAAGAAGCCACCCATCACGCAGAGCAGGCCTTGCGCGTCCTGGAAATGCGGCAGAGCGAAGAAGAGGTCGCGCACTGTCGTCGTCTCATGGGGCAGCTGCGCAGCGAACAAGGCGACTCCGACGCTGGCTTGGAATTGGTCAGCGAAGCTTGGGGCACATTTCAGGGCATGCACAACTTGCTCGGCATGGCCCAGTGTGAGCTGGTGGAGGGCCAGATCCAAATGCTGCTTGGCCGCTACGACCGCGCCACTGATGTGGCGACGCGGGGTGAACAGCACTTCGCGCGACTGGACCAACCGATGGGGCGCGGCCAATGCCTGTTGCTGCTTGGTTCGGTCGCCCACTCTGACGGTGCCACCTCTCGCGCCCGTAGGCTTACCCTCGAGGCGCGCGGTGAGTTCGAACGCGCGGGTTATCAACTGGGCCAAGCGCAAACCAGCGCGTCTCTCGCCCACCTCGAACACCGCCTGAACAATTTCTTCTCCGCCGAAGCCGGCGCGCAAGAGGCGCTCGCCGCGTTCGAATCGCTCAAGACCGTGCGGGGTCAGTCGGCTTGTGAGCGGCTTCTGGCGATGGTCGCGCTCGACGTTGATGATCTCGACACCGGTGAGGTGCACGCGGAGCGCGCGGAACGGCTGTATTCACAAATGCGTGACCCTTGGGGCATCGTGGAGTCGCGCCTGCTCCGCGCTCAGTTGGCGCTCGCCCGTCACCACCACGACGAGGCGCGCCGCGCGATCATGCTGGCGCGCGAAATTCCCGTGCGTGAACCTGAGCCCCGCCAGCACTACCTGTTGACCCGCGCATGGTTCCAATTTGAAGCAGGTGACTACGAAGGCGCCCAAGAAGCGCTGAACGCTGCACCGACGGTATTCACCCGACCCTGGCAAGTGGGTGATCACACGCCGCATTTGCTGGCACGCTTGAGCCGCCTGAGCTGGCCGAGCCAAGAAGTCTTGGACGGCATCGAAGAGTGGCGTGACGTGATCGTCGAGCACGCTCGCAGCGACGAAGAATAGTCCGGCTGCAAGCCGATCCCGCATCAGCGGATTTTCGACCGCCTAGGTTGACTACTCCTGTTGACTATTCGAGCGAACGGATCGAAACCCGGCATCGCCATCCGGGGCATGGCCTCGGGGAGGGAATCGACGCATCATGGCCATCCCAGCCGTCCACACGTACTTGGACCAACCGCCGCCACTTGGCTGTCTCGAACGCTGGGCGTTCGACTACGTGACCTCGACGGATCTCGACCACAAGCTGGACCCGCCACCACCGCCGGTTCGCTGGGAAACCAATCCAGACAGCCGCGAGCTCACCGAGCCAGGACGACCCAACCTGCTGCGCGTTACCGAGCGGCAATCTGGCAACTTCAGCGCTGAGTCCATCCGCAATCCGAAGACCCGAGCGAAGTTGCTGCACGTGTTCTTCCATCATGAACTGCAAGCGGCCGAGTTGATGTGCTGGGCCTTCTTGAAGTTCACGGGCGCAGAGCGTGCCTTCCGCCGCGGACTGCTCGGCATCTGTCAGGATGAGATCCGTCACATGCAGATGTATCGGGAGCGCATTGAAGCTCTCGGCTTCAAGCTCGGCGACTTTGAGGTTCGAGATTGGTTTTGGCAGCGCGTGCCCACCTGTGGCGACAAGTCCAGTTTCGCTGCGTTGATGGGTCTAGGCTTGGAGGCTGCCAACCTCGAGCACGCGGAACGCTTCGCCGAATGGTTTCGTCTCGCGGGCGATGAAGAAAGCGCACGCATCCAGGAACGAGTCGGCCGGGAAGAAGTCGCACACGTGGCTTTCGCTCGACGCTGGTTCGAAAGCTGGCACGGAGAGTTAGACTTCGCGACCTGGCAGGGCAAGCTGCCGCCACCTCTGAGTCCGCTGTTGATGCGGGGCCAGCCACTGAATTTGGAAGCCAGGCGAAAGGCGGGTCTGCCGGAAGCGTTCCTCAACGCTCTCTCAGAGTGGACGCCTGAGAGCTCTGGCCGCGGCGCTTGAGTTGCGCACATGCCTACGGTTTGGCTGCTAAATCTGGACGCCGAACTGGAGCTGGCGGCGCCTAACGGCTACACGCCGAGCCGCAGCGTGCTGCACTTCGTGGAGCGCAGCAAGCCTCGATTGCTCTCACTGACCCGAGAAGACCGGGTGCTGGATAACGCAGCAGACGCCCGCGTTGAAGCGCGCGGCTTTCGCGGGCTCGCTTGGTGCCCCACACCGTATGCGTTGAAAAGGCTGAAGCGTGCCGGAGCTAGCTTGCCGGACGCGCCCCCGCTGGAGGTGCTGCAGCGGGTCAATCACCGCGCCTTCAGCGCCCAGCTGGGCCAACCCTTACAGGGCGCCCACTTGTTCGAACAACCTGAAGAATTGCTCGGCTTCGTGCGGGCGCACCTAGCTCAGACTTGGCTGGTGAAACGAGGTTATGGCTTTGCCGGCCGCGGTCAGCGTCGGACTCGCGGCGTCCTCGACGCAGATGACGAGCGCTGGCTGGTCGACTCGTTCAAGTATGGCTCAGTGCAGCTGGAGCCTTTCGTCGACTTGCAGGTCGAGTTCGCCCAGCATGGGTTCATCCCGCGCCAAGGCCCCGCGCGCTTCGGTCGCCTTTGCGTGCAACAGAGCGATGCACAGCGTTGTTGGGAGGCCTCGCGACCGGCAGCGCCCAAGGAGTTCGAACCGTGGGTCGCTACGGCGCTTCATGAAGAGGCTGAGCGCTGCGCCGAAGCGCTGTCTGTCGCGGGCTACTTCGGTCCCTTCGGTATTGATGCCTATTTGTATCGGGATCCAGGCGGACAGCTCCAACTCAACCCCCGCAGTGAGATCAACGCCAGATACACCATGGGCTACGGGATCGGCATGACTCACGAGGGTGACCCCCGCGACACTTGAGCGACCAACTACCCCATTACCCTACCTAGACTCACAATCGACATCGAGGGGGGAAAGCTCCTAAGTTTTTTCGGTGATTTGTGCTGACTCCCTGCGCTGCGCTAATGTTGTAGCCAAGGACCGTTGACAGAGCTTTGCGATAGCCGATGAGTTTACAACAGCGATATCAGATCATCTCGCGCATCGCGGCGGGTGGCATGGCGGAAGTCTACCGCGGCGAAAGCGCGGGCATCGAGGGCTTCCGCAAGAAAGTCGCCATCAAGCGCGTCTTGCCAAAGTTGAGCTCCAACCAAGAGTTCATCGACATGTTTCTCGATGAAGCGCGCCTATGCGCCTACCTGAACCATTCGAAGTGCGTGCAAGTCTTCGACATCGGGCAAGGTGCGGGCTCGCACTTCATCGTCATGGAATTCGTCGATGGGGCGGACTTGAAGGAAGTGCTCGACCACCTGAGCAAGAACAACAAGCTGCTGCCCGTTGAGGTCGCCTGCTTGATCGCGCTGCAAATCTGCGAAGGCTTGGCGTATGCGCACGCCGCGCGCGACCACGCAGGTGAACCCCTAAACATCGTGCACCGCGACATCTCCCCCCACAACGTGCTGATGACCCGCTTCGGGGAAGTCAAACTGGTGGACTTCGGTTTGGCTCGAGCCAGCTCACACTTGACCGAAGAAGATGAGGACATCGTCAAAGGCAAGTTCGGTTATCTGGCACCCGAAGTGACTCTCGGGCAAGGCGCTGATCACCGCGTGGACGTGTTTGCCACCGGTATTCTGCTGTGGGAAATGCTCTCTGGCAGGCGCCTGTTCTTGGGCAACACCGATCTCGAGACCTTCAAGCAGGTGCGCGCGGCCGAGGTTCCTGATCTGCGCGGTGAACGAAGCGACATCACCGATGAGGTGATGGCGGTCGTGTACAAGGCTCTCGCTGCTGATCGAGATCGTCGCTATCAAACCGGCAATGAGATGGCACGCGACTTGGGCATTGTGCTGACTCGGCTCGGTCGCCCCGTGACCTACCAAGAAGTCGCGCGCTTCGTGAGCGCCGCGGCAGACGCCCGTGGACGCAAACAAGAAGCCGAAAGCAAGACCGACTTGCTCGGCGATCTGATCTTGGAAGAGCTGCACCAGTTCTCTGACATTGAGGAAGTGCAAGCCAAGGCATCCATCGCACCACCAGCGCCGATCGCGGCACCCGTGGATTTCATCGACCCCTCGTCTTGGGGATTAGGCGCTGACGAACTCGGTGACTTCTTAACCGCCGAAGCCTCGGGCCCGGTTGAGCCGGACACTCCACAGCCTGTCGAGATCAAGACTGTCAGCGAAGCGCCGCGTCCTCCTCCTCCCCGACGCCCAGCATCGCGGCGCGGCGCGCCGTCATCCGCTCAGCGCTCGATCGCTGCTCAACGCGCCGAGCAGCTCCGACAACGCAAAGCACAGTCCATCCCGCCGCCCGCCGCGGCCGCGCCACTCCCCAACAGCGAAGCCAAGGGTGGGTGGTGGAAGAAGTGGTTTCAAGACTGAGTTGATCGACTGCGCTGATCCGACAGTGCCAAGTATCTGGTAGCCTGCCACCCCGACAGCTTGGGAGGGCACCACCGGAGTGCCCCCGCCGCGAAGGAAAGGGAGGCACATGGAGAGCACTAATCGTTCGGTGAACAAACGCTCGAGCAAGAAGAACTCGCGCAAGAAGAACTCGTCCAGTCAGCGTGGTGGCAAGTCCACGGACAAGCCGCGCGCCGTCACGGCGAGCTATACGGATGGCGACGTCGTCAAGGATCCGCTCGATCTTCGGGATTTGATGTACGAGGGCAGCCTGATCGAGTTGCCGCCGACGTTGGATAACCGGGGCTCGGTTCCGCAGGTGCTCAACCAGCACAAAGAAGGGGCGTGCACCGGCTTCGCGCTGGCGGCCGTCGCCAACTATCTACTGCACAACGATCACCACCGGACGTTGGCCGAGTCCACCAGCCCACGCATGCTCTACGAAATGGCCCGGCGCTATGATGAGTGGCCGGGAGAGGCCTACAGCGGATCCAGTATTCGGGGAGCCATGAAAGGCTGGCACAGACACGGCGTCTGCACTGAAAGCGACTGGCCCTATGTGCCCAACCAACCTGGCCAGTTGACTCCGGAGGCCCAGCTGGCAGCAGTGGCAACGCCATTGGGAAGCTACTTTCGTGTGCGGCACCTACACCTGAACCACATGCATGCCGCACTCCGCGAGGCGGGCATCCTGCTTGCCAGCGCTCAAGTTCACGCAGGCTGGAGACGAGTCCCACAGGAGCGCCCTCTGATTGAATACAGTTCGCAGCCTATTGGTGGACACGCCTTCGCCATTGTCGGCTACGACGACGCGGGCTTTTGGGTGCAGAACTCCTGGGGGCCCGGCTGGGGCCAGCACGGCTTCGCCCACCTGAGCTACGAAGATTGGCTCGAGAACGGTTGGGATTGTTGGGTCGCGCGCTTGGGCGTGCCCATCAGTTCCGCGACGCGCGGGGCGACTTCCCTATCTGGACGCGCTGCCAGCTTCGACTTCTTGCCGGACGAAGCCGTGGTGCTCAGCGAGATCCGTCCGCACTTCATCAATTTGGGGAATGATGGTGAGCTATCTCAAAGCGGACGTTACGCGAACAGCCTCAACGACCTGGCCAACGTGTTTTCCTGCGCCAATTCCAAGCTGGAAACCGGCGACGTCTCCGACATCTTGCTGTACGCGCATGGCGGTCTGAACAGCGAAACGGATAGCGCCCGCCGGATCGCCAGCATGCGCTCGACGCTGCTCGCCAACCGGGTCTATCCAATCCACTTCATGTGGGAGACGGGGCTGTCAGAAACTCTCCACAACATCGTCCGGGAAGCCTTCCGACTGGACCGCCGCACGTCTGGATTGACCGACAGACTGAAGGACCGCTTCGGGGATTTGTTGGATCGGGCGATCGAGTTGGCGGTACGTCCCCTGGGACGTGCGTTGTGGAACGAAATGAAAGAAAACGCCCAACGGGCGAGCGAGCCAGCGGGTGGCGCAACCCTCGCAGCCGAGCAGCTGGCGCCCCTGCTACGCCGTCATCCCTCGGCTCGCATTCATCTGGTCGGCCACAGCGCGGGCAGCATCTTTTTGGCTTTTCTGCTGCCACAGTTGCTGCAGCGTGAGCTGCATCCTGCGTCGCTTTCACTGCTGGCGCCAGCGTGCACCAATCAGCTGTTTGAGACCAACATTCGCCCACACCTGCGCGGAGAGATTGAGGAGTTTCATCTGTTCAATCTCAGCTCCCAGGCGGAGCTGGACGACAGCGTCGGGCCCTACCGAAAGTCGTTGCTACATCTGGTGTCCAGAGCCTTTGAGCGCACGACGGAGCAGGAGGGAAAGCTCAAGCCGCTGTTAGGCATGGAGCCCAACGGGGCGGGCAAGCTCAACCCCGCACTGAGGGGACTGCGCCCAGAGCGCACACAGACGGCGACATCCGTTGTCTACTCGCTGGGAGCAAGCAGAAAACTGGCGTGCACTAGCGACAACCATGGCGGTTTCGACAACGACCTTCCGACTTTGAATTCTCTGTTGCGCATCCTCAGGCGGGGCAAGCGTCCCCTAAAGCAATTTTCGTAGCTGAATGGTGCTGCCAGGGTGAGCGAAGGGCAGTCGCTGCTCAGGCGCGTTGCAGTTTCGCTAGCGCGGCAATTCCTGCGCGCGCCCGCATTCGACGTTGGGCGCCGAACATGACAGTTTTATGACGCCGCCGCCTCGACAGTCCCCCGAAATGAGCTAACTTTATATAAGCTACCCGGAGACCCTGAAGTTTCAGGCAACCCGGGTTACCTGACCGCACGGCGGAAGCTCCGGCGGCGGTCTCAAACTTGCGAACGTAATCACTGCGCGCGGCACTTCGCGCGTGGGGACCGTCGCGCACCAGAAAAGAGCGCGTCATGATCGGAGTCCCACTAGGACTGCTCTACGCCAATGCCGTCGAATGGGTTGCACACCGTTACGTTCTGCATGGGCTAGGCAAGAAGAAGAAGAGCATTTGGAGCTTTCATTGGGCAAAGCACCACAAGACCTCTCGACGTCACGAGATGTACGATCCTGAGTACCATCGTGGGTTCTTCGATTGGGATGCTGGCGGCAAAGAAGCCTTGGCGATCGGTGCGCTGGTCGCGGTCCACGCTCCACTGGCGCCCATCGCCCCCTGGTTTACAGCCACGCTTTGCTACTCCGGTATCAATTACCTGTACAAGCACCGCCGCTGCCACATCGACGTGGAGTGGGGACGCAAACACATGCCCCACCACTACGACCACCACATGGGCCGAGATCAGGAAGCGAACTGGTGCGTTACCCAACCCTGGTTCGACTGGATCATGGGAACCCGCAAGCGCTACGCATTCACCGCCGACGAGCGCATCCCCGAGTGGGTGATCCCCCACCGGGACAGTGCCAACGACGCAGCCGACGCCGCCGCTTGAGACGGCGTCAGGCGTTCGCGCTGCTCACGGACTGTTGAGCTGATCCACGCAGGCCGCTGAAGCTTCCTGACAGATATCCCAGGAGTCCGAGCCCTGCAGTTCGAATCCGGATGCTTCCGGCAGCTGACCTCCGCACTCGCACCACCAAGTTGTCTCGGCATCCTGTAGCGGAAGGAACACACCGCCATCGGGCTGATCGACCCCCGGAAACGCATCGCCTTGGTAGCAGTTGGTCGACAGCCACTCCCGAGAGTACACCTCGATCCCGCTGGCCGTCGTGCCGGAGCGGCGGCATTGCTGTTCCAAGTAACAGTCATAGCGCGAAGCGTACAAATGCTCGAGTTCACACTCGGCCGGTCCATCTACCTCGGCAATACCTTCATCGCAGATGTCTAGCGCGGTCGAGCACACGTCTCGAGCTTCGACATTTTGGAAGGTGAACCCGATGTCCAGGGAACGCCCATTCCCCCAACAGCCGCAATCCCAGTTGTCACCGTTCTGGTTGCAGTCAGTTCCGTTGCGTTTGACCACGTCGACGCTGACTCCGCCACTGGAAGCTAACGCATAGCTACATTCTCGCTCAATGTAGCAGTAACCGCGTCCCAGGGATTCACTGACGATCTCACACATCAAATCCTCGGGGTCCGGAGGAGTCGTGGGACTGACGCACTCATTGGCTGCGAATGAACACGCGTCAGAGAGCGGTACGCCTTCAATCAGCAGCTCATTAGATCCGTTCTGGCCCTCGCAGTTGCAGTGCGTCTGACCATCGCCGTAGTCTTGGCAGAAAGCCCAGGTGTAGCCGTCCTCACACTGCAGCTCCATCTGGCAGAAGTAGTCGAAGCTTTCGTAGTAGCTCGGCATGCACCCCTCGGGTGGGGGCGGCGGGTCCGTGGGTGGCTCCGACGTTGGTGGCGGCGGAGGCGGGGGTGGCATCGTCGGAGGAGGTGGTGGTGGAGGCATCGGTGGACGGCCACCCATGCTGGGCGAGCCGCCCATGTTCGGTGCCCCACCTTGAGTAGCTCCGCCGGTGCTCGCTCCGCCCTGGGGCGCTCCGCCTTGGGAAGATCCCCCGACGTTCGTCCCACCTGTACCGGTATTGCCGCCAACGCCGCTACCGCCAACGCTGCTACCGCCGCCGGCATTGCCTCGGCCGCCAGAGTTCCCTCGTCCCCCGGTGGTGGCCCCGCCGGTCGCAGTGCTTCCGCCAACGCTGGCTGCGCCCCCGGCGGTAGTGCCCCCACCGGAGCTACTGCCGCCCGTGGAGTTGCCGCCGACTTGCGTGCTTCCACCGGATGGCGTGACGCCACCGCCGCTTCCTCCGGAAGCCAGTGCACCGCCAACTCCGCCGCTGTTCGCCGTGTCGTCGTCATCGACTCCGTCAAAGGGCACCGAGGCGTCCGCGGAGAGCAACCCGTCATCATCCCCCGCCGCTCCTAGCTCAGCGCGGGCTCCACAAGCTGAGATCCCCAGTGCCAACAAACCAACCCAGGACAAGCGCGTGGTCATCAAGCTGTTCTCCAAAGCAGCCTTAGGTATACGTGCGCGGATATCTACCCGCCACGTCGAAACTCCACGCGCAGGTGTTTTGATGGTGAAAACAGACCCGAGAGTTAGGCTCAACGGGGGCGACCTCTTTGCGATCGAACCACCCCATTTGCCATCGTGCAAACCCACGAAAGGCAGCTTCCATAGCGCTCAAGGCTCAATTTTCCGGCTCTGTTGATGAGCGTGAAGCGATGCTCTACGGTGCTTCTGGTCCGGCCTACACGCCACCACCAGCCAGCCCGCAAACGCTGGAACTCCACCCAGAAGAGAACTCGCCAACAAACAGGTCCAACTAGCCATGAGTGACAATCAAAACATCCTGAGTCGAGCCGAAAAAGTCATGCCCGCTGGGGTCAACAGCCCCGTGCGCGCCTTCAAGGCTGTTGGAGGGCACCCCCTGTTCATTGATCACGCGCAGGGCGCCACCATCACGTCAGTCGACGGTACCACCCTGATTGACTACGTGGGCACTTGGGGACCGGCGATCTTGGGACATGCTGACGCGGACGTGATCGCCGCGGTCAAGCAGGTTGCCGACAAGGGGCTGTCGTTCGGCGCCCCCACCGCATTGGAAGTAGAATTCGCCGAAGCGATCCTGGAGCGATACCCGTCGATGCAGATGCTCCGCTGCGTCAACAGCGGAACGGAGGCCACGATGAGCGCGCTGCGGGCCGCGCGCGGATTCACCAAGCGCGATGTGATTGTGAAGTTCAACGGCGGCTACCACGGTCACAGCGACTCGCTACTGGTGAAAGCCGGCAGCGGCGCTGCGACGTTCGGCGCCCCTGACTCTGCGGGAGTGCCGGCCGGCATGGCCGAAAATACCGTCGTGGCTCGCTATAATGACTTGCAAGCCCTGACCCAGCTGTTCGCGAAGGATGGCGCGCGCATCGCCGCAGTGATCGTCGAACCTGTTGCCGGCAACATGGGCTGCGTACCCCCGCAACCGGGATTCCTGCAGGGCATCATTGAGCTGTGCGAGCAGCACGGGGCCGTTTCGATCTTCGACGAGGTGATGACCGGCTGTCGCGTCGCGCGCGGCGGCGCCCAAGAACTGTACGGAGTCAATCCGCACATGACGTGTCTGGGAAAGATCGTTGGCGGCGGCATGCCACTGGCCGTCTACGGCGGGCGCCGAGAGATCATGCAATGCATTGCGCCCCTGGGTCCGGTGTATCAAGCGGGCACGTTGAGCGGCAATCCGCTAGCAGTCACGGCTGGCCTACACACCCTCAAGAAACTCGGCTCCGAAGTGTATGCGAAGCTCGAAGCCAGCGGAGCGCGTTTGGAAGCAGGGATTCGAAACGCCATTACCCAGGGCAATCACACCGCCTGCGTTCAGCGCGTCGGATCCATGCTGACGTTGTTCTTCCACGCAGGCCCCATTCTGTCCTGGGACGAAGCCAGCCAGTGCGATACGCAGCGCTTCGGACGCTTCCACCAGGCTCTGGTCAAGGCGGGCGTGTATTGGCCGCCGGCGCAGTTTGAAGCGGCGTTCATCTCGGCTGCGCATGGCGAAGCCGAGCTCGACCGAACCATTGCCGCCATCGATCAAGCGCTGAACGAGTCTCGATAGCGACCTATTGGCTCGATGAATAGCGGGCGCTGAGCATCTCTACCAAACTGCGGGCGGCCATCACCTCGCCGCCCCACGGTCGGCCCGGGCGTGTTTCCAGGTTGAACGCCATCGTATCGATGTGCATCCAGTCGGTGTCTTTGGAGACGAACTCGCGCAAGAACAGTGCCGCCGTGATGGCCCCACCGTATCCCCCAGGGGAGATGTTGTTGATGTCCGCCACTTTGCTGTCGAGCATGCGTCGGTAAGGGCGATGCAGCGGCATCCGCCAAAGCGGATCAGAGGTGCGCCGACCGGCACTGATCAGCGCATCGGCGCTCGCATCTTTCGCAGCAAACAGAGCCGGCAGGCTGGTGCCCAGCGCGACCCGAGCAGCCCCTGTCAAGGTCGCCACGTCAATCAGCAAGTCCGGCTTCTCCGAGTCGGCTTCGAACAACGCATCACTCAGAATCAAGCGCCCCTCGGCGTCGGTATGCCCCACCTCGACAGTGATGCCCTTGCGAGTCTGCAGCACATCCAGCGGGCGCATGGCGTTGGCGCTGACGCTGTTTTCAACAGCTGGGATGAGCACCCGAAGACGCACCGGCAGCTGCAGTGCCATGACCGCACTGGCAACGGATAGAACCGTCGCGGCGCCTCCCATGTCCTTCTTCATCAACTTCATGTTTTCGGCAGGCTTGATGTCTAAGCCACCGCTGTCGAAGCACACGCCTTTGCCCACCAACGTGACCTTGGGATGCTTGGCGTTGCCCCAAGTGAAATCAACCAGCCGAGGCGGGCGATGACTCGCGCGTCCCACAGCATGAATCGACGGATAGTTCTGCTTCAGCAGTTCGTCACCGACGATCGCACGAAACTTCGCGCCATGCTGCTCCGCGAGCTCTTTCGCTGCTGCCTGCAGCTGCTCTGGTCCCATGTCCTCAGCCGGGGTATTGATCAGGTCGCGCCCCAAGCTGACCGCTCGCACCAGAGCCTCGACTCGCAGCTGGTCACACTGATCTGGCCAGACCAAGTCCGCAAACTTGGGCTCTTTCGACTTGTAACGGGTGAAGCGATAACAACCCAGCGCCCAACCCATTGCAACCGCATTAGCCTGCTTCACCGAGAGCTCATTCTCGACGAAGTAGCGCCCCTTCGGGAGCTCTGCAGGCAACTTGGAACAGAGCCATGGGAAGCCCCAGTTCTCACCAGACAGCAGCACCGCGCGCACTGAACCGTCCCGATTCGGAAGCAAGCAGCTGGTTCCACTCGCTGCTTTGTAGCCGGTGGACGCTACCCACTTTTTGACGTACTGGGGCTGCTTCGTCAGCCACTGCTTGAGTTGCTTTTGGCCTTCAACCAAAATGATCGGAACGCTCGACTTGGACTTGCGCGCTTGCAGATTCTGCAGCATGAAACCTCCAGTTACTTGGCTAGCTTGAAGGCCGCCCGCGTCGAGTCAATTGCGATCGACGAGTTGATTAAGCACCTATGGATCGCGCTAGTAGCTAAGCAGTGGAGCTGCTCAACAGGGCGCTGCATTGGACATTAGGCGGAGCGGACTTCTGGACGCAATATTTGTTGGCGTCCCTCGAGCACCGCGCCCTCAGGGGTGAGCGAGTAGTTCAGTCCTACGTCCGAGAATAGGCTGATAAACGGTAGCTCCCACTGGGGTTGCTCCCAGACGACCGAAAACTCGTCGCTTCCTGAGGCCAACTCCCACAGTCGCCCCGCGGCTCCGATCAGCGCGCGCCCGCTCGCATTGAGCGCTACGCACGAGAGGGCGGGCTCAGAATCAACGCGCACCTCGGAGGCTTCGGTGCCTTTGATCGTCAGTACCGTGCCCCCAATACCGACAGCCATGGCAACACCTAGACTGGGCATCGCCGTGCAATCCAACAGCGGCTTCTTGCACTCGGCGATGGGCGTCAACTCCCACATCAGCGGATCGTACAAAGAAGCGAAACCGCCACCGCTGCTGGAACGACCGACAACCAACCAAGTGCTATCACCAACACGTGAGAGCCCATTGACCGTGACGTCTCTTTCCAACACGCGTGGCTTCAGCCAGCGCCGACCAATCAGAGCGCATAACATCGGCGGCCCGCCATCCAGCTGGGCCACGAACACCGCCAGGTCATCGGGATCACCACAGCCGAATAGGTAGCGCAGTCGCGGGGCACCCGGCTCGATCAGTTCGTAACTACTGCCAGTGAAGATGGCCAACTGGCCCTCATCGCCGCCCAAGAGCCATTCGCCAGGACGGCTGAGCGCGGCAAAGCAAAGCGGCGCCTTCCGCAACGGCTCTGGCAGCTCTGGCCACTTCCACATGCCGTCCCAATATTCTACGCCATTGTTCGTGATCGCTAGGCAGCGACCATCAGAGGACCACTTCGCGTGATACACCAAGCGATGGGTGCTCGGAGCCTCGCGGATCTGCCACTCGTACGCCCCGGTTTTGAGCTGAAACTGCGACTCCCGGATGGAACGTGGGCTGAAGGTCGGGTGGCGGGTGCTCTTCGGCTGACTATCAAGCAGTCCTGTCACGCTGGAGCACAGGATCTGTATGGAGTGGGGGCGCTCCTCCATGCGCAGCGCGGTGGCTTGCGCCAGCACCTCGTCCAACTCTGCACACAAGGCTTGTTGCTCCCGCAACTCGGGGTGCAGATAGTCACACTCGACCAGACGGCGCCGAGGGCCAGTGCGCGCTTGAAGCATCGCGGTGGTGGCGGAGTCCGCGGGGAAGTAGTCTTCACCCGTGAGCAGGTAGAAAATCACAGCGGCCGCACTGAAGACGTCACTCACCGCGCTGACCTGCTTGGAGCCCGGGAGGGCCTGCTCAGGTGCCGCATAACCTGGCGTGCCGAGCACAGTCGCGTTGAAGGTCCCCTTCATCCCCGAGGGACGAGCAAGTCCGAGATCAGCGATCTTGAACAGTTCGTCATCACCAAATCCGCAGCACAGTACGTTACGCGGCGTCACGTCGCGGTGCACAACGCCGACCTCGTGAATCGCCGTCAGTCCGGCGCCAATGCAGCGAATGGCGTTCAACGCCCGCTCGGTGTCAAAGGCGTGCTGATTGTGATAGATGCTGTGACACACACGTTGGGTCAAGGTCGTGCCCTCCAACCCACCGTGCACGTACTCCACGGCAATCCACGGAACGCGAAGTGGTTTCCCACGCGACCCTTGCACGTCGGGGATGAAGCCGGCTTCGATCAACTTGACCACGAACGGCGTTGGCGGCACACGCTCCCCAATGCGTCCGAGAGCCACCGCTTCCTTCTTGACCATCAGCGTGGCGGCGTCTTGATTGTTGCTGACCACGGCCGGACTGATCACCTTCAAGACGACGGGCAGTGAACCATCAGCCGACTCGCGCAAGGCGAAGTAGGCCGTGCCTGTGCTGCCTGCACCGATCGGCTTCTTGAGATGGTAGCGCACTCCCGCGTGAACCTCGGAATCGAGGTACTGTCCGGAAAACTGCTCGCTGCTGAGGATCGGTGGCAGGCTTGACGTCGTCACGACGCCGCTAGGGTCGGGGAAGTCGCCGGCCGGGGCAAGCCCGGTACGTGACTTTCAGAAGAAATGGGGACAGCTGCCTAGGGTTCTCCAACTCCAGCCAGACTCGAACCTACGGTGAACACCTGCTCCGTGTCCGTTAACAAACCGAGTTCGACCGCTTCGGCGTGACCCAATCCAATCAACGCGCCAGCAAGTTGAAGCTGGCAAAAGACGAGCAACTGGCGTGGATGGCGCGCATCAGGCGCAGCCGATTGTCCCTGATGGGCGCGTCATCCACCATGACGAACACATCCTCGAAGAACTGCCCCAAAAGCGGAGCAAATTCTCCGATGGCGTTCAGCGCAGTCGTGTAGTCACCCCCGGCCCGAGCCTGCTGCAACACGGACTGCAGCTTGGAGAAAGCGTCAAACAGGGCCCTTTCAGACGCGTGCACGTCCGAGCTGACCTCGCTGGGCGGCTTGGGCTCCCCCTCAGGCGCCTCTTTGGCGATGTTGGCGGCCCGCTTGAACACCTCCCCGACGGAAGCGCGAAGCGTTTCGTCCAGGTGGCTGAGGGCCTCGACACGTAGTGAGACGTCATAGGGACGGTCAGAGTCCGCATCCAGACAAGCGTCGACGGCATCTTGCGGCAGCGACTCTGACAACACGCCGCGCAAACGGTGACGCAGGAAGCCGTTGAGCTTGTGGACCGTATCCTGCTCCGTGAGGTCGAGCTCCACTCCGGCGTATTGGTCATACGCGTGTTTGACGAGCTGCTCCAGACTGAGCTTCCACTGCTTGTCGATCAGCGTGCGCAAGATGGCAATCGCCGCACGGCGCAGCCCCAGCGCATCAGCGCTACCCGTTGGCATGACGTTAATCGCGCAGCAACCAACCAACGTGTCCAGACGATCAGCGAGCCCAACCAACGCTCCAACATCACCGCTAGCCGTCGGCTCCGACGCGCCACGAGGGGCGTAATGTTCACTGATGGCCAGGGCCACGTCCGCGTCGATCCCCTGTTTCAACGCGTAGGCGCGCCCCATCTCTCCCTGTAGCTCAGGGAATTCGAAGACCATCAACGTCACCAGGTCGCACTTTGCTAACTGGGCCGCTTCAACGGCTTTCGTTCGCATGTCATCGGAACATCCTTGGAGCGCGGCGATTTCGGAAACCAGGCTCACCAGGCGCCGCACCTTGTCGCCGACGCTGCCCAGGCGCTTCTGGAACATCACCGCGTCCAAGTCAGCCGCCCGCTGCGCTAGCGGTCGCTTCATGTCCTCATCGTAGAAGAACTTGGCATCAGCCAGGCGCGCTCGCATCACGCGGTCATTGCCGCGACGAACGTTGTCCGGCACTTCGGCGGTGTTCACGACCGCCAGATAGCGAGCCATCAAACGACCATCCTTCGAGCGCATCCCAAAGTAGCGCTGGTGATCTTTGGCGACGTCCAACACCACGCGCTCCGGCAATTCCAAGAAGCTTTCGTCGAAGCCGCCCACGACGACCTGAGGATCTTCGACCAGAGACGCGTTCTCGGAAACCAAGAAGCTGTCTTCTATCAACTCGCCGTCCGCCTGCGCCGCGGCCTCGAGCAGCCGCTCATTCATGGTCTTTTCGCGCTCTTGGATGTCCACCAGCACGCGCGCCGAGCGAAGCTTATCCACGTAGTCGGACGGCTGCTCCAGGGTCATTTCCCCGGGCGCGAGGAAGCGATGACCGAAGGTACGGTTGCCGGACTTGAGCCCCGCAAACTCGAACGGGATCACTTGGCTGCCCAGCAACGCTACTAGCCAGCGCACCGGGCGACCAAACGCGGTCTCTCCATCAGACCAGCGCATGGACTTGCGAAACGGGATACCCGAGCAGACCTGGCTCAGCACCTCGGGGAGCAGCTCCGCCGCTTCACGCCCGGCTTCTTTGCGGCGAGCAGCCAAGTAGCTACCCTTCTTCTGATCGACCGTGTAGAGCGCCGACAGCTCGACGTTATTCTTCTTGGCAAAGCTCTCGGCCGCCTTGGTCGGCTTTCCATCCTTGTCGAATGCCACCCGGGCAGGGGGGCCAATCACTTCTTCGTCGAGATCGGGCTGCCGGTCAGCAAGGCCCGTAGCAAATAGTGCGAGCCGCCGCGGCGTGCCGGCAGCCCTCAACTCAGCATGAGCCAGCCGCAGCCCCTCCAACTGTTTCGAAAGCAGCTTGGGCATCGCTTTGACCGCTTCGTTCACGAACGATGCGGGCAGCTCCTCGACGCCGATCTCCAGTAGAAGGTCCTGTGCCATGGGGCGCGCAAGCTAGCACCATCCGGCAAGCTTGGGCTACGCATGATCCGGCCCTGTTGGGCAATCTGCGACACGGACTGGGACGCTCCTGGTCAGCTAGCGTGTACTGGCCATTTAGTCAGTATTTAGGGACGTGGGATTGCGAGCGCGGGTGTGGGCAGATAGGCTGGAGTCATGCGCATCGTCTGTCCAATGTGCAAACAGGTTCTGGAAGAGGTGCCTGAGGACTACACCCATCGCCCTTTCTGCTCGGCGCGCTGCAAGCTGGCTGATCTAGACAACTGGCTGAGCGGGATCTATCGCATCTCGCGCCCTCTCGGTGAGCAGGATACGGACGAGTCTCTGCTCAACTAGCCATCCGCGGCTCAGCCCCAAACCCATGAAAACCGAAACCAGCCCAGGGTCGGATCGCATTCAGCGAGCCATGACCGACGACGGCGCGTTTCGCGTCATCACCGCACGCTGCACCAACACGGTCGCTGGCGTGCTCAAGGCGCAAAGCGCTCAAGGCAATACCGCGCGACACCTCGGTGATCTCGTCACCGGGACGATCTTGATCCGCGAAACGATGTCACCCTCGCTGCGGGTGCAAGGCATCCTCAAAGGGGATGACGCTCCCGGATACCTGCTAGGAGATTCGCACCCGTCCGGAAAAGCCCGCGGCCTGATCGGCGGACGCGCAGGCAACGACTTTCGCGTCGAAAAAGGCGTACTTCAAGTCATGCGCACCTTGCACGATGGGCGCGTCCAGCAAGGCGTGGTCGCCGTGCCTGAAGGCGGCGACGTTTCACGGGCGCTGATGGTCTACATGCAAGAATCTGAGCAGATCACGACCATGATCGTCGCCAACACCTTGCTGGAAGACGACCGAGTCGTGGCAGCAGGGGGGTATCTGGTGCAGTTGCTACCGGGGGCTCCCCAGGGGCCGCTGGCCGTGCTGACGGAACGCTTGGAGGACTTTCGCCAGATCGACGCGTTCCTCAAACAGCCTGACTTTTCTCCGTCAGGCCTCATGAGTGAGCTGCTGTACGGCATGCCCTACACGGAGTTGGATGAAACCGACTTGGAGTACGGCTGTTGGTGCGGACGCGCCAGCGTCATGGGCGCGCTCGCCAGCCTCAATCGGACTGAGATCCAGAGCATGGTGGACGACGGAGATGTGCTCGAAATCTCTTGTGACTATTGCACCCGAGAGTACCGCGTCACTCCTGCAGAGCTGATGGGCCTGCTCGACAAGAACTAGGGGCAGCGGCGGGGAGCGCGGGAGCGCTCCCGTTTCACTCTGCGGCAGTCGAAGAGCGGCGCAGTTGAACCAAGCGCTGACGCTGCAGCTGTTGAGCTTCGCTCGGCGCTGCATGATCGCTATGACAATCCGCTTTAGAGCTGCCCTCTGGGGACATCACCGTCTTGGTCTTGCTGGCCAAGCGATGAATTTCCTCGGGCGATAGCACGCCGCGCTGCTCCAAGATCGCTCGCTGGTCGGGATTGAGTGCCGGCGACTTGAGCACGCGCTCCCGCTCGTAGCCCTCGGCCTTGCCGGAGGCGAATTGTTGGATCTCTTTGGAGATGCGCACCGAGCACCAGTCGTGCCCGCACATCGCGCAGAAGTCCGTGTCGACGTCCAGATCTTCGTCGTGGTAGGCGCGCGCGATATCGCTGTCGAACGCGAGCTCAAAATGTTTGTGCCAATTGAGGGCCGCCCGCGCCTTGGTCAAGTCGTCGTCCCAGTCACGGCTGCCTGGAATACCAAGTGCCACGTCAGCCGCGTGCGCGGCGATCTTGTAGGCGACGCAGCCCTGCTTGACGTCGTCCTTCTTGGGCAGACCCAAATGTTCTTTCGGGGTGACGTAACACAACATGCTGGCGCCGTGAAAACCGGCCGCTGTAGCCCCGATGGCGCTGGTCAGGTGGTCATATCCGGGGAACACGTCAGTGACGAGTGGTCCCAGCACGTAGAACGGAGCGCCGTGACAGACTTGGCGCTGCAACTTCATGTTGTATTCGATCTGATCGAAGGGCACGTGGCCCGGACCTTCGACCATCACCTGACAGCCCTTGCGCCAAGCGCGCTCGGTGAGCTCACCTAAGGTGCGTAGCTCTGCGAGCTGAGCTTCATCCGTCGCATCTGCCAAACCTCCTGGGCGAAGTCCATCACCCAAGGAGAAGCTGACGTCATACTCCCGCATCACGTCACAAATGGCTTCGAAGTGGGCGTACATCGGGTTCTGTTCGCCGTGCACCAGCATCCACTTGGCCAGCAGCGACCCACCCCGGCTGACGATGCCGATCAAACGGTTCTTGACCAGCGGCAGATGCTCTCGCAGTACGCCTGCGTGGATGGTGAAGTAGTCCACCCCTTGTTTGGCTTGGTGGCGCAATCCCTCGAGGATCACCTCAAGCGTCAAGTCCTCGATCTGGCGACCGATGATCATGGAGTAGATAGGCACGGTGCCGATTGGCACCCGCGAGTTGCGGATGATCGCTTCGCGGCAGGCGTCCAGATCGCCACCGGTCGACAGATCCATCACCGTGTCGGCACCCCAGCGCTCGGCCCAACGCAACTTCTCGACTTCTTCATCGGTGCCCGATGCGACCGGCGAGGCGCCCATGTTGGCGTTGATCTTGGTCAGCCCGGCACGGCCGATGCACATGGGCTCGAGTTGGTACTTCAGATGCTCGATGTTGGCCGGGATGATCATTCGTCCCGCAGCCACCTCATCGCGAACTTGCTCGGGCGTTAGGTGCCCTTCACGTTCTGCTACGGCTTTCATCTGGTCGGTAACGATGCCCAATCGAGCGTGCTCCAGCTGGGTCCTTGGCTCAAACCCCTCGGGCGCTTGGGCAAAGTCTCCAACGCGCTTCCACCCGTCCGGCAAGAAATCCCACGCCGTCTTGTCGCTCGGCGCTGGCATCCCGGGAGTGTCGGGGGACGAGAACGTCAGCGGACCGCCGACTTGTGAGGCCTGGGCAAAGGAACCGGGATTGGTCCCCTCACGCCCGGTCGATGGGTTGGCGGCTCCTCGAAGCGGAAGGTCGGGCATGGTTCTCCTGCGGTTGCGAGCAGGTGAGTGGTCCTGCTCTGAGCGCCAGTATTAGTCCCGCAGCCATCGCTTATCAACCGCCGGACCACGCCCCGCTAACGGCGGCGCTTCCTGTGGGGGTTGGCTCAAAGACCGAACGCCGAACCTGCCCAATCCTCCGCAAATCAGCGATTTCTGGGCCAAAGCGTCGGTCTGAAGCCCCTCTGAGGGATTTGGGGCAGCCAGCTTGCCCACGGCAGGCTAGGGTGCGCCGCGTTCAACCCAGGAGATCCCCGCAGTGCCGACGTTTGATTGGAATGTACCGCCGATCCTTTTCAAGTACCCCGACTGGCTGTCTTTCCTTCCGGGTGATGGAATTCGCTACTACAGCCTGCTGTACGTCTGCGTGTTCCTCGGCGGCTTCAAGCTCCTCGACTGGCAGATCAAGCGCGCTGGCGGTAGCGAAGAAGACGCCAGCGACTTCGTGCTCTACGGCGTGATCGCAGTTTTGGGCGGCGCCCGCCTGGGTCACGTCTTCTTCTACGACTTTGAGAAGTTCAAAGAGGATCCGACCTGGCTATTCCGGATTTGGGAAGGCGGCCTAGCGAGCCACGGCGGCATGATCGGCCTGCTGGTCGCGATGTGGCTGTTTACCAAATTCCGACGCCAATCCTTCATCGAAGGCTGCGACCGTTTCGCCTTTTCGGCGGCGTTGGGAACCATCTTGATCCGTATCGGCAACTTCATGAACTCGGAGATTGTCGGACGCGTCACGGACCAGAGCTGGGGTGTCCGCTTCATTCGTCACGACGGACCTGAAGGTCCCTTGCGTCACCCGAGCCAGCTGTATGAAGTCGCGCTGGGCCTGATTGTGATGGCGGCTTTGTTCATCGCTGACCGCGTCGCAGGCAAAGAGAAGCGCCCGCGCGGCCTGTTGATCTCGCTCTTCTTCGCGCTCTACTTCTTGGGCCGGTTCTTCGTCGAGTACTTCAAAGAGTACCAAACGCTGGAAACCAGTAGCACGTTCACCATGGGACAGATCTTGAGCATCATTCCGGCGGCAGCCGGCTTCTTCGGTCTGTACGTGTCTCTGCAGAAGAAAATCCCTGCCCACTGGCGTGTGTTCAAAGTCCCCACGGACGATGACGACGACGAGGACGACGGGGACGAAGAAAGCGACGAAGAGACGCACGACAAGGACGTCGACGACGTCCTGCTCGACAAAGCTTGAGAACGCGCCGAGGCCGCGTCGGCCCATGTGCGCAGCGCCGGTAGCTGGAATTTCTCTCAGTCTTTCGCGGGCTTAGAACCGGCTTTCTGAAGCCTGCCCCTTGCGCACGAGGCGGCCACGTCACACAATTGTAACCAACCGTCGCGCCCGTTTCGCGGGGGCAGCATGGACGTTGCCAGCGACCGTAGGAAGGAACTGAATTACGGCCGATATCCTCATTGATGAGATGGTCGAAGGCCGCATCGCGGTCCACGACAGCACCCACGTCGAAATCAAGCTCGACTACGCGGTGCCATTGCGCTCGGGGACGAACTACCGGGTGGAGAGCTACTTCTTCGTCCCGAAGAGCCTGGGGATCAGCAAACACAGCTACGACTCCAAGCAGTTCTATTCCGACATTCAGGGCTACATCCGATTCAAGACGCCAAACGTCGCGCTGCAGGCGCTAGCCTGTAGTTCCGGCTC
>JBNLEN010000082.1:0-28198 GCA_050304975.1 Polyangiaceae bacterium
GTGGATCTTGTGCACCATGACTTCGAAGTCGAAGGTTTCTCCAGTGTCGGGGTCGATGGAGTTTTCGTCAGTGTGGCACAGCACGCACATGTCCACGCCTTGGCGGGCACCGCCGTGGGCTTCTACGCGGGTGTGGCAGTTGTTGCAGGCCGCGTCACTGACGATCGACAAGGTGGTGGTCACTTCATCGCCTGAGGGCACGAACGAGTAGACCTCGTTGTCCACATAGCGCACGTCGCCGACGCTGCGCGTCGCGTAGATGCCGACGGTGTGCGTCTTGTCTTGATTGGCCTCCGCGACCTGGATGGGGGTGCCAAACGTATAGCGGTACAGACCTTGCGCGCTGTTCAGCACCTCGTAGCTGCCGCCGCTGTCCGTGCCTGATTGGACTTCAGTCACGTCCGTGATCGGGCTGGTTTGCTCTCGCGTCGTGTAGGCGACGTAGGTTTCGGCTTGGCCTTCGTCAGTTTCATCCAGCCAGGCCATGATGAAGCTGCTGCTGACGGCGCCGTCAGTGAGTAGCCCATTGAGATCCAGCGGACGTCCTTCGCCATCGGTCACGCTGAAGTCCACCGTGGCCACGCCGTCATCGGAGATGTCGACCTTCTGCACCTCGAGGTCGAGCCCACCTTTCGCAAAGCGCACACCCGGTGCGACTCCTCCGTCCGCGCCGCTGCCCGGCGCGCCAGGATCTCCGGCGCTACCGGGTTCGCCTTTTTCGCCGGGCTCGCCCTTTTCGCCGTCGTCCCCCTGCTCTCCGCGTTGTCCGCGCTCGCCTTCAGGGCCCGGAGGCCCCGCGTCCCCAGCGGGCCCAACCGGACCCTGAGGTCCTTCTTTGCCGTCTTCACCATTGGAGCACGCGAGTGCGAGCACCCCGATAGCGATGAGCGAAGCGGGTAGACGAAACCATGCGAAGCCGGAGGAAGTCATGCGGCGAAAGCTCGCACACGTGCTCGTCGGGATTCAAGAGGATCCATCAGTTCCACGCCTGCGTTAGCGTCCACTGACGCGACGCAAAAGATGCGCCGGAGCAGCCTGGCACCGGCTCGCGCGGAACTTTTCCCTTGGTTGCTATGCGCTTCTGCGTGAAGCTGCGCGGGTTCGACGAAGCTTAGCGACTCATGCGCAGTTCACCGCCATCCGATCCTGTTTTTCACCATGGTCGGCGTTACATTCTCGTGACGTTGTGCGCCGCCTGTGCACTTTTTCCGGCAACGGGACACAGCCAGGCCACGCCGAGAGAAACTCCGGGGAAACACGCCGACGGCGATCGGTTCGATTTCACCGCCCATTCGTCGACCTACCTACAAATGTTTCGCAGGGCCCTTTTACCCGGTCCACGCGGGGCGATGGTCAGTCACGACACCTATTTGCCAATTCACGAATATTTTTCACTCCGCGCCCAGGACGTGGATGCACCCTGGTTGGAAGACAGCCTCGACTTTGAACTGGCGGCCTGGGGAACCCTGTGGTTCCCGCAGGTAGACGGGCAAGAGCGGGTGCAATGGGACGTCAGCTCCGCGCACGCGACTCAGCGCTGGGGGGCGGCGTCTGTGCGTTTGGGACGGCAGGTCATCAGCGGTGGAGCAGCACGCTACGCGCGTTTCGACGGCGTCCGTGCAGGCTTTCGTAGCGACCTTGGGGTGGAGCTGGCCGCCTACGCCGGACTGACCGTGCTGCCACGCTGGGACATGCGCCCCGGCTATTACCAGCTCGGCAGCGCGCGCGACACGCTGCTCAGGGATCCCGCGGCTATCGCCGAGCCTGACCGGGCCGGGCATTGGCTTTACGGCGTGCGCGCGGACTACCGCTGGAAGCAGCAACTCGGCATCGGGCTTTCGTATCACGAGCAGCAGGCGAATTCGGAGTTGGAGCGTCGCCAGCTGGGCTTGGACACCTTCTGGCAAGCTAGCGAGCAGGTGGATGTCGTGGCTTCGGCGGTGCTTGATACTGATAGCACGCGGCTTTCAGAGCTGCGGCTCTTCACCGACTACAGGCCTCTTGAGCAAGTGTTGATCAGCGGTGAGTATTTACACGCCGAGCCGGCGCTGTACTTGTCTCGGCAATCCGTGCTCAGTGTGTTCAGTATGGACGCCTACGATGAGTTGGGCGCCGACGTCGACTTCACTCCTTGGGGTTGGCTGCGCGGGTCCGTTTACGGTTACGCTCAGCTGCCGGACGATGTTGGGTGGGGCGCCCGCACCGGTGGGCAGCTGCGCATCCGCCCCTCGGGTGGAGCTCTGCGACGCTTCGAGTGGCAGTCTGGCTACGCTCGAGTGCTGCTGCCAGAGGGCGGCTACCACAGCCTGCAAACGGGGCTCAGCGCGGAGTTGGCGCCCCGACTCGCAGGCTACGCACAGTGGTACGGCTACTTCTACGACCGGGAGCTGAACGGCTACCGGGCCTCCAACGTTTATGCGCTCAACCTGGACTTCCAGGCCCTGGAGCGCGGATCGGTGCTTTGGGGGCTGAGCGCCGCCCGCTCCCCCTATGCGGAGCTCGACCTGCAGACCCTGCTGCGCTTCAACTACGCTCTCGATTTCTCGACGCGCCAAGATATGCCCCCGCAGGAGGCGCCGTGAGTTCGCAGGCAACCCGGTCCACGCAGCGGCTATGGACGTGGCTGTTGGTGGTTGTCCTGGCCGGCGCGGCGCTGGCGGCCGCTTGCCATTCCCCGCACACTGGCGCTCGCTTCCCGCATCAGCTGCATCTGTCCCAGCTGGATTGCGGTCAGCCGAATCAGCCCGAATGTCTGACCTGCAAGAGCTGTCATGATAGCGGAGCTAAAGAGTTCGTGTTGCCGGAGCTGAGTACCTGCACTCAGTGTCATCGCGAGAGCGAGACCAAGAAGCTGGCGACGTTGCAGGCCCCGCCTCCGCCGAGCGGTCCCACTGCGCGAGCGATTCGGTTCTCCCACCAACTCCACGTCGGGATGAAAGAAATCAAGGGGCAGTGCGTGCCCTGTCACGAGGTGCAGACGGACCTGACGAGGACGACCCCCAGCTTTCCGCCGATGTCCGCCTGTCTGGAGTGCCACTATCACCAGGAGCAGTTCGAACAGCCCACCTGTCTGAACTGCCACGCCCAGGCAGATCTCACGCGACTCAAGCCCGAGACGTTCATCCGCCACGATGGCGCCTTCATGCGTCAGCACGGTAAGCAAGCGCGGATGCTCGAGTCGACTTGCGCGCAGTGTCATGCGGAAAAAGAGTGTGACGATTGCCACAACGCGACGGCACCACTGTCGTTTGCGCAAAAACACCCCGAGCTGCTGCAGCGGGATAGCGACTCCATCCATCCGCCAGATTTTCTTTCGCGGCATGCCATGGCCGCTCGTTCCGAGCCAGCGCGCTGCCTGACCTGCCACACCGTTCCCAGTTGCGACTCCTGCCACGTGCAGCGCGGGGTCAGCGGCAACGCGCTGAACGCGCGCAACCCGCATCCGCCCGAATGGGTCGGAGGCAATCCCGCGTCCGTCAACTTCCACGGACGTGCGGCAAGGCGTGATCTGTTGGCTTGTGCGGCCTGTCACGATCAAGGACCGGCGACGAACTGCATCCGCTGTCACGCGGTCGGAGGCCACGGCGGCAACCCACATCCTAGAGGTTGGCGAAGTTCACGCACGCCGGACGCGGAAATGTGCAGGTATTGCCATGTGCGCTGAGCCGAAGCACAGCTGGACGGCACGGATCCCCCGCTCGCTAGTGGCGGCGGGCATGACGCTGGCTGGCGTGTTGCCGCTTGGCTGTCTCGAGAGTCGTGAGCCTGAGCCAGCCGCGCCGCAGTGTGTGGCTTGTCATGGCAGCGTCTCCAATTCTGCGGACGAACTCATTCAGTCAGCGCCTCCAAGCGACTTGTTTGGCAACCAAGATACGTCCTATCCGGGCGTTGGGGCTCACGCGCAGCATCTGTTCGCCTCGGAGACCCACGCCGCGGTGGCGTGTGAAGAGTGCCATCAGGTGCCCAAGTCCACCCGGGATCCGGGCCACGCCGACAGCGACCTTCCGGCAGAGCTGACGTTTGGACAGCTTGCCAGTCATGACGAGCAGGAGCCCAAATACAACTTCGCGACGCGTCGCTGCTCGAACACGTACTGTCACGGAGCTGATCGACCGCGCTGGACGAGGCCGCGTACATCAGCAGAGGCGTGTGGCAGCTGCCATGGGCTTCCTCCAAAGCCGCCTCACCCCCAATCCAGTCAGTGTTCCACGTGTCATGCCGAAGTGGTGGACGAGCAGCAGCACATCATCGCTGCCGCGCTGCACGTCAACGGCAAGGTAGAGGCCGAAGATCCCGGGTGCCGCAGCTGTCACGGAAGTGAGGACAATGCCGCTCCACCGCGCGCGCTGGACGGAGAAACAGACACCACTGCAGTGGGCGTCGGCGCGCACCAGGTGCACTTGACCGGGGGTGAGTTCAGTCGTGCGCTGCAGTGCGAAGAGTGTCACCTCGTACCCGAAGAAGTCGGGGCGGAGGGACATCTGGATGCTCTGCCAGCAGAGGTGCAGTTCGTCGGGGTAGCGGCTGCCCACGACAGCTCACCGAGCTGGAAGCGGAGCGAGCGCAGCTGCATGAACAGCTGGTGTCACTCGTTCGGCGATGGGACTTCACCCACCTGGACGAACCAGTTGGGCAGCCTGTCCTGCGCGAGTTGTCACGGCATGCCTCCACCGGAGCCGCACCCACAATCTGAGCAATGCGGGCAATGTCATGCTGAGGTCGTGGCAGCGAACAACACCATCCGCGATCGCCAACGCCACGTGGACGGGAAGGTCGACGTGGACGTGCCTGAAGCGTGTGACGCCTGTCACGGCGCCGATGGAGACCCCGCGCCTCCTCCAGATCTGATGGGAAACACCGATACCTCTGCCATGGGAGTTGGCGCGCATCGCGCTCACCTGACGGGCAACGGTCGGTCACGTCCGCTGCAGTGCGGGGAGTGCCACCTGGTGCCGACCGAGACGCAGAGCCCGGGTCATCTGGATACGGCACTGCCCGCTGAGGTGCAATTCGGCGCCGGGCCAGCCTCGGCCTTTTTGGCTGAACCTGAATATCGTGAGGGCGGCTGCGCTCAGACTTTTTGCCACGGGGACAGCTTCATCGGCGGACGCCCCTCGGGCGGCAGCCATACGCGCCCACAATGGACGGACTCTTCGGATAGTGCCGCCAGCTGTCAAAGCTGCCACGGAATGCCCCCGCCGGAGCCGCACCCGCAGCTGGACGTAGAAGTCTGTGGCGCTTGTCATCAGAGCTTTGGCGAGGGCAACCGTGTGCTGCACCCGGAGCGCCACATCGACGGCAGCGTGACGTTCTTCGTGCGCGAGTAGGCGAGTTGTTCAGCCTCAGAGGGGGCGGCCCCTCACTTGCCGAACAGGTGGCAGCCGCTGCAGCGCTTGGCCTGTGGAAAATGCTCGCGGCGCTGCTTGTCGTGACAGTTGAGGCAACGCTCACGTGGATTGTCCAGCAGCTTGTCGTGGGCGCTATGGCAATCGCCGCAGCGCTGATGTTCTTTGACGACGTGCAGGCCGCCGAGTTTCTGCGGCTGGTGGCAACTGCCGCAGCTGGGAGTGGGGAACGTGCCGTTGGGCCCGTGGGGGCGATGGCAGGCGTTGCAGCCGCCGCTCACTCGCTGATGTGGGCCGCGTGACTGAGTCTGATGGCAACTGCCGCACTCAGCTCCTGGCTGGAGCTTTCCGCTATGGCCTTGATGGCAACTGGTGCAGCGTTGATGTCCAGCCGGCGCAGTGTTGTGTTGCTCAGCGTGGCACGAGCGGCAGTCTTGGGTGAGCTCGCCGCCGTGGGGCGCGTGGCAGGCCTGGCATCGGTCGTGCCCCTTCACCAGCTGCCCGTGTTGCACTTGGTGACAACCCTGGCACTCCGTGTTGGCTGGCTGCAGGTTGTGCGGCAAGCCGGCGTGGCAGTTGGCGCAAGCGCCGTGAGTGGGGAGTGCAGCTACGGCTGTGAATTGCGTCGCATGGCAGGCTTCGCACTTGTCACGACCGTGGGCAGCGCTCTTGAAGTGGTGTGGTTGGTGACAGCTTTCGCATTCCAGCCCCTGGCCGTGGGGGAACGGCCCTACCGAGACTTTGGCGTGGCAACTGGCGCAGCCCACCAGCTCACTGCCGTGAGTGGCGTGGATACGATGGCAGTCGCCGCAGCCGTTCGCGCTGCGGGTGCGCGGGTGTTCATTGCTCAGCTTTGAATGGCAGCCGCCGCAGCTCTGCTGGGCAGAACCACGGACGTCGTGGGGGCGGTGGCAGCTTTGGCAGCTGTTGTGGCCCGGGCCCCTGCCCTTGCTTTTCAGGGTCCACAATCCGGAGTGACACTCGCCGCAGTCTTTCGCGGCCGCTTTGCCGAAAGCATGCGGCGCGTGACAAGACGTGCACTGGTGTCCCGCCTCCGCCGTGCCGAAGGTCGCCGCGGCGGACACTTGGGGCTGTTTCTCCTGGTGTTGCTCGCTTTGGTGACACTGCTCGCAGGCGGCAGTTTGTTTGGCGCTGGCGTGCGCGTCGCGGTGGCAATCGGCGCAGGCGTGGGGCGCCTGGGAGTTGTTGTGTCCAGCCATGTGCGCGGTCTGAACGGCTTCGTGACACTCCGCGCAGCCTTTGGCTTCAACCGCAGGAGACTTGTGAGGCTGGTGGCATGCCAGGCAATCGGCGGTGGTGTGGGCTGCGCCCGGTGGAGCGAGCTTCGTGTGCGTGGCACCGGGTTGATGGCACTTCCTGCAGTCTTCGAAGCTGGGTTTGGCTCCGGCGTCTACTTCTCCTTTGGGAGTCTCGAACACGTGGCAGGTGACGCAGCGCGACTGCCCGTGCACTTCCGGCAGGTCCGCGGCTGGCTCCGGTGCCTCCCCCTGGCCGTGCTGGACCCCCATTTGTTGGGCGTGGCACTTGGCGCAAGGTTCTGTGCCAGGGTTAGTGAAGCCTTGGTCGAGAGCGTGGCAGGCCACACATTCGAGGCCCTTCTTTGTGACGTGAACTTGGTGCCCAGGTGAGAGCCGGGCTTGGGACCAACTGGGCGGAACTTGCTGGTGTTTGGGAGTATCGCGCGGCTCTGGGTCCTCACCGAGGCAGGCCAGCGCGGCAGTGACGGCTAGCGTCAAGGCCAAGAACCAGCTCGGTAGGTTTGACTTCACACGAATCGTTTCGCACATTGCGGCCGCGCATGTCCACGCAGCTCGTCATCCAGCGGAGACCTTTCCGTGTTTCAGTCGTGTCACCGGCGGGTGCGGGCGCGCGTTTTGCACGCGCACTGGAGAGGAACGGATGTCGTTAGTCGGTGCGTCTGGTTTGCTGTTCGCGGCTCTGGCGGCGTTGGTCCTGCTGCGCCAGCTCATTCGCCAACCGCCAATCGACTATCGAAACAAGCTGATCTTGGCACTGGGTTTCGGATTGTTTCCGTTGTTGGCGGCGGTGTTCAGCACGGCGCACGGGTTGAAGACCACGACCAAGCGCAGTTTTTGCGGGGACTGCCACGTGATGTCCATCCATGTGGCAGACGCCAGTGATCCTCAGAGCAACTCCTTGGCAGCGCGCCACGCTCGCAATCCTTTCTTCGGCGATCGGAACTGCTACGTGTGTCATGCGGACTACGGGATGCTTGGCTACTCCGTCACCAAGCTGAACGGCATGAAGCACGTGCTTCACTACTACACTGGCGGCTACCTGGAGCAGACGCCGGAGCAGGCGCTGAGTCGGTTGAAGTTGTACAAGCCGTATGACAACACCAACTGCCGTCAGTGCCACTCTGGGTTGCTCGCAGACTGGCAGAAGGTGCCGGAGCACCGTTCACTCAAGACCCAGCTCGACAACAACGACGTCAGCTGCGCCAGCGGCGGTTGTCACGGTTTCGCCCATCCTTTCAGCAAGCCGAGTCAAGCCATGGATGAGGTGAGCCATGTCCACTGATCCCACCCAGTCCAGCGAGTCTGATCGGCCGCCCGCGCCGAAGCGGCAGTCAGTTCCCGTGCGCTTGCGGCGCCGATTGACCAGTTGGGGCGTTCATGGCGGCGCCATCATCGGACTGGTCGCGCTGGCGATCATGGTGTTGGGCACCCTCTACCCGAAGCCCTTGTTGGTGATCGCCTCGATGTCGCTGGGGCACGCCCTCGGCATCCTTGCCGGGTTGTGTTACCTCGCGGCGATTCTCAACGACATCGGAGCAAAGAAGAATTAGTCGGCGGAGGGGATATCGTAATCCAACAACACCTCGGTGTTGCCCTTCGTCAGGTTCTCTTCTTTGACTTTGCCGACCCCGGGCGCGAAGTAGAAGAGCTTCTCTTGAGCGTCCGCGGCGGTGGTGTCAGCCAGTTGCCAATTGCGCCGTCGGCGTATGCGGATGCAATTGCGGAATGTGCCTGCGTCCGTCACGACCGTTTCCGACAGTGATTCAACGGTATAGAAGTGCTCGCGGTCACCCGGATCGTCGGGCTCCTGACCCGCGTCCGTCTCGAGACGCACGTAGTCGCGCGTCTCTTTGAACCCTTCTTCTTTATCGAGCCAGGCTGGGTCGAAGCGTAGGAATCCCGGATCGTATTCAACGCTGAAGAGCAATTCGTCCCGTGAGTTTTCAGTGGAGTAGACCTTGCGCGCAATGCGCATGATCCCGTCATCGGTCTCCGCGATGGTCGCTACCGATCGCTCGTTGTCCGGATTTGGGGTGTCCTCAAAGATGTACACCGTCTCTCCGTCGAGCTCATCTTCTTCGACCGTGATGGTTTCGTCCCACCCCCCGTTGCTCGAGTGGCGGTAAGTCCAGGTGGCGCCGTCGACCAGCGGGTAGTAGTTGGCGGCATCGTCGGAATCATCAGGTGGCGCCGTTTGTCCACACGCGAGCATCGATAAGGCGCTGAAAGCGGCCATGGTGGTGCGCCCAACAGCGCGGGCGGCGATGCACATTACCGAATTCACAGATCGACCTCCTGCTGGCCCAAGACCAGCGTCACCTTCTGATTATCGTTCCGGGTCCGGATGGCTTCCAGCAATTCGCGCGGGGACGAGCTCTTTTTCAGTACCACGGAGTAGACGGCTTCTTGGAGCACGCCGGCACGAACAGTTTCGAGTGAAATCATCCGATGTTCATCCAGATACTTGCGGAAAGGGTCTTCAAAGGCGGCTTCGAAGTCGTGATCAATCGGAAACCGAATTCTCAGAATTCGTTCGGTGACTTCCTTGCTGAACAGGTTGAGCTTGGTCATGAACACGATGAACGAGCTGAGCACAGCCGTTGCAAACGTGGCGAGTGCGTAGAAACGCGTGCCCACTGCCATGCCGATAGCCATCGCCAGGAAGATGAAGCCAACGTCACGGGTTTCCTTCATCGCGTTTCGGAAGCGAATGATCGACAGTGCGCCGACTAGCGCGAACGCTCGTGCAATGTTGGAGCCGATGATCAGCATGATCAGCGACACCACCGTGCCCATGATCACCAGCGTTTGCACGTACGACTGAGAGTACGAAATGCCGCGATGCGTGAATTTGTAAACCCAGCCGACCACTAGGGACAATACCAGGCTGAGTAGCAACGACGCGGTGACGTCGAAGAAGGTTAGACTTTGTGAAAGGTCACCTGCGCGTTCAAGTTCTTTGAGTAGCTCGTCCATTGTCTGTCTTGTGGCTTGTTGCTGGTTCTGGCTTGGGAAGTTCAATGACTTCGCCAACCCCAGGGGCTAATGCTTCACGTTTACCGGGGCCGATGGTGAACGGCAATACGTTGAGTTGATGTAAATGAGCAAGTCCCGCGCAGTACTTACTGACGCGGCGCAGTTGGCAGCGGTGCCTGCCAAGTAGACTCGTTAGCCAGTCAGGCACAGTCTCATTGGCTTTGACCTCCATGATGGCCCAATCAGGCGCGAGGATCAGAGTGTTTGGGGCGTCCGCGTTGACACGAAGTTCGTTGATGCGACTGCTGACATGCATGTCGAAGGTCACACGCAGGCCAGCGTTCTCCAGTTCTCCCATCCAGGCTTTGCGGTGGTAAGCCGTGATCGCAGTCGGTTGTAGGTGCAAAGAGTCGACAAGAAATGTCACTTCTTCAGCGACTTGTGCATCGAGGTTGTCCAGACCGGACGCATCGAATTTTCCAGCGCACAGCTGCTCCGCCTGTTCCAGGGGAAGCACCAGGCGACGTTTCTGGACCGTGCGATTGACGCGCTGCTTGATTTCCACCAAGCCCTTGTCGACCTTCGAGATGTCATCTCCGGGGTAGATTCGCAAGCGTACTTTGCGGCGAAAACGAATGCCTTCAACCTTTGCCCAAAAACACGTCAAGTCGGGGCTGTCATAGTAGAGGCTGACAATCTTGTAGCCCTCTTCGCCGCCGTGTTCGTCGGGCAATAACTGTAGCTTCAGGTCATTGATGATTTCTTCGCACTGCGTCAGGGGGAGTACATACTTGAGTTCATAGCGGTTGAAGCGTCGGATCATAGAGACGCCTCCGCTGGCCCCGAGCAATGTACCTCCAATTTGACCCCGATCTTGGCCGGGTCTTTCGGAAAGTCGTGGCCTTTGAACTGTACCGTCACCAGTTCGGAGCGTTCACCGAGCGGGGGTAGTTCCAACTCCTGCCGTCCTCGCCCACTGATCTCCAGTTTCTGGTTCCAGTCGTCGCCGTTGAAGTCGATTTGAAAGGGCAACAATTCTGGTGAGGTGTGGACGTCCAGGGTTATCTTTCTGCAACCTTGTGCGTCTGCCGCCCTGACCAAGGTCGCACCCGGTACCTCCAGCCAACCTTGCCAGTTGTGCGCGCTGACCAAACCGACCTCGACCTCACCCAGAAGGGCAGACGCGAGCTCTGGATGCTTACGCATGTTGCGGCGTAGCAGCTGTTGATCGTCCTGTGCCAGGTCGGTGATCGCTCCGACTTTGAGCTCGTGGTGCAGCCACCAGACGCGGTCCAGCTCTGGCTGGCGGAAGCCCCAGGCAAAGAAGGCCAACATGGCGACGAAGGTTCCGCAGACGGCGACGAAGCCCGCGCTCGGCATTCGGGTCCGGCGTGTCATTTCAGTTGGCCCTCACCTTGTTGTGGTTTGCCTGCGCCATCATCGGAGCGACTTGCTCCCACTGAGACAGGTTCAATACGTTACGCAGCAGGTGCAGCTGCGCCCCTGGTGGTGGCAAGCTCAAGTGCACGTTGCCGCGGTCGAGCACGTCTTTCTTCTTGTCTTGGCGATCGACCGGTTTCTCTGCGTTGGCCACAAATACCTCGTCGCCAACGACCCGGCTGTCGCCGGAGTAGCGCACGCTGCGCGTGTAGACTCGAACCCCGGTGGCGGTGTTGAACAGGACGCTGTTGGCAAGATCTGCCTTCGAGTCGTTTTTGGCGAGTACCCCGGTCTTGCAGTTGGCGATCAAACTGGAGCGCAGAAACACTTTGCTTTGCTCACCTGCCGAAAGGCCGTTCCCGGCGCAGTCAATGAACGTACTGTCTGAGACGCGGACGTTGGATCCCATCGTGTCCAAGCCGTCATCGCCGATGTTCTTGACCTGGACTCTTTGCAGCTCACCTTTCGAGAACTCCAAGTCCCAGGCGTCTGCTGCGGCGTCGTGAATGGTGGAGTCGGTGACGCGTAGGCCATCGACGTAGGCGACGTGAACGACGTCGCCCTTGCCTGAGTTGTCACCGAACTGACAGTGTTCGATCTCTATGTCGCTGGTGTCGTTGATGCTGAGCATGCCCGCAAACGAGACGTTCCGCCATGCCGGTACGGTGCCGCCATGGATGTGCACGTGTTTGAGGTGAGAGCCTGTCGCACCGAGACCACGGATTGACAGGCCGCCCCACGGCAGTTCACTTTGCCCCTCAAGCACGATCGGCGCATCGTCGGTGCCGGCAAAGTTCACTTTGCCCAGGAATATCAACGAGGCTGAGGGGGCGAACTTAAACGTCGTGCCGGGTTGCACTTGGACCGTCTGATCTGGAGCAAACACGCGCGTTTCGTTGACGACTACTTCGCCCGGGCCGAGAACGACCGCATCTGATGGCGGAACGTCGAAGTCCCAAGGGTGTGCGGAGCGCGTGCCTGGTTCCAGCTTGGGCACGGCGTCCGGATCGGCGTTGCGCTTGGCGAGCTTCAGTTGTTCCGGCTTGGCGGGCTGCCCAAAGATCCGAGCGCCAGTGGCGAGGTGGCGTGCCTCAACCTGGATGTCACGAACCGCACAGTTGGTGTGCAGTTGGAGCGAGTACTGGATGGGCCGCAGCGCGCTGCGCACTTTGCCACGACCAGAGCCAGGATCTTCGCGCTCGATCAGCTCGACCCCGGGCCACAGCGCGAGCGGCTGCTCGAGGCTGGCGTGGTCATCTTTGGAGACGCGACTCAACAGCTCTTCACCGCGTTGAAGTTGCCAGCGTGGTTGCTCGCAGTGGTCTTCGAAATGCACGGCGAGCGCTGTCAAACTGGCGCCGCCTCGGCCATCGATCACCAAGTCGAGCCCGTATTCTTGATTGAGGATGTCCGGGCCCGTGTCGGTGGCGGCCAGCGGCGGATCCACCTGCCGCGGGGTCCGCTGCCAGTTGACGAAGAGTGGATTCGCCTCGAGCGCATAGGTCAGCTGCGAGTGGCGGTAGCGGTAGGTCGCCATTTCCGAGCGAAAGACGGTGGCTGCACGCCGGATATCTAATGGACGCATCATGCGTCGCTGAAAGCCATCGACACGCAGCAGCAGGTGGTAGGCGTACCAATGGGGATCTGTGCGCAGGTCCGGAGCGAGCTTCTGCATCATCTCCAACCCTCGTTGCTCCACGCGGTTGGGCGCGCCTTCATTGGTCAGGAATTCATACAGGCGACGGTCCCGCTCGGTCAGGTAGCCAGGCGTGAGCTTCAAGCGCAGCGTGATGGGGTTGTCGACCAGGTTGAATTGTTTGTCGTCGCGAAAGCCGCGGAAGTTCCAAGCGATGGGTTCCCAGCGGCCGCGATACGGATCGAAGTAGTATTTGTGGTTCTCGCGAAAGTCATGCTGGTCACCGCCGAATGCCACATCTAGGACATCGAAGTTGATGAAGGCCTTGGTGTCCACCTCATGAGTCGTGAAGTCAGCGAAGGCGCGATGACTGCCGTTGGAGACCATGTCGAGCAGTCGCTTGAGATCGCTGGTGTCCCGTTCGTCTTCTTCACTGTCGGTGCGGCTGGCTACTTTCTTCCATCGTGCGTCACTCTCCCAAAGCTCATGCGTCTTGGCAGATGGAGGCAGATTCCCGGAATAGATGCTGCCTGGGATGCGACGATGATTGCGCAGCAAACTCTCGTCGGGTTGGGTTTCGAAGTGAAAAACACCCAGGTCAGCGGCGTTGACGCGCAGCCGCGCGAAGCGCGACTCAGGGGTCAGGACGTTCAGATCGTGCGCGTAGTCGAGGATTAGCTGCTCACCGACTACCAGCGGTGTTGGGTCGGCAATCAAGTTGAAGACGCGGTGGTCGCGGTACAGCTCGCCTTTGGGGAGCTTGAACTTCAGCGACTTCTTGGGCCCCAGCAGATGCCAATGTCGGTTGCCGCGCAACCTGACGCGGACCTTTTGCAGTTCGTGCCCAAGCTCCAATTTGGCCTCGGCGTACGGGCGTTCCTCTTCGCGCTCGGCGCCTTCGTAGAGCGTGCGCAGGTTGTCCTTGTCGATGTTGACCTGAAAGACTTCGAGTTTGCTCTTCGCCATGTTGCGGGGCATGCGAATGGCCCGCCAGTCTTTGCGCAGTACGTCATGCAGCTGGATGTGAAACAGCTCAGCCGTGATCGGTTGATCGGACTCGACGGCTCGGCGATAGGCGTCCAATTCAGCGTAGGTGCGCCAGGTGTACCACACGCAGAGCAGTACTGTGGGCAGGCACAGGAACATGGCTGCCAAAGGGCGAATTCGGTACAGGCGGCGCAGCATGGGATGCATGGCTTCAAACCTCGAGTGAGACCAACAGGTAGAAAGCGGTGGTGTTAAGCCAAGGGTTGAGCGCCGACACGTCACCGAGCGGACGGATCAGTTCGACCTGGGGCATGATGCGCAGTTGCTCGAAGAGCACGGAGTTGATGCCGGCCACAGTGCGAATGGCCTCCGTCTCCGTGAATTCGCTATGCGCGTCTGCGTACTCACCGAACAACGCTGGCTGCAGCGTGTAGTTCTTGGTGAGTTTGATGTCGTAGCTGGTGAGAGCAACGAAACCAAAGCCGGTGGGTGTATCGAGTTCGAAGGCGAGCTGGGCCAGCTGGGCTTCCGTCATGAAGTAGAACCCGCTGTGCTTGATTTCGACGTCGAACGTGCCGGCGTTGGTTTGGACTTGTTGGTTGGCCAACTCAACCGACTTGTGTCCGCCGCCCACTCCCAGGGAAAGCCAGCGCAGGGGGTTGTAGGTGACGCGTCCTAGGACATCGATACCCTTGCGAGTCAGATCTGCCTCCCAAGTTGGGTTGCTCACCCCGAGGTACCAGCTCAAGCGTGGGTGTTTGAACTTGCCATGCAACATCATGCCCAACGCGCGCCCTCCCCAGCGAGAGTCTTCGACCGCGAGGTCGTTTATCAGACCACGGCCGCGCACTTGGAGGTCACCTGCGCCACGCAGCTCCAACCTCGAGTACGGGCGCTTGAAGTGTCCAAGCCTGAGCTGGAGCGCGCGACGGAATCTCAGGTTGATGAACGCGTTGCGCATGTATTCAGGCTGCTTCAAATCGACGGCGCTGATCGCTGGGTTGATTCCGTCGCTCAGATCAGCACTGAAGTTGAAGCTGGCCAGCTTGTTCAGCTTGCCTTTGAGTTTGACGCGTGCCTGCTGGACGAAGAACCCGGTCTCTTCGAAGTCGGTGACTCCTTGGCTTGCGTCCGGGCGCACGCGATTGTGCTCAAAACCGGTCATCAATCGCGCGGAGGTTGAGAACTCTGGATACTTGTCCTTTTTCTCGGGCTTTTCGTCGGTCGTGGGAGGCGTCGCGGGTGCCGTGGCTACCGGCGCGACTTCAGCGGTTGCTGGAGCCTCCGGCACTGCCCAGGCGCTGCCCGCAAACTGCAGAACGCAGCACCAGCACGCGCTGATGATGAGCACGGGGGGTTTCATTCAGCGGTTTCCGTACGGACGCGCTTGTTTCACGAACAAAGCCGGAGTCTCTCCCGGCTCGCCGTCGAACTTGAATTCGACGTCCATGGCCCACCAGGCGCCGGCCTTGTCTGGCGCGTAGGCAGGGGCGAACTTCTTGCGGATCTTGTCTAACGCTTGACCGAGCTCGTGCGCTTGCTTGGTAGTGATGACCGTGGTGCCTTCTTCAATCAAGTTCGAATGAGAGATGTAGCTGATGGGCTGTCCCGGTGAGTCGAAGTAATGCAGGTACTGGTCAGTGCTGACTCCCACCGGCGGATGCACGACGGACGCTTCTCCTAGCTGGACATTGATGTAGAATGCCGGCTCGAGGTTGGAACGATCAAACGGGTTGTTGGTGAGCGCCACACCGTTGGCTTCCTCATCCGGGAACGAGTTGTGCACGAGCAGGGCCATGCCGACGGCCGTGTGGTCGATGCTGCGGTAGCTGCGCTCTTCAAACGCGCGGAAGAACCAAACACTCGCCCACACCTCGCGAATAGCGTCCAGGACCAGGTCGTCCGAACCCGGTTCGGCGCTCTTGGACGTGTACAGACCAGCGCCGGTGAAGCCATCTAGGTCCTCGGCGTTCGTGCTGGAGCGGAAGCGCATGCGGATACCCTTGTATTCCGCGTCCAGCTTCGCCATCAGCATCTCTTCGAAGTCAGGATCCACCGGGGCAGACATCATGTCTTCGCGCAGCTTGGCTAACGCTTCATCGCGCACGTCGGCGCTGTCCTGGAAGTCTGGATCGTCCAGCAACTCTTCGACCCGTTTGTCGAAGCCGTTCTGCTCCATGAATTGCATGTAGTAGAAGACCGGGATCGAGAAAGCTTTGGGAACGGGGACGTCCTCGATGCTGGCCAAGACGCCGTAGTTGGCAGCCTTACCACCGAAGGCGCGCGTGCCCGCTTTGATGGCTGCCAGTAGGTCGCCGTCGTGGGCCTCGACGTCGACGGTCTCGGTGATGTCGCGCAAGTCAGTTACGTCTAGGTCCATCCCCGGGACCTGCACCTCACCCGGCTTGTTTTCGTCCCACCAAGCGTCGGCCTCCGCCTTGTCAACTTCCTCAATCTCGTAGTCGGAGGCGCCCACCTTCAGACGCACCCACTTGCCGTCCAGGTCACGCAGCTCATCATCCTCGAAGGCGTTACGCAGCGCCATGTTCGGAATGCCGCGATTTTGAGACAGCACGTTGATGTGTGACAGCGGAGTTTGGAAATCGGCCGTGATGATCCCGAGTGTGACGGAGATGTCGTTGGGTACGGCATCCAGCACCACGATGTCGCGGAAAGTGACGTACTCAGTCTCCAGGTCTTTGGCTGACGTGAACTTCAGCTTGCCGTAGCTCTCAGCAAAGTTCAGCGGCTGATAGTCGATGTCCGCGAATAGCTCGTCGGTCGTGACGAGGTTCAACTCGGTATCTTTGACGGAGGACTCAACCAATTGCGAGGTTGGGTGGAAGCACAGGTCATCACCCAAATACGTGGCTTCTTTGATCTTGTTGTACGCGGTTTCCACCATCTCCGGAGTGGCCGCGTCGTACGGGGCTATCTCATAGCAGTAGCGGTCGGGCCCCTCATAGTGAGTGAGGGCTCCTAGGATGAAGCGTCGATTCGGCGAATAATACTCCGTCGTGTTGAACTCCGAGAGCATTGGCACGACGGGCAAGTCGCCGCCGGAGAGATGCTCGGACACGAACTCCCAATGGATTGAGTATTGTTTGCTGTTCTGGAAGTAGAGCGCGTCATCGTCGACGCGGTCCACGATCGACTTGACCGAGCGCGCGCCAGGGATACTCGCGTCTGCGGGCACTGACGCCATCATCCTGAAGTCTTTGGCGCAGCCGATCTCTTTGACGAATTCCGGGGCATCATCGTCCGGATCCAGGGCACATTCCTGCACCGGCTCGTCGTTGTCCGGATCGACCGGGTCATCGGTGCTCCCGCAGGCGAATAGCGTCCAGCTCACGCAGAGCGCAAGGCCGGGTCCAAAGGAGCGAAGTTTCATTGACATGTTAGGTCCCCCTGACAAGTTTGCCCGTCGGCGCAATCGCCGTCCTCGGTGCAGGAGACGAGTCCATCGATCGCGACGTCCAGGTCGAATCCTGAGACGGTTTCGAATTCTACGCAGCCAGCTGCGAGCTCCGCAGAGTCCACTGAGCGGCGGCTGATTGAGAGCGTCGGAAACCCGGACGACCCTAGCTCGATCAGTTGATCAACCAGCGCTGCCGGAATGGTGTAGCTGCCGGTATCAGGCACGTCACACTCGAGCCAGGCCAACAACGAGCCGTGATTGTTCACATTCATCTCCATGTGCACCATGGCTGCGCCAGCCTCGTCCGGAGCTTGCCAGGTCACGACGGTGTCTTCACCCGAGGCGACCGGTACGGGGTCCTTGCTGATGTCGAGGGGGGCAATGCCCATGATGTGCAGTTCAAAAGCTTCTAGATCGCCGCCGGCAGCGGACAGAGAGAGAACTCCGCCGGGATCGAAACCAGGGTGGGTTAGGGTGCCAGTGTTGGTGTACAGGTTGATTGGCGCGCGAGGCTCGATCGCGACGTCGTCCTTCATCCCGGCGATCGAGATGTCTCCGATACTGATGTTCTCGGGGTAGGGCACGCAGCTGCCGTCGGCGCTGCAAGTCTCGCCGCCAGCGCACGCGGGGTCGCAAAACAGATTCACGCCGCGCAGCAAGCGACATTCGCCAGCGCTGTCGACTTCTTCGGGGATGTTGGTTTCCACCACGGCGCCGAGCACCTGCCCCTGAACCCCAGTGAACTCTTCAGCGAGCTCGACCGTGATGTTGCCCAGCTTTTGGTCACGCGCACACGGCGCGTAGGACAAATCCGAGACATCTGGTGGTGGCGCCAAGTCGTCGCCGCCGGGTTCATCGTCGGCGGGCATGTCGTCGTCCATCGGCACGTCGTCATCCATCGGCACATCGTCATCCATCGGCACGTCGTCCGCTGGCACGTCGTCGTCGTCCGCCGGCACGTCATCCGCCGTATCGTCAGGGGTGGGCCCGGGCATTTCCGGGTCCGAGTTGGAGTCATCGCCTCCACAAGCCAGCAGCAACGCTGCGGCGGCACAACACACTATTGTCTTCTTCATTTGCCTTACTCGCTCAGTGCGAAACAGTAGATGCCACCATAGCCACCACCTGAGCCGACGGTGGCGGTGCCGTTGTCCATCTGGTACGTCGTCTCGATTCCGGGGGCACATCCTCCAGCTGGATGCTCGGAGAGCCAGTTGCGCCCGTTGTTCGCGGCGCGCGGCCACGCGTGACCAATCCGCGGCCCTTGTCGTCGTCCGGGGTGCCGCAAGCAGCGGAGGCGGTCGACATGGCCACGACCGCTGCAAGTTTAAGCAGCGCCGGCAAGTTTGATGCTTGGTATTCGGTCACCTGATATTCATATCCCCACAGGCGGGGTTCCTGCTGCAGGTCTGTAACCGTTCCGTCACATTTTCTCGCAACCTTTTGTATTTCGGGTAGTTACGCATTTGAGGCAAGACTACAGCGGGTATGGAACGCCTCTCTTGGCGCAGGAATTTGGGGGCTGTGGTGCACGCACCTACAGATTACCTAGGGTGGCCCGACCTCGAAGCCCCGATAGTAGGATCCCCGAACTGGGAGCACTCCAAGCAGCGATAACGCGAGGTTTGCGCTGTCTCCATTGCGTACCGGAGCACCGTCAACGCCAGTCAACTCAGTGCCAGGATCGACACGACTACCCAGGCTGTGATCGTAAAGGTCCCCTCGGGGCATGTTTTTTCCCCAGACGAAATACGGGATCTGAAAGACCTCTGGCAGGCTGCCATCACCGTGTGCTGCGCCGCTGCCGCCGTGATCGGCCGTGACGAGCAAGATGGCGCCGCGCAATGGGTCCGAACTTTCGAGCGCCTCCATGAGCCGTCCCAAGAGGACATCCGCCAGGCGCACCGCCCCGAGGTATTCGTCGCTTCCCCAGCCGTAACTGTGCCCAGCGGTATCCGTGTCGTGGAAGTGATACATGGCGAAGTTTGGTCCCGAACCGGCGCGCACTCCCTGCTTCAAACGCGCGATGAAGCCGTTCATCAACTCTTCGGAATCGCTGGATATTTCAAAGGCATCCAGCTTGTTGCGCCCGTTGTCCTCGCCGATCGTGTCGAGACGTCCGTGAACGCTTCCGTAGCTGCGAGCAAACAGCTCAAACTTGGACTTGCCCGAACTCAGCGCAGCGAATCCACCGCGATCGTGCACCTCATCGAAAACGCTGCTTATGTAGACGTTGTCGTCCGAGAATGAGTGCAGGGTCGTATCCCCACCGGGGTCGTAGTTGACCACGAACTGATGATCGAATTTTGTTTGATCGCTGACAGGTCGACCAGTGATCATGCTCGTGTGGTTGGGCATCGTGTAGGACGATCCCGGGTCGCATCGAGCCTGCATGGTGCTGAGTCCTTCGGTTCGCAGGCGCTGGAAATGGGGCAGTTCAGCCTGCGTCTTGTCGGCCGTCACAAAGCGTGAAGCCAAGCCGTCGACGGTCATCAACACGACTAGATGCGTTCGGGCTGGCGGGGGAGTGGGGCCGGCGTCCGCAGAGGCAGCATCTTTGGAGGCGGCGTCCACGCGGCCAGCCTCCGGCTTATCGGGGGAGGCGTCACGCGGTGGAACTCCCTCATTCGGGGCTTCGGCATCCCCCGCGTCGTCTCGCGCGGCGGATGCTTCAGTGCGTTCGCCAAACAGCAGTTGCAGATGTTGTGGTGGATCACAGCCAGGCCCCACGATCGCTAGCAATGCACACTGCAGCAGGGGGACGTAGCGGTGAAGCACGGTGAAAGTTCCGGAGATTGGCGTTCGAACCGACCCAAACAGGAAAGCACATTGCCGGGGTCTGCGCCCAGCTGCGATCGGATCTCAGACCTTGCCGGTCGGCTTCGAAGTTTTCAAGGGACTTGTTCTACCTGGAGTGAACAGCTTTAGCGTTAGTGTCCCTGTGACGAAATTGTGTCAGCCGAGTGGAAGCGGAGGAGTCAAGCGGTTACCAACCTCCTCATGGGTATCTGCGTGAAGAGTTGTCTTGGTTGCTTACTGTCTGTCGGAGTCCTGGTTGGTTGCGGTGATACAGAGGATGGCAACATGCCGATCGCTCCGGGGCCACAGGCTGGCAGCGGCGGCGCTGACAATGGCGTGATCCCTCAAGGGGGAATGATGGACTTGGGCATGCAACCCGGGCCCGCACCGACCAACGACATGATGGTTCCGGCTGCAGGAGCCGGCGGCACAGGTGGAGACGCAGCCGGGGGTGCGCCGACCGGTGGCACTGGCGGTGACCCGGATCAGGGCAGCGCGGGTGGAGGTGCTGGCGGTGGCGAAGGCGGCGCCGGCGGAACACCAGAGCCACAGGGCATGGATGAAATGCCTTGGTTTACCTTCTTCACCACCAGTGAAGAAGGCATTCGCGAGCTCGCGCCGGACCCAGAGAACGGCTTTGGTGGAGATCTGGGGGGCCTTGCAGGCGCGGATCAGATCTGTGACACCCTCGCCAAGAAAGCCAACCCGACGGATCAAAAGGTTTGGAGGGCCTTCCTGAGCGCGACCGACGACGGCAATGGCAACCCGGTGCACGCGATTGAGCGCATCGGCCAGGGCCCGTGGCGTGACTTCAACGACCGCCTGTTGGCTGAGGATGTCGCGGGCCTGATGCCGGAAGAGGGCATGGACGGTGGACGCCCTGTGGGCGCCGACCCGCAGCTGGCCGAGATGTTCACGGACGAGTTTGGGCGTCCCGTCAGCCCTGATACCTCGCAAGTCGACAACCACGATATGCTGACGGGCTCTGACTCCCAAGGACGCTTGATGGGTGATATCGGTGACACGTGTCAAGATTGGACGAGCAACGTGGCGGAAGGCAATGGCGAGCCACGCATCGGTCATGCTTGGCCTCGTTCAGACAGGAATGGACGAAATTGGATGTCTGAGCACACGGCTGGCGGCTGCGCGCCGGGCATCGACACCGAGGTGAAGGCAGGCAACGGCACGCCGACCGTCGGCTCCGGCGGCGGCTACGGCGGCTTCTATTGCTTTGCGGTCACTGAGTAGCGCCATCGCGTAGGCCTGCGAGCGCCGACTTGGTGCTCGCTCAGCCTGCCAGGCGCTCGGCTTCGACGAAGCGATGTACCAGTCCGGCAAGCGCAGCAGCACTGGTGCTGTCGTGCTGGGCCGTGCGCGGTAACCTGCCGACGAACCACTCCGCACCGTCCGTCAGGCGATTGACGATCTTGACGCGGTCACGCTGGTTCATCAGCAGCGACGCGGCGCCGATGATGCTGCGCTGAACGGCGGCCTCGAACCCGGATGCGGCCAATACGAACAGCGCCGCATGGATGTCCTTTGCATGCTGCTTGTAGGTGGACAATAGGATGTCTCGCGCGTCGGGCACTGGTGTTGAACCAGGGTCAGACAGCGTGATGATGCCGATGCCTTGCGGGTGTTGGTTAACGGTCTCAATCACGCACTGGCGGGCGTTCAAAGCGGATGCGCGATCTTGAGTTCCCCTGCCCACAACCACCAAGATGTTCTTGATCATGGCGAAGGTGGTCTGGTCATCTCTGCAGAGCACCTGCAGCGGCATGGCCTGTTGCTGAACGCTGACTGCGTGCACGCCGGATCTGTGGTGTGAGGCCGACAACTGGTTCAGAAAAATTAACACCCTTGCCGCGGTCGTGCTCGTGGGAAACGTCAGGTAGTCCCAATAAGGTTGCAGAGAGTGACCACGCGTAGCAAAAAGGAGCGAACGGCGTGAGAATGTCTGACCTTGGCGCACGTGGCGGACACCTTGTGCGCCGGGTGAGACGACCTTGGCGCATGCTGGATCGCGGCGCCTCGGCGTGCACGTGCAGCGCGTGCACTCTTCGGCGGCGCCCACAGGACGCGCGGATCGATGCAACCGCTGTGCGGTGAGGGTAGTCCACTGCGTGGTCTGGTCTCACGTTCCCCTACTCGCACGCTATCGAGACTGACCTGTTTTTGGCCACAGCCTGAGCTCGGGTTTAGTCATCCTCTGTGTTTCCGAATCTCGCCGCGCTTCGGCATTCCCGAACGGGGCTTGGAACGCGCAAATTGTGCTAAAAGTCAGCAGCATGAAGGTTCTCGTCGAAGTCTCGGATCCGGCGCTGAAGGCGGCCGCCGTCGACGAGTTGACGTCAGCGGGGTACGAACTCCAGCAGGAAGCAGCCGGCGCTGCCGGGGCGGCGATCGTCGAAGGCAAAGCACGCGCCTTGAAGTTTGCCAAAGAGCGCTCCGACTGCGTGGTCGTTGCGCTGGTCGCGCTAGAGGAGGCCGACGGTATTGGCGAGAACATCGCCGACGTGGTGCTGCTGCCGGCGCGGGCGGGAGAAATCGCCACTCGGGTCCGCTTGGCATTGGAGCGCGCGCAGTCGGACGCGGCAGTCCGGGCGCGACTGCTGGCGACCGCCGTCCAGGCGACGGGTGACATCATGGAGATCACCAATCCTTCGGCTGTGTACCAGTACGTCAACCCGGCGTTCACCAAGATCCTGGGCTTTCTGCCCGAGGACGTCATCGGCCAGACTCCGGCCAAGCTCATCCGCAGCGAAGCGCACGAACCGGGCTATTTCAAACGGATTGACGAAACTCTGACTGCGGGACAAGTCTGGCAAGGGATGCTCGTCTCGCGGAACACACGCGGCGACCTGGTATACCTCGAGACGACGATCTCGCCCGTGAGCAATCAAAGGGGAGAGATCACTCATCACGTCGCGGTCAAGCGCGATGTGACGGAGCGCCTCAAGCGTGAGGAAGCGCTGGAACGAACCAACCAGGCTCTGAGTCAAGCTCGTGATGCGGCGCTTGCGGCCAGCCGTAGCAAGAGCGAATTCTTGGCGAACATGAGTCATGAGCTGCGCACTCCGCTCAACGCGATCATTGGCTATAGTGAGCTGTTGAAGGAGGATGCCGAAGACGACGGCCGGAGTGATGTGGTCGCGGACCTGGAGCGCATCCGTAGTTCCGGCGCCCATTTGCTCGAACTGATCAATGATGTCCTCGACTTGTCCAAGATCGAGGCCGGCCACATGGAGCTGTTCGTCGAAGAGTTCGAAGTCGGTCCGCTGCTGCAAGGGATTCGAGATACGTTTGCGCTACGTGCCAAAGACAAAGGCATCACGCTCGAGTTCGAGGTTCCCGAAGAAACGCCCAAGCTGCGCTTGGACAAACGCAAGCTGAAGCAGGTGCTGATGAATCTGCTCAGCAACGCCATCAAATTCACCGACGAGGGCGTGGTTGCCCTGCGGGTGACGGTGCTCGATGACGATGAACCAGCTATCGGCTTTGAGGTGAGTGACTCCGGCATCGGGATCTCTGAAAAGCAACAGGAGAAGCTGTTTCAACCGTTCGTCCAGGCAGACGCCAGCACGACCCGAAAGTACGGTGGCACCGGTCTCGGGCTCTCTATCAGCCAGCGCTTTTGCGAGATGATGGGCGGTCAGATCAAGCTGACGAGTGAGCTCAATCGCGGCAGCACCTTTCATGTTCGGTTGCCGCGTCGCCTCAGGGAACATCACACGATCCCGCCGTCGTCCAACCCGCTTGGGGCCGCACGGCGAATCCTGTGTATCGATGATGATGCCTCGATGCTGGAGCTACTATCCCGAGGGTTGACCAAAGCAGGATACGCGGTGCAGTGCGTACGGCGCGGCGAAGAGGGACTGGCGATCGCCAGGGAGACGCCGCCGGATCTGATCGTATTGGACGTGGTGTTGCCGGGTATGGACGGTTGGAGCGTGCTGAGTGCGCTCAAGCTGGATCCAGAAACCAACAAGATCCCGGTGGTGATGTTGACCATCATGGACCAAGAGCAGCTCGGCACAACCTTGGGTGCCGTCGACTATTTCATGAAGCCGGTCGATCCGCGAATATTGCTGGAGGCAGTGGACCGGCACACTGGCAACCAACGCGCTCGAAGCGGCTCGGAGCGGCCGCGAGTGCTGGTGGTTGAAGACGATGAGCCGACCAGAGCAATGTTGGACCGCACGCTCAGGCGGGCCAGCTACGATACGGTCACGGCGGAGCACGGCAAGCAAGCGTTCTTGAGGCTGGCGGAAGCTCCGGTGGATATGATCGTGCTCGATCTGATGATGCCGGAGATGGACGGCTTCGAGTTCCTCGATCGGCTTCATCAGGATGAAACGCTCAAAGATATTCCTGTTCTGGTGGCGACGGCGAAGGTTCTGACCGAGGCTGAGCGACAACAGCTGCAGCGTTCGGCTCAACGCGTAATTCAGAAGAACGCGCAGCCTTGGGCGCGTCTGCCGGAACTGATCGAACAGCACGTCGCGCGCTTGCTGCCTCCCATCAGCGGCTAAGCAGCTGGTAGCTACCTGGCCCAGCTACTTCGTGGGGCGAAAGTGGGTGCGGTAGCTGCCCCACACCTCGTGCCAGTCAGCCACGCGATTGTCCGCCTTTTGCGCGTGTTTGCTGAGCGAAACGGGTAGCGTGGTCTCGAACTGAAACCAAAGAGAATGCTTGGCGACCTGCTCCGGTTTGTCCGCCTGCTCATCGCTAGCCGCCAGGCTCGCTTCGACCGTTGCGGCGACCGACCCGTGCGGGGTCATGCTGGGCGTCATGAAGTAACAGCCCGGCTCGAACGGGAATCCCGACTTGCCGCGGATCACGCCGTTGAACTCCGTGGTGGCGTTGCGATGAAAGAACGGTGGTCGGAACGTGTGCTGGGTCGCGTCCCAGCGAGGCGGGAAGATCACCAGATCGAGGTTGTTGGCGCCCGTCTCATCCAGTGGCGCACTCAAAACGGTGTAGATGGACGGGTCCGCGTGATCGATCCGTACGCTGGAAACCGGCGAGAAGTTCGCAGTGTCATACACATATGGCACGCAGCTGCCGTGCCACGCCACCACATCGAACGGGGAATAGTCCTGGGTGGCCTCGTAAAACTTGCCGCCAAACTTGTTGGTGATGCGGAAGCCGGGACAAACTCGATCCTCGTGCCACACGCTGGGCGCAACGAAGTGACGCGCGTCAGCCAGGCCGTTGGCGCCAATTGGACCCCGCTCGGGCAATTCAAAGGCACGGCCGAATACTTCGGCGACGTAGCCGCGTGCTGAGGCGTCGAGCAGCACACTGAAGCGTATGCCCTTGGGGATCACGGCTAGCTGTCCTGGTGAGACGCTGAGCGTACCCAGCTCAGTCAGCAGCGTGAGCGTGCCCAGCTGGGGCAAGATCAATAGATGACCGTCCGTGCTGCAGAAAGCGCGATCATCCATGCTGCGATTGGCCGTATACACATGCAGCGCAAATCCCCGTCTGAGACGCGGCGAGCCGGCGCCGCCTACGGTGTACAGGCCGTCCACGAAGTCGAGCGCGGTATCATCGGCAGGTAGCGGCAATGGCCGAAAACCGACCAGATTGGGCTCGGGCGCGCAGTGTCCAAAGTCGTTGCTGCAGGTGGGGTGCTCCAGCGCGGAAAACGGGCGCTGCTGCGCGGACGGACGAATGCGATACAGCCAGCTGTGCAGGTTTTGGTGGCGTGGGGCAGTGAAACCAACCGCGTTGATCTGTTCGGGATACAGGCCATAGGGAGCCTGCCGGGGTGCGTTCTGATCCTTGGGCAATGCGCCCGGCAGGGCTTCGGCTTGGTGAACGTTGCCGTAGCCCGCCAGCAGATGCGGCTCGTGCTGAGCGCCAAACAGCAGCTCCCGCCCGTGAATCTTCTGCAGTTGAGTGAAGCGATGGGCATCACCGAGCGAGTTGATCAGCTCCACCTTGGCGCCGGCCGCGGAGAACGCCTGGGCTGCGGCCTCCACATGCTTGGGATCCACCCAGCTGTCTTGTGCTGAAATGCCGAGCAACAGCGGCACGCCGTTCAGATCGGCCGAAATCGCGGGCAGCGTCTCCGGGGAGCCGATGCGGGCGCCACTCGGTGCGATCACTGCTTGGAAGCGGCCGGCATGGGCAGCCATCAGCTCCAAAGCCAGACAACCCCCTTGGGAGAAGCCAAACACTGCCACGGGGGTTTTGTCACCCAACCGCGCGAGCGCTTGCTCCAGATCTTGTAGCGCCGCGGTCAACTCGCCGCCCAGGGTTTCCTTCGGATCTGAGTACCTGCCGGAGTACCAGCTGTTGTTCGGGGCCTGAGGCGCGACCAAGGTGACGTCGGGCTGGTCACCCACCAGCTCGTTGGCACGCTGAAGGATCTCCTCCGCGGAGCTGCCGCGACCGTGAATCGCCAGCACGATCAGGCGTGCGTCCGTGAGCTGCGGGCCGCGCAGGGCCACCTTTTCGCGGAGTCCCCAGTCTTCTTGCCGCGTTTCCGCGCTGGGGCGGCGGCCGTGAAATGTGTTCATGATCAAGTCCTGGTTTGGCTGAGGGTTTTGCTCCAGCCACTGGATGAGCGATGAGTGCTCCACCCCGAGGGCGCGCAGAGACGTCGCTGCTCCGGCGCGTCGTAGCAGATCAAACAGCGCGGCCGGCAGATCATCCACACCGACAGCCTGTTGCAGGCGGTCGACGAGCTGGGGTTGACTACTCGTCAGCTCCCCGACTGACTGAGGTAGGAGCACACTGTGGAGCTCTGCGTGCGGCAGATCAAAACGTCCACCCAGTGCGTGGGCTAGCTGATGATGGGCCCCGAGTTGTCCCCGTTCCAGCACCCCAGCGGCGAGCTTGACGGCGCTGAGCGCCTTGGTTCGAGCGCGCGGTGATGTGGGAAGCCGCGTCAGCAACTCCAGCGCCTGGAACACTTGGCGAGCCGCTTCGAGCGCTTGTGTTTCGATTTTGACGTCACGTTGCGAGTCCGCGCTGAGGCTGCTGATCGGGTGGGACAGGGCGTTGAGCAAACTCGTCGCGGTGAGTTGCGCGGGCATCTCGAGCGTCAACTCCACGTCGGGCAGCACGGCGTCAGGCACGACTCGCGGATCTCTGCCGGTGCGTTTCTGCTGCCCATCAGTGATGCCGTAGATAGAGGTGTATTCCGAGCCTGCGTACGTGGTCGGGATTGCCACAAACCGGAATCCAGAGCGTTCGAGCCGCAGAGCTTTGCCCAGTCCGATGCTGGCTCCGCCGCCAAGGGCGATCACGGCGTCGGGTTTGAAATCATCAAAACTCGCGAGTGCTTCAGTCAATACGGCCGCGGGTACGTGACGTCGCGCGCCGTCGAACACGCGTACACTTGCCTCAGGCAATTGCGCTGACAACTGAGCGAGCAGGCGATCCACGTAACGCCGACTTGGGCCGCTGAGCACCAGAATGCGCGAGCAGCCCTGCAGATGCGCGGTGACGTCCGATAGTCCGCTTGGCGCGGATGGGTCGCTTGGTTCTTCGGCGAGTGTTTCTTCAATCATGGCTTTTTTCGAAGTCCGAGAAGCTGACGAGCTTGTGCCGGGGTTGCCACGCTGCGCCCATATTGTTCCGCCAGCTGCGCGACTCGCTCTACCAACTCAGCGTTGCTGCTGGCTAGACGTGTTTGATCCCAACGCACGTTGTCTTCCAAGCCCGTGCGACAATGCCCGCCGAGCTCCAGCGCCCAATGGTTGACCGTTAGCTGATGCCTGCCGATCCCAGCGGCAGTCCAGGTGGCGCCGGGTAGTATTTCGTTCAGCTCTTCGAGCATGAATTGTAAGATCGTCTTGCGCGCCGGCAGTGCGTTCTTCAACCCGAAAACAAACTGCACGTGCGGTGGCGCTTTCAGTAGCTCTGAGCGCACTAAAGCGGCGGCGTTGTACATCATCGCCAGATCGAAGACCTCAACCTCGGGCTTGATCTCGTACTCGAGCATACGTCGAGCCAAGCCCTGGATGAACTCCGGGGGATTTTCGTAGACGGACGTTGGGAAGTTAACGGAGCCGGTAGCCAGAGACGCCATGTCGGGCCGCAGATAGAGCATGGCCCCGCGCTCTTCCAACTGCCGCCCGCGGCCGCCGGTGGACAGCTGGATGATCATCTCCGGGCAGTGCTGTTCGATGCCTGCTTGCACCTGAGCGAACAGCTCCGGATCGGAGGAGACTTGACCATCGGCGTCGCGCACGTGGATGTGCACCAGCGCGGCGCCCGCTTCGTAGGCCTGGTGGGTCGACTCGATCTGTTCAGCGGGGCTGATGGGGACCGCCGGGTTGTCCTTCTTACTGGGAACCGATCC
>JBNLEN010000083.1:0-27638 GCA_050304975.1 Polyangiaceae bacterium
TCCGTAGAGCTGCGCGGCGAGCGTCTTGTTGGGCGCCATGATCAGCGTCGGACGCTGCATGGCTTGGATCACGTTGGCGACCGTGAATGTCTTGCCGCTGCCAGTAATCCCCAGCAGGGTCTGCATGGTCTTGCCCTCACGCAACCCCTGGATCAGTGCTTTGATAGCCTGAGGCTGGTCCCCCTTCGGGGTGAAGTCGCTGCGCAGTTTGAAGGCGGGCACGGCACTTACTCCTTGAGCTGGGGCTAGACGGGGCCGACGGCTCAGGGAAATTGGGCCGCGAGGGGCAGACCCAGCTCGTCTGGCCAGCCCCGAGAGACGTTTAGGGCTTGGATTGCTTGGGCGGAAGCGCCCTTGGCCAGATTATCGATGGCAGAGAAAGCCAACACCGTCTGCGTGCGCTCGTCCACCTCATAGGCGACCAAAGCTCGTGCACTACCCCGAACCCAGAGCGTGTCCGGGAGTTTACCGGCCGGCAAGACGCTGACTAGTCCCTGGGCGTAGGCTTGGCGGGCGGCTTCCCGGCAATTGACGGCGGTTTGCTGAGTCACGTCGCCTTTCGCGCGAGCGTAGGCGCAAGTCAGGATCCCACGGCTGAATGGAGCCAGTTGGGGAGTGAACAACACCCGGAGCGGGCTTCCCGCAATGCGGCTCAGCTCTTGTTCGATCTCCGGGGTGTGCCGATGGCCGCCGGCCACCTTGTAGGGGCGCAGGCCTTCCGCGCATTCGGGCAAGTGACTCGAAGCGCTCGCCTTGCGGCCAGCGCCGCTCACGCCACTCTTGGAGTCGATCACGATACCATCGGTCTCGACGAGACCCGCTCGAAGCAGTGGACCAAGGGCAAGAATGGCGGACGTCGGGTAGCAACCCGGCGAGGCGATAAGCCTGGCGTCCTTGAGTTCGTCTCGGTGCCATTCCACCAAGCCGTAGCGGGCCGCCTTGATCAATTCCTTCTCAGGATGCTGCCCATACCACTGCTCATAGGTGGCCGCGTCGCTCAAGCGATAGTCCGCAGATAGATCCACCACCTGCAGGCCCGCTCGGTAGAACGCGGCGCCCACTTTGGCGCTGGTGGCGTGGGGTAGGGCGGTGAACACCACATCCAATTTTTCGGCCAGGGTAGGGACCTGGCTTTCGTCGAAGTCTTCGATCAGGCGCTCCGCGTAGTCCCCCACGCCAAAAAGTGAAGGCAACACATCGCCTAGCTTCTGCCCAGCGGTGCTGTGGCCGCTGACCCATTCAAGCGCCAGCCGGGGGTGCTGCGCAATCAGTCGTACGAGCTCGGCGCCGGTGTAGCCGGCCACGCCAACAATCCCAACCTTGAGTCCTTGCATGGTGATGCTTTCTGAGTCGAATGGTACGCCGGGAGGCATCTAGGAGACGCCGATCGATAAAAGGGAAGACAAATGAAAAACGGCGCCCGTTTCGAGGCGCCGTCTTCGCGAATTCCAAGTGCTGATGGTGTTGTCTGAAGGTTCAGCGCTTGGAGTACTGGAAACGCTTGCGAGCGCCAGGCTGGCCGTACTTCTTACGCTCCTTGGCGCGAGCGTCTCGAGTCAGGTGACCAGCTTGCTTCAGAGCGCGTCGGCGCTCCGGGTCAACAGCGATCAGCGCACGGGCGATGCCGTGACGCAGGGCCTCGGCTTGAGCGCTGTGCCCGCCACCTGCAACGGTAGCTTTGACATCGTACTTGTCAGCCAGCTCTAGGTGCTCAAGCGACTGGCGAGCGACCATGCGCGACGAGGCGCGCTCAAAGTACTCATCGGCGGTCTTGCCGTTCACGCTGAGTTGACCGGTACCCGGCGTCAGCCAAACACGAGCCACGGCCGTCTTGCGTTTGCCGGTGGCGTACTGGGAAGTTCCTTCACTCATTTACTGTATTTCCAAGTCTCAGGATCAAGGTCGGGTTCAAGCGAGTTCGCGCAGGTTCGGCTCTTGTGCCGCGTGGGGGTGCTCAGCTGTGGCGTAGACCTTCAGCTTCTTGAACATCGCGCGCCCCAACTTCGTCTTCGGAAGCATGCCCTTGATCGCGATTTCAATCGGGCTCTCCGGCTTCTTCTCCTGAAGCTGACGCAGACTACGCTCCTTGGTGCTGCCGGGATGGCCGCTGTGGCTGTAGTACATCTTCTTGTCGAGCTTGGCGCCAGTGGCCACGACCTGAGCCGCGTTGACCACGATCACGAAGTCGCCCATATCCACGTGGGGCGTGAAGTTGGGCTTGTGCTTGCCGCGCAACAATGCAGCGGCCTGGCTTGCCAAGCGCCCGAGGGGCTGGCCTTTTGCGTCCAGCACCCACCACTTTCGGGCGGCCTGAACTTCTGCTGGTTTAGCGGCTTGAGTGCGCATGGGGGCGGGTGGTTTAGCCGCACGATCCGGCTTCGTCAAGTCGGCGTAAAGCGCTTGGTCACAAAAGCTTACTCCGGCCCTGGCCAAAGGATGACGGGAGGCGGATCCGGCTCTCCACGCGCTCGGCCGAGCCCGAGTGCCAGCCCCGGCCTCTCGACCAAAAACCAGCGGGGCGCTCGGGGGCGGGGATGAAAGAGCCTCCGCGACTGGCGACTTTGTATGCGCGGATTGTAGCCGCGCGACCCTGCCGCAGGCGTCCAGGCCCTGCTAGATTGACTGGCGAAATCAGGGACCTTTTGGGGCTGCGCCCCAGACAAGCCACGACCGACACTTCATGCACCCCTCAGGAGATCCACGACTAGCCGAAAGACTGGCAGCGGCGGGCAACATCACTGCGGAGCAGGCCGAAGCCGCGATGAACCACCAGCGCGTGGTTGGCGGAAGAATTGAAGAGGCCCTGATCGACGTCGGGGCGATCGGCGAAACCAATCTGTTGAAGTTCATCGCCGCCGAACAAAAGACGCGTTTCGTCTCTTCGGACAAGCTGGCGCGCGCCGACATCGCGCCGAGCACGCTCGGTTTGGTGCCCAAAAAGATGGCTGAGCAGGAATCGGTGTTTCCGGTGCTGTTCGACAAGGAGCACAAGATCCTGAGCGTGGTGACGCCCGATCCCGACAATCAAACGCTGCTGCATCAGGTGCAGATGGCCGCGGGAGTCAAACAAGTCCGGGCTTTGGTAGGGCGGCCACTGGCCGTCAAAGCGGCCGTCGCGAAATCCTACAACGGTGACATCCACGCCTTCGCCATGCTGGACCGCGGGGCGCACCAAGAATTCACGAACATGCTGAACGTGTTCGAGCGGAATCTGGTCAGCGAAGAGTCCATGGCTATCGCGCTCGCCGGAGAACCCAAGAAAGAAAGGGTCATCTCCGAAGATGAGCTGACGACGGGGGGCAGTAGCCGCACATCGCTTCAAGGTCTCGCCAGTGAGTCCTACCTAGAAACCTTGAACGTTCTGATCAGCTTGCTCGAGAACACGCGCAAAGACCTGCGAGGACACTCGGCTCACGTGGCACGCTTGGTCAAGAAGATTGCCGAGCGCATCGGGGTCGACCCCGCCCAATCAGCAGCCTTTCAGATCGCCGCCTACCTGCATGACCTGGGTAAAATGAGCGCCTATCACCTGACTGCGCTCAACGTAGCCGAGTACCAGGGACATCAAGCGTCAGCCAAGAAGACCTACAAGGCGCCGCTGCGATTGCTTGAGGTCGTGGCCCTGCCTCAAGAAGCCAAGCGTGCGCTCGAATACATGTACGAGCGCTTTGATGGGACCGGCATCCCCGGTGACTTCACCGCCAAAGAAATCCCGCTCGGCGCACGCATTTTGGCGATCGCGGACACCTACGCGGATCTCACACAAAATCCTCGTAATCCGTTTCGCAAAGCCTTGCGACCGGCGCAGGCGTGCGACGTGCTCGCCCGTTACAAAGGTAAGATCTTCGATCCCAACTTGGTCGATCTGTTCCGCCACACCGTGACGGGCGAAGACCTGCGAGCGCGGCTGTTGGCGAATCGCTACTTGGCCCTGTTGATCGAGCCGGATCCCGAAGAGTCGACCGTGACGGAGCTCCGCATGATCGAGCAGGGGTTTGAGGTGAGGACCGCTCGTAGCGCCGAGGCGGCCTTGAAGATCATCGATACCGAACAGCTGGCGATCGTGATCAGCGAGCTGGATCTAGGAAAGCATGATGGCTTTGCATTGCTCACGGAGGCGAAGAAGCGCGACAAGCTGCCGCCCTGGGTGTTCGTGACGGCGCGTTCGGGAAGAACCGACGCGCAGAAGGCGTTTGAACTCGGCGCGGCCGACTACATGACGAAACCGGTTTCAGCAGACGTGCTGGTCGCCAAGCTGAAGCAAGTCATCGAACGCGACGCCCGCTCGACCGGCGCGCGCGGCGTGGCTGGGTCGCTCAGAGAAATGGGACTCCCCGAGATCGTGCAGGTGCTTTGGCACGGCCGCAAGACCGGCTCCTTGAAGATTCGTTCAAAGCGTGACCAGGGCGAGATGCACTTCGTCGAAGGACAGTTGTTCAACGCTTTGTGGGGCAGTCTGCGAGGACCGGATGCGTTCTACGCGATGCTCACTCTGGAAGACGGCGACTTCATGTTGGATCCCAACTTTGCGGCTCCGCAACGGGTCATCCAGGAGAGCCCCGAGGCGTTGCTGTTGGAAGGCATGCGACGCCTAGACGAAGGGATCGCTCCGGCTATCTAACAACCTGTTGCGCTTAGAACTGAACAGGTCCCCAGCGGTGCCGGTGTGAGTGGATGGCTTCTTTTCGACGGACCCGACAGGGAAACTGCTTTTGTGGCTCTAACTCAGTGTTTTGTTGATCAAGTGCAGTCCGGCAGATGCACTAGTTACTGAACGCCCGGATTCTTCGTTTGCACGGCAGGCTGTGGAACGCCGGCAAGCGGATAAGGAAGCTCCAATATGTGTCCTTGCTTATGGAGAGATGTGGTCGCTGGTGCACCCGGTTCATGTTCTGGTGGGCGTGGGGGGATATCACGGCTGCAAAAGTTTCCTGAACGCTTCATGAGTTCACCCGAAGCCGATGTAGGGCCGCGTCAGCCTGTTGCGTTTCGTGACACCCCGGGGAGGAGCGCCGAGGAGCAGGTCGTATTACGAACAAAACTAGCCCGATCAGGCCCTCGTGGATTTTGATGTGTTATTCTAACTTTCGGAGCGAAGCGTGACTTCCCAGGTGCGTGACATACCCTCACCTCAGGTGGGGTTTAACAACAACGTGAAGCATCGCGGTCGGGTATTCCATATTCAGACGGAAGACTCGGGCGTTGCTCGTCCGCACATCATCACGCACCTGTTCGTCGACGGTGGATTGATCATCAAGAGCACCAAAACCGAATATGCGGACGTCGTGGATTCCCCGGACTTGCCGACCGTGTTGCGCAAGCGCATGAAGGAGCAACACAAGGCCATGTTCATCGACCTGCGCGAGGGCAGACTCGACGCGGTGATTGATGAGGTGCTTGGGGCCACGAAAGACAAGCCGTCACGAGTGCGCAAGAGCACCGCGCCTCAGGCGCGCAAGGCCAGAAGCAAACCGCCGTCCCGCCGCCGCAGTCGGGCGCCGGAGCAAGCCGCGAAAGTGCGCAGCCAGCCGCCGAGCACAATGCACGAGCAGGCTCCCGTCGTTCCTCTAGCGCAACGACCAGCTTCCAGCGCTTCGGGGCGTTACGGGGCAACCCGTCCGTCAGCGGCTTTTTCAGCGCCGGATTCGTCGTCCATTTTCGGCAACTCCTCGATCAGCGAGCAGTCGCTCGACGATGTGATTCTCAGCTACATCTCCGCGGATCTGGACGGAAACGCCAAGACTGGCGAGTGATCCTGTCCTGCGTGCGGATGAGGCGCCCCGGTCACGAAGCGGCTTCTAGTCGTTCGACTCGGCCAGCTTGCGAGATTCGAGCTGCACTGACTGCTGCAGGGAGATGAAGTCGCCGTTGAAGGCGACGGTGTTCTGCGAGCCGAAGACTTTGGCAGAGGAACGGGGCTCTTCGTCATCGTCCTCTCGATGTGCGATTTGCAATCGCAGTTGGTCATCCTCCACTTGAAATGACACCTGCAAATCGTCCGGTACGGCGATGTCGAATTCGGCGAGCACCCCTCGCGGCTCCTCCCGCAGCCGCTTCCGGAATGCATCATCTGTCGCCGCGCGCTGCACGATCGCCCGGGCTGCCTCCCTCATGACATCCGACATGACGCCGAGGATACCCCTCTGCTCACTGGGCTGCGATAGTGAACAGACGCCCAATGTTTCACCTTCAGCCCCGCGTGGGAGACCTGCCGTCAAACAGAAAGAGCCCCGAAGTCCGGGGCTCCCTGCGTTCTGGCTACTGTCTTGAGGCGAGGACCGGATTCGAACCGGCGTATAACGGTTTTGCAAACCGCTGCCTAACCACTTGGCTACCTCGCCTAACCCGCCGAATGTTGCGGGGCTGGGAAAGTAGCCAAGGCCTCAGCCCGGTCAAGCAGAAAGACAACGCGGGCAGTACGCTGACCCGCGGACCGGGCCCCGGAGGCTCGCGAGGTGCAAGTGCGGCGTTTAGGGCGGGGATCCCTCAGGGAGCGAGGAGTCGTCCCAAACCATTCGAATTATCGAAGCGTGCCGCGAACTCGCAGCCCCTCAGTTGCGAGAACTTGGGCCTAGAGCACCAAAACTCGTACCCTAAGGTTGAGTGGCGGAGCTGATCCTCTATTTGAAAGACCGGGAAATGGGCCGGCACCAAGTTCGCACGCAAGCTGTGCGGGTTGGACGGGATCCTTCGAATGAGCTCGTGATCGACAACGTGGGTATCTCACGGCATCACGCGACCGTTTGGTTCAACGGTCAGCAGTTCATCGTCCAGGATGCCGGCAGTCAGAACGGCGTGTTCGTCAATGGCCAACGGATCCGAGAGTTTGTGATTGGTCCAGGCGACAGCTTCCAACTCGGCAAGTTTACGGTGCGTCTGATGCACGACCAATACGAAGACTTGTCGCAGTTGGTGCCGGCCCAGGCAGTCGTCGAGGCTGCTCCGAGTGCACGAGACCCGATGAGAACGATGGCCTTGGGGGCAGAGGACGTCGCCAAGCTGATGGCAGAGCATGCGTCGGCGACGCCGCCCGCGAACCAGAGCCGCGCAACCGCCGCTCAACCAGTGACGACTCGCCCTCAGACTAGTTCGGGAGATTCCGAGAAGTCCCTGCTGCTATTGCTTGTCGGTATTCTAACGATCGCGCTGATTGGCGTGGTGGTTTACGTGGTTGTGGTCCGTTAGAGCTCAGTTTCACACAGCCCGCTGCGGGTCATTCGGCAACCCGGGGAAGTGATGTCGGCGGAGCCTCGGCCAGAGGGAGTTCGATGCGTAGGCTGGTGCCGTGGTTCAGCCGGCTGCGTAGAGTGAGCACGCCACCAATTTCATCAATTGTCTTGCGGCTGGTCGGCAATCCGAGGTGTAGCTTCACTCGCTCGCCGCGTTGCGAGAAGCCAAGCTCGAACAGACTGCTTTGGCGTTGTTGTTCAATGCCGCGGCCGGTGTCCGCGATCTCGACTAGCGCTTTGTCGTCGGCGACGTTCAAACTGCACACGATCCGCTTGTTCTCTGCCTCGTCATCAAAGGCGGAGGCTGCGTTCTGCAATAGATTCAGAAACGTTTGGTTCAGACGTTCTGGGAAGCAGTGCACCCACACGGGCGTTGCTGGAAGCTGGAGCTCGAACTCGACACCGTCCGCTAGCATCGGCCGCACGAGGGCGGCTGCCGTTTGCAGCCCGATTCGAATATCTGCGGTGCGTCGCGATTGTTGGTCGAGGCTGACGAACTGACGCAGTTCATCCACCAATTCGGCCATGCGACGCCCAGACTTGCTCTGCACGTCAAGCAGCTGATGCCCGAGTTGTATGGCCTTCTTGCGCTGTTCCGGCTCAGCAGTCTCCAGCTTTCGTAACGTGCGGGTCAGCGTGTCGGTTGCTGAATTGAGCGCACCAATTGGATTGTTGACCTCGTGCAGGATCCCAGCCACCAGGCGGCCGACGCTGGCCTGCTTCTCGTTCTCGACCAGCTGAGCTTCAGCCCTTTTGACGTTTTCGAGCGCCTCTTCGAGTTCTATTGAACGCTCCGCCAGCTGGCGCGCGCGGGCGAAGGCCATGCGGGAATTCAACGCGCGCTGATGGGCGATGAACATCAACATCAAGTTGAAGCCGACCAGGACAGTCGTGTTGATCGCGAACTGCAGGCGAATGTCGACTCCACTCTGCCAGGGCTGGTGCACGACCATCATCGTGGTCAGATGAACCAGGGAAAAAACTACACCCATGGCCGAGGCGGCGAAGAACCGGAGCTGTAAAGCAGTGTAGATGATCGCAAGGTTGACCAGCGCCCAGGTGAGCGTGTACGCGAATGGCAGACGGATCGTGAACGACTGATCCAGCAGCAACAATCCGCCATAGCAGGACATCGTGATCCACTGCAGGTGCGGTACCAAGCGCTGGGAAAGCGTGGCTAGGAGCAGCGCCCCCGTCAAACCAAGGGATGTGGCGACGACTGCGGTTGACGCGCTGCCCACGTTGAACATCGGCTCGAGCCCGGCTGCGTGAGCTTGAGCCATGCGGTAACGGATCAATTCGCTGAGCGCGATGCTCAACACGCAGATGAATATCACGAACCGCTGCAGCTGGCGGCGTGCTTGGAGCGCGTGGAACAGCCGATAGTCTTTCTCTGCCTGCTCGCTGTCGAAGCAGAGGGTGATCGGGTTCAGTTTCGCGCTCTGGATGTCGAGCATCGGATTACCTCAAGCCGCCCACCGATGGGCAGCCACAGCTACAGATAATAAGGCATAGGACCGGGGGCGCTTAGCTGCCAGAGGAGCGTCCGGCACTATTTGCAAAAATCGGCCAAAAGAGCCTGGAATCAATCCGTGTTTGACCAGCAAGTTTTGTCAGGGCAATTCCCAGGCTGCGGTGCGGCGCGCGCCAAGGACTTCGCGGCGCGCTGCCAAACACGGCTCGGACCCTGCGGGAAACGCGCGACAGGCGTCAGGCCGTTGCGGGTGGATGCTGCAATGAACGCTTCTACCGAGCTGGCCCCGCAAGCAGACGCAGCGGACGCCACCCCGTCGACGCCGCGTGCGCAGCTCACCATCGTGCACTAACAGACGGACCCGCTCTGGTAGGCGAACGTAGTCGGACGGGGTCACTTCGCAGTAGGTCGTCCACCTGTTTGGGGGGGCGCAACACGCCCCGCAGGTCAGGCAATCTGGGACCTGAGCGTCAGCAGATTGGCCTGCGCGGGACGCGCGGGCGTCCGAGCTCTCAATTTTCTTCCGGTTCGCCGTTCCGTTCGAGTCGGGCAATGGACGAACGACTGAAGCATTTCTGTCCTCAGAAATCACGCTGAAACAATTGGATCCCGTGATTGCTTTCGGGCTGCGTCCAGTCTGTTTCGAAGCCGTTTCTGTGTCCAAGTGTCTCGCTGATGACAATCCGCTGTATGGCCCCGAAACGAAATTCTAGCGCCGACACACAGCTAACCCTCAGTGCGAAACATAGCCGAAAGATAGGCGCGTCAGAACAGGGCCTAGTCTGCTGAAGCTAAAGACGATGAGCCACATTCTCGACAAGTTGTTGTTTTTCAAGAACGGCGTTTCCAAGTTTTCCAATGGTTATGGTGCGGTCACGACAGATAGCCGCGGTTGGGAGGACGGCTATCGCAAGCGTTGGCAGTACGACAAAGTCGTACGCTCCACGCATGGAGTGAACTGTACCGGCTCCTGCGGATGGCAGGTCTACGTCAAGAACGGGTTTGTAACTTGGGAGACCCAAGTGTTGGATTACCCCCGCACTCGTCCCGACCTGCCCAATCATGAACCCCGAGGCTGCGCCCGTGGGGCGAGTGCGTCGTGGTATTTGTACAGCTCTAACCGCATCAAGTATCCGTTGATGCGCCGCAAGCTGTTGGAGTTGTGGCAGGAAGCTCGCCGTCGACACAAGGACCCCGTTGAGGCCTGGCGCTCGATTGTGCAGACGCCGCAGCTGGCGGAGCGCTACAAGAAGGCGCGTGGGCGCGGTGGGTTCGTGCGGGCATCCTGGGAGGATGCCAATGAGCTGATCGCGGCCGCCAATATCTACACGATCAAAGAGCACGGTCCGGATCGAGTCATTGGCTTCTCTCCGATCCCCGCGATGAGCATGGTGAGTTATTCCGCGGGATCTCGCTATCTCTCGTTGATTGGGGGCGCGTGCCTCAGCTTCTACGATTGGTATTGTGACTTGCCACCAGCGTCTCCGCAGACCTGGGGAGAGCAAACCGACGTGCCGGAGAGCGCCGACTGGTACAACGCGAACTTTCTGATGGTTTGGGGCTCCAACGTGCCTCAAACCCGCACGCCAGATGCGCACTACTTCGCAGAGGTGCGCTACAAGGGCACCAAGACGGTCGTCGTGACGCCTGACTTCAGCGAGGCGTCCAAGTTTGCCGATCTGTGGCTGGATCCAAAGCAGGGCACGGACGCGGCATTGGCCATGGCCATGGGTCACGTCGTGCTCAAGGAGTTCTACGCAGACACGTCAACGCCGTACTTCACCGACTACGTCAAACGCTACAGTGACTTACCATTCTTGGTGCGCCTGAAGAAGCAGGGTGAGCATTGGGTTCCGGAGCGCTTCGTGCGTGCGTCTGATTTTTCGGATGAGTTGGCTGAGGCCAACAACCCCGATTGGAAGACGGTGGCAATTGACGGATCCAGCGGCGACGTCGTGGTGCCTAACGGCAGCATCGGCTTTCGCTGGGGGCAAGAGGGGCACTGGAACCTGGAAAAGAAGGACTCTCGCGGCAATGATGTCGACCTTCAGCTCTCCTTGTTGGATACCGGCGAACAGCAGAATGAGGTTCTCAGCGTGGCGTTTCCGTACTTTGGCGCGCGGCACCATGAGTTCTTCGAATCCACTGCGCACGACGAGATCCAACAGCGAAACGTGCCAGTTCGCAAACTAGCGTTGAAGGAGGGAGAGACCTACGTTGCGACTGTCTACGATCTGATGCTCGCGCACTACGGCATTGACCGCGGGCTGGGCGGAATCGCTGCCAAGAGCTACGATGATGACGTCCCCTATACACCGGCTTGGCAGGAGCGCATCACGGGGGTGAGTCGGGACAAAGTGATCGCCGTCGCTCGAGGATTTGCGGACAATGCCGCTAAAACCAAGGGACGCAGCATGGTCATCATCGGGACTGGCGTCAATCAATGGTTCAACAACGATATGACCTACCGCGCGGTGATCAATATGTTGATCTTGTGTGGTACGGTGGGGCGCAGCGGAGGCGGTTGGGCTCACTACGTGGGCCAAGAGAAGCTTCGTCCGCAGCCTGGTTGGCAGACCTTGGCATTTGCTCTCGACTGGCATCGGCCTCCGCGCCAGATGAACGGTACCTCATTCTGGTATGCCCATACGGATCAGTGGCGCTACGAAAAGATCCGCTCCGACGAGCTGCTGTCGCCCACGCGCGAGGACGGAGACTGGGACATCAGCCTGATCGACTACAACGTGCGCTCGGAGCGTATGGGGTGGCTGCCGAGTGCTCCCCAGCTTGAGACGAATCCGCTCAAACTCGGTCGTCAGATCAAAAAGGACCATGGGGATGGGGCATCGGGCCAGGCTGGCAGTGTGGTCGCCTCGGGTCTCAAGAGCGGGACACTACGCATGTCCTGCGAAGACCCGGATAATCCAAACAATTTCCCACGTAATTTGTTTGTATGGCGCTCGAATTTGCTTGGGTCCAGTTCGAAGGGGCATGAGTACTTTCTGAAGCACCTGGTAGGCGCCAAACACGGTGTGCTTGGAGAAGACCTAAAGCGTCAAGGGGCGGCACTGCCCAAGGAAGTGGAGTTTCACGACGAGGCTCCCGAAGGTAAGTTGGACCTGCTGGTGACCATCGATCTGCGCATGTCGAGCAACTGTATGTACTCGGATATCGTGCTGCCGACAGCGACTTGGTATGAAAAGAATGATCTGAGTACCACTGACATGCACCCCTTCATTCATCCTTTGACTGGGGCGGTGGACCCACTTTGGGAGTGCAAGAGTGACTGGGAGATCTTTAGAGGCTTCGCGAAAGAGTTCTCTCGCCTGTGTGACGGGCACTTGGGCACGGAGCACGACGTCGTGCTGCAGCCGCTGATGCATGACGCGCCAGCCGAGATGGGACAGCCTCTCGAGGTCAAGGATTGGAAGAAGGGCGAGTGTGAGCCGATTCCGGGCAAGACCATGCCCAGCGTGACTTTGGTGGAGCGCAACTACCCAGCTACGTACGAGAAGTTCACGTCGCTGGGGCCTCTGATCGATGAGCATGGCGTGTCGACCAAGGGGCTGAGCTGGGATGCTTCTCGCGAAGTGGAGGTGCTGAAGGAGCACAACGGCGCAGTCACGCGCAGCGGTGCTGGCGAAGGACGCCCTCGGATTGAGACCGATGTTCAGGCCTGCGAAGCAATACTCGCGCTGTCTCCAGAGACGAACGGCGCCGTAGCAGTGAAAGCTTGGCGTGCGCTGGAGCCGCGCACCGGGCGCAAGCACACGCACCTAGCAGAGGGCAGAGCCGCTGACCGTATCACATTTGAAGACGTCATCGCGCAACCTCGAAAGGTCATCACTTCGCCGACCTGGAGTGGAGCCGAGAGTGAAAAAGTCACGTACAACGCGGGCTACATCAACGTAGAGGAATTGGTACCTTGGCGGACCCTGACCGGTCGCCAGCATACTTACCAAGATCATCCCTGGATGCGCGCGTTCGGGGAGCACTTTCCATCCTACAAGCCGCCGATAGACACGAAGAGCATCGGTAGTCTGATCAAGCAGAATGAGAATGGTAATCCGCAGCTGGTGCTCAACTTTCTCACGCCGCACCAGAAGTGGGGGATCCATTCGTCGTTCACGGATACCCAAATGATGCTCACGCTTTCTCGTGGTGGTCCGAATGTTTGGATCAGTGAGGTAGACGCGGCCAAGATGGGCATCGAGGACAACGACTGGATTGAAGCCTACAATAGCAATGGTGCGCTAGTGGCTCGGGCCGTAGTGAGTCAACGCATCAAGGCCGGTTGCGCATTTATGTACCATTCACAGGACAAGACGGTGAACGCACCCGGTACCGAGACGACTGGTACTCGGGGCATCCATAATTCGATCTCCCGGATTGTCGTCAAGCCAACGCACATGATCGGGGGTTATGCGCATCAAGCGTATGGGTTCAACTACTACGGCACCGTGGGTGCCAATCGCGATGACTTCGTAGTGATTCGAAAGGTGAAGCGCCTGGATTGGATGGATGGAACCAATCCTCGAACTTTGCTTCCCGCACAAGTCAAGCGCGCCAATGATACGAGCAACGGAGGTTTATCGTGAAGATCCGTGCCCAAGTGATGATGGTTCTGAACCTGGACAAGTGCATCGGCTGCCACACTTGCTCGGTGACGTGCAAGAACGTCTGGACCAACCGCGAAGGCGTCGAATACACCTGGTTCAACAATGTGGAGACCAAGCCCGGGATCGGCTATCCGAAAGACTGGGAAAACCAGAAGCGTTGGCGGGGCGGTTGGGTGCGAGATGCTGCGGGCGAAATCAGGCCGCGCATTGGCGGGCGCTTTCGAGTCCTGAGCAAGCTCTTCGCCAATCCGGAAATGCCGGATATCGACGACTACTATGAGCCGTTCACTTTCGACTACGCGCACCTTCAGTCCGCCCCGGATATGGACGTGGTGCCCCAGGCTGCCCCGGTGTCATTGCTAACCGGTGAACGCATGGAACAGATCGACTGGGGGCCGAACTGGGAAGATGATCTCGGTGGTGAGTTTTCCAAACGCAGTGAAGACGTCAACTTCGAGAGCATTCAAAAGGACATCTACGGAGAGTTTGAAAAGAGCTTCATGATGTACCTGCCTCGCCTGTGCGAGCACTGCCTGAACCCGACTTGCGTTGCGGCTTGTCCTTCGGGCTCGATTTATAAGCGGGAAGAAGATGGCATAGTTCTGATCGATCAGAACCAGTGTCGCGGCTGGCGCATGTGCGTCAGCGGCTGCCCCTACAAGAAGATCTACTACAACTGGAAGACTGGCAAGTCGGAGAAGTGTATCCTGTGCTACCCCCGCTTAGAGACCGGCAAGCCCACGATTTGTTCGGAGACGTGCGTGGGGCGCATTCGTTACCTAGGGGTACTTTTGTACGATGCGGATCGTATCCAGGCAGCCGCATCTACGGAAAATGAACACGATCTGTACAAGCAGCAGCTCGATCTGATCCTCGATCCTCATGATCCGGAAGTCATTGCGCAAGCCAAGCGCGATGGCGTTCATGACAAATGGCTAGATGCTGCGCAGAATTCCCCGGTCTACAAGATGGTCAAGGAGTGGGAGGTCGCGTTTCCCCTGCATCCAGAATTTCGCACGCTGCCCATGGTTTGGTACGTGCCGCCGCTGAGCCCCATCCAGCAAGCCGCAGAAAAGCACCAGGTTGCGTTTGATGGGCAGCTACCCGACTTGAATTCACTGCAAATCCCGGTCAAGTACTTGGCAAACATGCTGACCGCCGGAGATGAGGCGCCTATCATTAAGGCCCTGAACCGGATGTTTGCTATGCGCGTTTACATGCGTGACCTCAACGTCGAGGGAACACACAACGAGCAGGTGTTGGCGGAAGCGGACATTACGGTGCATGAGGTCAATGAGATGTACCGCTACTTTGCGATAGCGAACATCGAAGATCGCTATGTGATCCCCACTTCCCACCGTGAGCTGGCGGAAGACGGCGCCGGGTTGCAGGGCGGTTGCGGTATCAGTTTCGGCAATGGCTGTGACGGCGACCCGCAGCCCACGCGCAGCTTGTTTTCACTGAGTGGATGATGACGCAACAGGTGTTCAAAGCCATCGGTGTCTTACTGATGTATCCAGACGCTACCCAGCGTGAGCTCTTGCCGGCTGTTGCGCAGGTTGTGGCGTCAGAAATAAGCCTGCAACCGGAGACGCGGATCGGGCTGCTGGAGCTGTGTGATGCGCTAGCGTCGGATTCGCTTCCGATTCTCCAGGAGCGCTACGTCAACATCTTCGACCGCACCAGATCGTTGTCGCTGCATCTGTACGAACACCTGTACGGAGATTCCCGAGATCGCGGGCAGGCAATGGTGGACTTGTCTGCCAGGTACGCCGAACACGGGTGGACATTGAGCCGTTCGGAATTGCCGGACTACGTGCCGGCCCTGTGTGAGTTTCTGAGTCTGATTGAGCTGGAGGCTGCACAGGGTCTGATCCAGGACGCGGCGCCGCTGCTCGGTGGGCTGCATCAACGGTTGCAGAAGCGGGCGGAGGATTATGCCCACACGTTGGCTGCTTTGCTCGAATTGGCGGATGCCGCCGTGTCATCGAGGGAGGACAGTGCCAGCGTTGAGCCGGACTCACTGCAACAGCTGGATTCCCAATGGGAAGACGCTCCCGTCACTTTTGGGGTGGGCGCGGCGCATGACAGCTGCCGGCCGAACCACTCCGGTGCATCCAGCTCCTACCAAGCGAACGCTGCTGAGCAACTAGTCCAATTGCGTACGACATCCACCCCCTGATCCCCTATGTCCTTCGTAGAACAAGTCCTCTTTGGCTATTATCCCTACGTCTGTCTGACGGTTTTCGTGCTCGGGCTTGCCTATCGCTTCGAGCGAGAGCAGTACACCTGGCAGGCCAGCAGCAGTCAGATGCTTCGCACCAAGCGCGGGTTCAATCTGGCAAGCAACATGTTCCATGTGGGGGTGCTGGGGCTGGTTGGTGGTCACGTCGCTGGGTTGTTGGTCCCGCCGGCCGTATACCATGCTCTGGGCGTGCCTGACGCCGCTCACCAGTACATGGAGCTAATCATGGGCAGCATCATGGGCAGCATGACGCTGATCGGTTTGACGATGTTGCTGTATCGACGGATCACGGACGAGCGGGTCCGCAAGACCAGTAGCGCGTCAGACCTCCTGATAGCTGTACTGCTTTGGCTGGCGCTAGTGGTGGGCATGGCCACGCTGCCCCTCTCTTACGAGACCCGCGACAGTGGGCACTATCTTCATGCGCTAGCGACGTGGGCGCAAAGCATTGTCACGCTCAGCCCGAACGCCGTAGCGCACCTCGAAGGGATTCCGTTGAGATTCAAGCTGCATATGCTGATTGGTATGACGGTGTTCTTGGTGTTTCCGTTCACGCGCCTTGTCCACGTGTGCAGCGCTCCGCTGGGCTACTTGACCCGTCGCCACACCCAAATCGTTCGGGCGAGGGGGGCGTGATGCAGGTTAGTGTAAACGGCGTTCAGATTAGCGAACACCAGATCAATTTGGAGGCGCAGTACCATCCGGCGTCGCATTGGCGAGCGGCGCAGCACGAAGCCATTCGAGCACTGATCATACGCCAACTGTTGCTCTGGGAAGCACAACGTCGAGGCATCGTCGATGGTCAAGTGATGGATGAGCGCGTGGACAGCGATGAGCGGCTGGCGAGTGATGTGGTTCGGCGCTTGACGGAGAGCTGCGTGCCCGTACCCCTGGTGAGTGACGAGGATTGTCGCGAGTACTACTTGAAGCATCCTACCCGCTTCATGGGACCGGAGCTATTCGAAGCGTCGCATATCCTTTTGGCCAGCGCGGTGGACCCGGCCGTCGGAGATGCTGAGCAGGAAGAAGCCCGTGCTGCTGTGCGGAGCAAAGCTTTGGACGTGCTGCGGCAGGTCCAGGCGGCGCCGCACCGCTTTGAGCAGCTAGCTCGCGTTCACTCTGCTTGCCCATCCGCAGCCAGTGGTGGACGATTGGGCCAGATATCTGTCGGCGAGACGCTGCCTGAGTTTGAGCAGGCGCTGAGGAGGCTTTCCCCAGGGGAAATTGACCCCAGTTTGGTCGAGACTCCTCACGGATTTCACATCGTGCGCTTGGACAATCGAGCTGAGCGGAGCCTGCTGCCCTTTCTGGGGGTGCAAGACAAGATCCGGATCTATCTGAGGGATGCGCGTTGGCGTCAGTCTCTGCAGGCGTTCATCACTGAGTTGGCGGAACAGGCGAATATCGAAGGATTTGACCTGGCCTCAAAGCCACCAGCAGCGCCAGTTCCAGAGCTGAGCGCTGAGCGGGCGTCGGTTTCGACGGCGGCCGAGAGCCCAGCACCGCAACCGAGACGGCTACCGGTGCTGCATTGACGCCTCGATGCGTCGACTCAAGAGCTCACGGGGAAGCCTGACGCTGTCGTCAGCGTAGGTCTGACTGGTAGTTCGCCTCGCACCTACACCGTCACCTCGAGTTGCGCTGAGGGAGTATCAGCGAGCGTCACGAGCGTCACGATCGTTACGCTGGGCGGAAGTCTGCAGTGCGGCAGGTCTTGGGCAACCGAACCCCAGATCTTCAGCCAAGCGGACACGTCCCAGTGGGTCCAAGCCCACACGTCAACTGGATCCAGCGAAGTACTGAACCTGGTCCCGGCGGGGAATGCAGGTCTTTTGAGGGGCTTGTCAGTCCGCTCTGGCTTTGGCCTGCGCATTGCAAACGCTCTCGGGGTGGCCTTGAGCCGATTGAGTTTTTGGAGAAATGGAGATTGCACATGAACAAGAGGAATTTCGTACGCACCCTGGCTATCAGTCTTGCGGCAGCGGGGACCGTCACCGCGGTTGCTGGTAATGCAGCGGCCTGCGGCGGCGAATGGATGCCATTCGTCGAGATCGAGCAGATCGACTACCGGCCGATGGTGGTACGGCGCGCCGAGCAAGCGATTGAAGAGGGGCGCTACCAAGCTGCGGCGGGGCTGATCATTCGAGCGATGCCGCATATCAACACTTTAGACGCCAGGAAGTCGAAGATTGTGGCCCGCGCGCAGCGGGTGTTGGCGGTGGCCACCATCCGCCACGATGGTGCCCTACCGGTCAAGTACGAAGTGCCGAAGCGTGTGCACGGCAGTTGGCTCGGGGACAGCAGTGCGGATCGCCTGACCAATCTGCGCTGGTCTGTCGCTTCTCTCAGGACCATCGCGCAGCAGCGCCAAGATGACCCAGCGCTGGAGACAGAGATCGCCGAAGGACTCGTCGCGCTCGGAGACACTGGTGAAGGTGGCACGATCCTCGAGAAGTTGGCTCAGAAAGACTTGATCTCGACCCCTGAGGGCTGGGCCGCCTTGGCAGAAGTCCGGGGTACGCAGGGTAACTCAGATGGCAAGGCAGCGGCTCTCAAGCGCTGTGAGGCGATGGCCAAACAGCCGACGATGTGTTTTGGCGCTATGCCCGGTCAAGCTGCCAGCTGATAATAGCCCCATGCGCTCGATCATCCGAGGCAGCTACCTGCTGGGAGTTCTCGTCGCGCTGATTGGGGGCATCGGGTGCGACTCTGGCAGGAGCAAGGTTGTGGCTTCCGACGCCAAGACTTCGGAGGCCACAATCGCGTCCGGGGTCCCCTCGGGCGTTTCATCTGCGGCTCCAGTGCCGCGTTCTCCAAGTGACCAGGACAGTTTACCATCTCTCCCCGCTGGTGATGCGCTCCGCGGAAAAGAATTAGCCGCGCAGTTCGAATGCAACCGCTGTCACGCTGGCACCGGCCACCAGCCCATGGTGCGAACCAAGCACTGCGTGACCTGTCATGACGACATCTCAAAGGGGCGGTTTCCAGCACCGGCTTCGGAACTATCCCGTTGGCAGAAGACCGTGGATCCGTACACAGTGGTGCCGTCCCTAACTGCGATGGGCAAGCGGTTTAGCGCGGATTGGGTTGCCCGTTTCCTGCTGGACCCAGTGGACTTGCGGCCCCACCTAGAGCCCAGCATGCCCAGGCTGAAGCTGACGCAGCAGCAGGCTTCAGACCTGGCTGCGTACCTAGTCCAGGGCGAAACCGCGGCAGCACACGGCGATGGCGCTGATGGCGGTGACCCCGCCAAAGGACGTGAGTTGATGGAGGCCAAGTCGTGCGCCAGTTGCCACACGTTCTCTGGCGTTCCGACATTCACGGCCAAACCCAACGTGTCGGCGACTGACGAGCAGCAGAAACGGGCGGCGCGTTTGGCTCCAGATCTACGTTTCACTCGCTTGCGCTTCCGGCGGGGTCTGATGGTGGATTGGCTGAAAAACCCAGCTGCGATCAAACCAGACACGTTGATGCCGACCCACAACCTGACCGGGGCAGAAGCCAGGGACGTCGCGGCCTACTTATACGAGGCTGAACTCGAGCCCGCACCTCCACGGCAGCTGCCGAAGCGTCTGCCGAAGCTTGATCGTAAAGTTGGCTTCGATGAAGTGATGGATAAGGTCCTCGGCGTGACCTGTCGGCACTGCCATTCCGATCCAGACGTGGCGCGAGGAGACGGCGGGCCCGGCAATACTGGAGGGTTCGGATTCGCCCCACGCAAGCTCGACCTGGCGAGTTACCGGGGGGTGAACGCTGGCCTGCTGGATGAAAACCACGAGCGCCAGAGTGCCTTTGCTCCAACGTCCGATGGAACTCCGCGCTTGGTGGCGGCACTATTGGCACGCCAGCAAGAAGAAGTCGGGCAGATCAATCCCGAAGTGCGAGGCATGCCCCTGGGGCTGCCGGCACTGACTCCCGAGCAGATCCAGCTCATCGAGTCTTGGGTGGCTCAAGGACGTCCTCGCTAGGGGCGCCTGAGCTCGTGAGGTGCGGCCAAATGCAAAACGGGCGGCATCCTTTGACACCGCCCGTTCGTGCGTTCAAGAGCTGATGTGGATTCTTACTCCACCATCTCCTTCAGCTTCTTGAGCGGGCGAACCTTGACCACCGTGCGGGCGGGCTTGGCCTTGAACATCTGCTCTTCACCCGTGAAGGGGTTGACGCCCTTGCGAGCCTTGACGGCCTTCTTGTGAACGGTGCTGATCTTGAGCAAACCGGGGAGGGTGAACTCACCGACTGACTTCTTCTTGATGTGACGCTCGATCAATCCAGCGAGCTCGTCGAGCACGCCGCCGACCTCTTTCTTGCTCAGGCCGGTCTTGTCAGAAAGCTCTGCCAAGATCTGGCTCTTCGTGAACTTCTCTTTTACGGGGGACGCTTTTGCTGCAGCCATGTTTGTCTCCTGCTGTCTGTTGTTTTCCTGTGAGTCGCCCAGAGTGCGAAAGATGGACTGCTCCAACTCCGCGAATGCGGCACTAGTCTCGAACGCGCCAGATGCCGGTCCAGATTGACCAGTCCAACGTGCTCGCTTCCTCCGATGTCGTGTCTAGTGTCCGTTGATAGCTGCGAGGGCAGCTTGAGTCTTGGGCTGTGTACCTGTGTTTGACTCTTTCCTGTGTTCTGAACGCTATATGTCCGTTCGATCGCCAAAGGACAAGCAAAAAATCCCTATTTTTGTAGGGTCGCATGCGTTTTTTTGAACGGGCACGGTGAAAAACCGGTGATTTCGGTCCATGAGTCTGGGCCGCCAAGGCTTGAAGGTGGTCCTCAGAGCTGATCAAAAACCCCTGCTTTTGTAGTCTGAAACACCGCTTCGAGGATGGGACAAGACGTTCAAAACACGCCATCAGAGGGCGGAGGATCTGGACGTCACGACATCCCAGGATCGACCTTGGCCATCTGAGCCTATTATTATAGGGCCTCAGCAGTTGGGGGGCTGAGCGGATGTGGGTGCGTCACCGCAGGGGTGCCGTGCGCCCCTCAAGCAGGCGTAGGATTGGATGCTTGAGAACCAGCCTCAGCTCACTTCACGGCGCGGGCACGCACCGGTATGCGGAAGCTCACCGACTCCGTGAGCAGCCCAAAGGTGGTGCCGCGCGCCACGCCGAGAATGCACTGCCCCAGTGCGGTCCCGGCTCCGTCGCCGATGATGCTGGAGCTGGTCACTTTCCCCGATTCGTTGACGTTGAACTGGATCTGCATTGCCGGTGTCTTTTGCGCCTGCTCCGGGTTTTGCCTGAAGCACGCCTGGACCGCCGCCTGGCGTTTCGTGAAGGTTTGCGTCAGCCTCCGCGCATCGGGCTTGACTCGCTCGCTGCCCGTTTGGGGTGGGGCCTCGGGATGGGGGGGCTGGGGCGCAGTCGATGCTGTCGTCGCCGGGGATGCCGGCTGTGTGGCGTCCGGGGTTGGCGCGTTGGTTTCGGATGACGCCGCCGATGGTGTTGGCGTCATAGGCTCAGGTGGGGTGTCCTTCGTGACGACCAAGTACCGCGGCGTCGCGGGAGCCTCGGTCTGAGGCCGCAAGGCTAGGGCCCCAGCGACCCCGGCGATGGCCAGGGCCAAGGCGCCGATCGCGATGGCGAGGGTACGATTGTTGCTGGATCCTTCTGGTCGAGCCGACGTCAGTTCCGCCCCACGATGCACGACGGTGGGCGGATCGGAGGCGAGGGGGCGACTTGCGCGAACGCGGTCAGCGTCCGCCGCCGATGAATTCGCTGGGGCTGGGCGGCTGCTGCGCAACGGGCGATCGCTGCCGCTCTGATTGTCGGCTTCACGCCACGCTGCATCCCTGGCCTGCAAGGACTCGAGACCCATGGCTACGCCGAGCTCGTGAAAGTCTTCTTGGATCGCCTCAGTCATCGCAGCCTGGACCTCTGCTTCAGTGGCGCCGCGTACTTCGCGCAGCCCATCCGCGAACTCAGCTGCAGTCTGGTATCGTTCTGCGGGGTCTTTCCTCAGCGCTTTGCTGATCACGACGTCCAACATTGGCGGAATATCCTCGAGCTGTTCGCTGAGAGGCCGAGGGACATGATTCATGACGCGACTGAGCGTGTCCGGAGTTGTTTTGCCGCGAAACGGGTTTTCCCCTGCCAGCAGCTGGTAGAGCACGACCGCGCACGAATAGAGATCACTTCGTGGGCTTGGCTCCTGTCCTCGTAGCAATTCCGGCGGAGCGTAGGCTAGCTTGCCTTTGAAGGTGGCTTCTTCGGTCTTGTACTCGTTCGCCTCGTTGGCTATCCGGGCGATGCCGAAGTCCAGCAGCCGCACGTGTCCCTCGACATCAAGCAAGATGTTCCCCGGGGAAATATCCCGATGGATGATCTTGAGCAACGTGCCGTCCGGGCGCTTGAGCGTGTGCGCGTAGTGCAACGCATCCAATACCCGGATCATCACGTGGACTGCCGTCTGGGTAGACATCTGGCGTCCGTCGTTGGCTAGGAACTTGCGCCACAGGCCGACGTCATAGCCATGCACGTATTCGAGCACCATCACGTAGGCGGAGTCTTCTTCACCGAAATCGATCACACCTACGATGCCTGGGTGATGCAGGTTCGAAAGAATTCGTGCCTCTCGCACGAACATTTTTGCCATTTCGGGGTCGGTTAACAGATGGGGCAGGATGCGCTTGATGACCACAGGGCGCGCGAACCCGGCAGCACCTTCTGTGCGTCCGAGGTAGACCATCCCCATGCCTCCGCGGGCGAGCGGTTTGATGATTCGGTACCGCCCGAGTACCACGCGGCCAATCATCTCGTCAGTCATGGCTCAATGCCTGCAGCCCTTCGCAGATAGTGATGCACACCGCGCTGTTCATGTTCGAAGCGTAGTACAAGTCCTCGCTTGCCGGCGGTTGCTTGACCGGAGAAACGTCGCTGTGCGTCCATCGGGAATGATGTGCCGCCAACGGATACCTTCCAGCCTGGCAGAGCTATGCCGGTCACATGGACCGTGCTGCCGGGGCTGAAACTTCCCGGAGCGGGAGTGGTGATACTGGCTTTGGGGGCTGCGTTATCAAACCGGATGCTGACCGTCGTCGTTCGGGAAACTCGACCATTGGATGCCTTGAATTGCACCCGGTGACTACCTTCCAGGATGCTTCCGCTTTGGAAGGTGTGTACAGGTTGCTTGGACGTGATCTGCTTGGAGCCCCCGGCCCCACGAATACTAATTGTGTAGGAGTCTGCTTTGGGCGCGTTGGGCCAGCGCACCGTCAGTGATGGCAGTCGGTTTTGATACATCACCGTGTAGCGCCGGCCGTCGACATTGACTCCGGTTGCCGGCGGGCTCTTGGCTAGTGCGGCTGTGCCCGCGTCGTGATAAACGGTGATCTTCCCGCTAGTTTTGGGCTCGGACAGCTCCCCGTCTTCTGACAGGCAGCGCACTTGATAGCCATGCTTGCCGCTGGAAAATGCCAAGCTCGCACTGCTACGCCCGATCGCAGTGGCCGCCACACGCTTCTTGTCCAACAGCTCCAGCATCCCGAGGTGCGGGCATAGCTCTCCGAAGTTGACAGCTACCGCGGTGGGGGGATCTGGATCGTGGATCATCAGCCCAGTGCCGGCTTGGGTCGAGATGTCCGCGTATCCTAGGCTGCGGCCGGTAACGCTGAAGCTTGTTTTGTCGGCAATCAGGCCCTCACCGGGTGACAACAGAGCCTGGTTGCCGTGCAAGTCCGCTTTGAGCTTTCCTTGTCGTACGCGCACGGTGACTTTGCCCTTTCGGTCCACCGAGACCTCACTCCGACTGCGGCCTTGACTACCCAGGGCCGTGACGCTTCCTCCCGGGACCTCCAGCGTGATGTCCCGTCCATCCGCCTCCAAGACTGTGCCCCCGATGTCCGGTCTGACGAAGTCGACGCCCTCGCCCCCGATCAGATAGGAGCCCGGTCCCGTCAACGTCGCGCTCTGACCATCGCGAGAGACGACCACCTCATTGTTTGCTTTCAGGCGCAGCTTGCTGCCCGGTTCGATCACGGCTTCACCTTCAGCCAAACTGGTGAATCGTTTCTCGCCTGGCCGCTGCTGTTGCACTCCTTGGCCCGTGATGTTGGCGACGATCGGGCCACTCATCGGGAGGCTCGGCGCGGTGGCGGTTGCGGCGGCGCTGGCGGTAGCTGCGGGCGCTTCGTCGACCCGATCGACAATGGCCATGCCGATACCCACCTCGAACTCGTCGCCGGCCTTGAGCTCCGTGACTTGGCCGTCAGTCCCCTGCAGCCGAGCCAGGCCAACGTCGACCAGAAACCTGAGCCCGCGCGTAGTCTTGGTCAGCCTGATTGTGGAGCCCCCCTCCAGTACAGCCAGCCCGATCCCAGTGCGCAGCTTGGAAGCCCCATTCGTTGTCAGGGTCGCTTCACCCGTGACCACGTCAATGCCCCGCTCCCCCGAGTCAGGCTTCGTCGCCAGGAAACGAATCGTCGTGGACTCTTCGAGCTTGAGTTTGGCACCGTCATCGAAGCGAACCTGGGCGCCTGATGAAGACGCCGTCTTCACGGCTTCACCGATCGCGAACTCCGCTCCAACCGCGGCGGGCTGCCATTGGTTGAGCGACTCGTTGTGATCGCGCGACACCGCGCCCTGGACTGACGTCAGTTGCGCAAATGGCTCAGAGCCACAGCGGCAGCCGCTGGTCAATCCCAGCGCGAACAAACACACCGTACACAGCAGTTTCCAGAGCTCGCCCACGCCTTCATTGTCTCCGCAGGTCAGCATTGAACACGATCACGCCCTTCTCAGGTACGAGCACGGTGCGCGTTTGAGGCTTGTACCCATCAGCGTTGATTGAGACCGTGTAGGTGCCCGGTTCGACATCAATGGCAAATCGACCGTCAGACCCTGAGGAGAAGTCTTTGCCAAGTGGTTCTATTCGAATCGTGGCCTGCAGCGGTTGGCCTTGAAAACTTCGCACCAGGCCCTGGATTTGCGCTGTGAGCTGCGCGAGCTTGAGCTTCAACGCGGCGAGTTCCACTTGGTCACCGCTGCCGCCGACGTTGACTTTCAGCTCGCGCGGAGCGAAGTCGGCGGTTTCTGCTCGCAATGTCACCTCCCCGAAGGGCACCCCATTGAAGCGATAGCGGCCTTGATCGTCCGTTGTGCCAGTTAGTTTTTGGCCACTCGGGGTGATCAGCGTCATGTTTACCTGAGCCAACGTCGTTCCCCCCTCATCGGTGACGATGCCGGTGACTGGCGCTGACACCGCTTTCGGCTTCGGTTTCGGCTTCGGCTCTTCGGGCGGGGGCGTTCCCGGTTCAGACTTTGGGGGCTGGGGGCCAGACACAGGAGGCTGCAGGTCAAACACGTAGCGAAAGCCAAGCGTTGCCAGGACACGCGGCTCGATGGGGATCAGATCGCTGCTCGGGGCGACGTCGGGTCGGCTACTCAACGAGCTGGCGATGAAGCCTTCGAGTTGCAACGCGTCGTTCAGGTGGTGGCGGACTCCGGCTCCAGCTCGTAGTGGCGACTGGGTGACATCATCTGCGCCGAGCAGAACGTCTGCGGAGACTTCTGCCAGCAACTCGGTGTTGGACAGCCGATAACCGAAGCCCACCCCAATCAGTGCTGCGTTGAAATCGCTGATCCCCAGGGCGATGCGGTCACCTTGCCGTAGTAGTGCTGCGTCCGGTGCGGACTTGGCGCTTCGGTCCAACCGAAATCCGAAGGCTCCAGCCAAGAGCAGCGGTGAACCTCCCGAGATCAGAGCGACTAGCAGTTTGCCCTCCACGGTGGTTGCCCCAAATTCTACGGATGGCGCTTCCTGTCCCGGTACCCACACGCCCAGCTCAGCACCCAACGCGAGTGAGTCACTGACTTGGTTGCCCGCTCGGGCGATCAGCCACGGATCTCCAACCATCCCGGTGTCGCGCCCGTCCCCGTCTGAGGCATGAGAATCGAAGCGTCCGTCGAGTCTCAACCCGAGCGCAAGCCAGTTCGTCGGGCTGATGCTCACACCCAAGCTGCCTGCGCCCCGGTGGTGGGCGGCATCGTCTTGAGTGATCGCCTCAGTGTATCCATAGCCTGCCGTCCCGGCGACGGCCAAGCTGGAGCTGGCGTCTTGCCAGACCCCAACGCGCTGGATACCCGGTAAGCCAGTGGAGTCCCGGCCCAAGGCTGCTGGTTCTTGCGCGAGCGACGGCGTCGACGCCGCTAGTAGCGCCAACACAGGCGCGATAGTTTGCAGGCTGCGTCTCACGGCCGCTTCATTATCTCCTCGCAGGACGTCGCTGCTGCCTGCAACTGGCTCGCTGAGAGCTTCGCACGTGACCCGAAACTTTGGCAAACCCGCGGCGGAAATACCTGACGGTAGCTGACCGGCACCCCACACCGGCTGCTGCCCAAGGCAGTCGGACTGCGCCTGCACAATCCCCTCACTCTCCCCACTCTCTCAGTATACCGAGGGACGGAGCGTTGGCGGCTCCACGCCCATGTTTCTGGGGTCTGCTGGGCATTTTGTGATGGGGATCGCGTAGAACGGTCGCTTCAATGTGGGATGGCGTGCCACTCCGCAGCACAGTAGCCGGCCGACCAAAGGTCTGAAAAAGTGAGCGGCAGCGCGACGGAATCGCTCGGTCGCCACGTTGAAGCCCCTGTAACGAGCCAACCGTGGCTCCGAGAAACAGGAGCAAGCCTCATGAAATCATCTCTGATCCTACTCTCTTCGATCGCTTTGCTTTTGGGCGCCGCCTCAGCCAGTGCCCAGCCAGAAGCCAAAGCAGGCGGGCACCACCAACCTGGCCACTTCTTTCAGAAGTTGGACACCAACAAGGATGGGAAAATCAGCCAGGTCGAATTTGCGTCGAAGCCAGCCAAGCTGTTTACCCAGGCCGACAAGAACGGCGATGGCGTTGTCACCAAAGCGGAGTTTGAAGCCGCGAGAAAAGACATGGTTGGGCACTTCGTCGACAAGAAGTTCAAACGCCACGATACCAACGGTGATGGCAAGATCACCAAGCAGGAAGGCTCGAATATCCCGGAACGTCGATTCAAGCGCATGGACCAAAATGGTGATGGCGTCGTCACCAAGCAAGAGATCCAGCAACAGATGGCCAAGCACGGCAGGCGGGGCCACGGCAAGCGCGGCATCAGATTCGACAAGTTTGATGCCAACGGTGATGGCAAGATCACCAAGCAGGAGGCGGAGCAACAGCGCCGGGATCGATTCAAAGCCCTGGATTCGAACTCTGACGGCTACCTCACGCGCGACGAAATGAAGCCAAAGCATGGCAAGCGTGGGCACAAGCACCCCGGCAAAGGCGGGGGACACAACAAGCGTGACGGCAGCCCCAAGCGTGCTAAGTGAGCTCAGGTCAGCCTGGGCTGACTGATAACTCGAGGTCTGACACAGCAATGAATGACGCCGCCCTGATCCAACTAGTTCAGGGCGGTGATACCAGCGCGTATCGCGAGCTATCAGATCGCTACCTCGAGCGCATTCTCAACTTTGCGTTCCGGATGCTAAACGATGCTGCCGAGGCGGAAGATGTCGCCCAAGAAACATTTCTTCGACTTTGGAAGCACTCGGGCGAGTACAAACCGAAGCAAAAACCTTCGACGTGGCTGTTCACAATCACCAAAAACTTGTGCATCGACCGACTGCGCAAACGCAAGCCACAGTTGGTCGAAGAGGACGTGGGCAGCGACTCGGCTCGGCCGTCGACTATGCTCGAACGCAAACGCATATCGCTGGCAGTGCAGCAGGCGATCAGCCAGCTACCGGAGAGGCAGCGAGTGGCTTTGGCTCTTTCTCATTTCGAAGGCATGAGCAATCCAGAAATCGCCGATGTTCTCAGCGTAGGTGTGGAGGCTGTTGAGAGTCTCTTGAGTCGAGCGCGCCGCCGCCTGAGAGAGCAGCTGGAAAGCTTGCATGAGCAGCAGATACATGACAGTCCCAACGAAGGATTCGGCCGGTGAGTGAAGACAGCAAAGATTCCATCGACGAGCGAGGTGTTGACGAGCGAAGTCTGGACCGGCTCCTGGCTCAGACGGAGCGTGTCGAGCCGAGCGCACAGCTCGTCCGCCGTGTAGCAGAAATCCCCCTGCGGCATCCGCGTGATGAGCGAGCGCGAGGTTGGTCGT
>JBNLEN010000083.1:27648-27886 GCA_050304975.1 Polyangiaceae bacterium
ATCGTCGCCTGTGCGGCAGCTGGTGTGATGATTGGTTGGCTATCCCCGGAAGACATCATGGATGATGAGTTGGGGGCGAGCGTGGCCGCTTACGACCAGACTGATGACGAGGAGATTTCCGTGGCAGAGTTGGCGCTTTCGGATCAGCTGCTGGAGGGGTGGCAGTGACCGGACCCAGGCAGCAGAAGTGGTTTTGGCTACTGGTGGCGTCGCTAGGCGCCAACATCTTCTTTGCTGG
>JBNLEN010000084.1:0-26867 GCA_050304975.1 Polyangiaceae bacterium
CGTCGAGCTGGAGTTGGGGTTGGATGACCCGGATGATGAGGCCTCGCTACGCGCGGCAGTGGCGCGTCGCCTGAAGCGAGCCGAGCAGGACTTGCCTCCGTTGGTGCTACGCAAGCGCTCTCTAGATGCACGCCGCGGGCGCGTGCGCTTTCATCTCTTGTTCGAGCTGTTGCAACCGGGCCAGCAACTGCCAGCACTGGGTGAGCCGCATCCGCGGGAGGTGCAGGCGCCGCGCCGCGTCGTGATCGTTGGCGACGGCCCGTGTGGCACGTTCTGCGCCTACCAACTGGCGCGCCACGGCGTGGCCAGCGTGGTGGTCGACCGCGGCAAACAGGTCCAGCCGCGGCGCAAGGATCTGAAGGGGCTGACCAAACGCGGGACGGTGGATCCGGATAGCAATTACTGCTTTGGTGAAGGCGGCGCCGGAACCTACAGTGATGGCAAGCTCTACACGCGTTCGCACAAGCGCGGTCACGTGCGCGACGTGATCGAGATCCTGACGCTACATGGCGCGCCGGAGGCGATCTTGACCGACGCCCGGCCTCACATCGGCAGCAACCGTCTGCCGAAGGTGGTGACGGCGATCCGAGAGCGTCTGCAGTCGGTCGGGGTCGAGTTTCTGTTTGGTCAGCGAGTGGTCGAGATCTTGCGCGGTCCGAACGATCGCGTGCGCGGAGTGCGCCTGCACGACGGCCAAGAGCTCGAGGCGGACGCGGTCGTGTTGGCGACGGGGCATTCGGCGCGGGACGTGTTTCACATGCTGCATGACGCCGGACATCCGCTGGAGGCCAAACCCTTCGCGTTGGGCGTGCGCATCGAGCACCCTCAGCCGTTGATCAACCGCATCCAGTATGGGCAGGCCGCCGGGCACCCGCAGTTGCCCAGCGCCAGCTACCGCTTGGTGGATGGCAAGAAAGAGCGCGCGGTGTTTTCGTTCTGCATGTGCCCCGGAGGATTCATCGTGCCCGCTTCGACCGCCCCCGGTGAGCTGGTCGTCAATGGCATGAGCTTGTCCAAGCGCAGCTCGCGCTACGCCAACAGTGGGCTGGTGGTGGGCATCGAGTTGGAAGATCTGGCCAAGGCCGGTTTCAGTGGGCCGCTGGCAGGCATTGAACTGCAAGGGGTCGTGGAGCGAGCTGGCTTTGCAGCAGGGGGGGAGCAGCTGCAAGCGCCTGCCACCCGGGTGACGGACTTTCTCGCTGGGCGCGGCTCAACCAGCGTACCCAAGAGCAGCTACGTGCCCGGGTTGACCGCGACCGACATCGCTGAGGTGCTCGGCAGCGTGCCATTGGACTTGGCGGGGCGCCTGAAAGACTCACTCAAGAGCTTTGATCGGAAGCTGCGGGGGTATATCTCCGAAGAAGCGGTGCTGGTCGGGGTTGAGTCCCGCACCAGCTCTCCGGTGCGAGTACCCCGAGATCCCGAGACGTTGATGAGCCGCAGCTGGCCAGGGCTGTACCCGGCGGGGGAGGGCGCCGGGTATGCGGGGGGCATCGTCAGCGCTGCGGTGGACGGGATCCGCATCGCCGACAAGATCACGGAGCAGCTGTCAGCCGGCTAGGATCTGGTCGCTGGATTCCGCTCAGCTGACGGCGGAGTCTTTGTGTTTCGAGCGCAGCACGATGTGGGTGATCTCTGCCGGCGCTCCCAGTCGCATCGGCGGGCCCCAATAGCCCGTGCCGTTGCTGACGTAGATCATCGTCTTGCCCAGCTGCTCCAGCCCGCTGACCACCGGTTGGGCCAGCTTGACCAGAAAGCTGAAGGGCCAAAGCTGGCCGCCATGAGTGTGCCCTGAAAGCTGGAGACCGACTCCATGCTCTTGAGCTCGGAACACTTCACGAGGCTGATGCGCCAGCAGCACGAGCTCTTTGTTTTCGTCGCGATTGAGTGTCGCACGCGCCAAGTTGGGACCATGGCCATCGCCGAAGCGGTCCGCGGTGTAGTCATCGACGCCGGCGAGGTCAAAAGAATGCTGGTCATCACCGATGCGCACACATTCATTGCGCAGCACACGCATGTTGAGTTCACTCAACTTGCGCAGCCAGGGCTCGACCCCGGAGTAGTATTCGTGATTGCCGGTGACGAAGAAGGTTCCGTATTTGGACTTGAGCTCACCCAGCGGGGCCACGTGGTCGCTGAGCTGGTCCACGCTGCCGTCCACCAGATCACCGGTGACAGCCACCAGATCAACCTGCAACTCGTTGATTTGGTCGACCACCGCCTGCACGAATTTTTGGCCAATGCTGGGGCCGACGTGCAGATCGCTGATCTGGGCGATGGTCGTGCCGTCCATTTCCGGTGGCAGGCGGTCCAGAGGAACCTCCACCCGCTTGACCCGCAGGCGATAACCCTCCCGCACCGCGAACCCGGCTGCCGTCAAGCCGATGGCGGCGGCGCCGAAGCCGAAGAGTCTGGCCAGCGTGAGACGCCGCTCGGGATCGGGAGCCCCAGAGCTCATCCGCTCGAGCAGGAAGCCGCCGAACTTGATCAAGTCCATCAACCCGACCGCGACCAACAGCAGAAACATAGTTCCCATCCAGATGTAGGTGGGTTTCAGTAATGTGTCCGCCACCTCCCGCGGCAACAGCCGCATCACCAGGAACGACAGTGGGATGCTCGCTCCAGCGGCGATCAACGCGACGGTCAGCCCTCGATGCCAACCCAGCGGAAGCCGTGGATCTCGGATCAGGCGCGTCCATAGGTAGTAGTGGACCAGCCCCATGATCAGCGACCCAATCAACAAAAACAGCAGCATTGACCAGACTCTCGGCATCGCCTCGTATATGGCGCAGGCGCGAGCTGGCGCCAGGCTTCTTGAGCTTTCTTCATGTAGCTGAAAGCGGCGGTCCTCCTGCGCCTCCGGTCTGCTGCTACGGCTAGCTGCGGCTAGTTTGGAATTTCTGTGGAATTCCAACGCTGATGCTGGGTCGGGGGCCGCCCCGGTCCCGGTCCCAGGCGCTACCAAAACGGCTCAAAACGACCTACGCAAGGCAGCACACACGCGCTAGGGTCGCGCACCCCAAAGTCCAGCTTCGGAGTCAGCTTGCACCCCGAGCTATGCCCTGCAAGGCGCGAATCCCGAGCCTTTGTTGGAGGAAATGGTAGCCAGTGAGCACACATCACCAAGAGCCCGTCGATCAAGATCCCCTCGAGACCCGTGAGTGGCTGGAGTCTCTGGATGCCGTGGTGGCGCACCGCGGCACGGCGCGGGCGGAGTACCTCGTCCAGCGCGTGCTGGAGTATGCGCAGCGACGCGGCGTGAACCCCGATTTCCCGATCACGACCGACTACGTCAACACCATCCCGGTCGAGGAGGAGCCGGCATACCCCGGTGATGCCACGTTGGAGCGCCGCATTCGCCGCATCATTCGTTGGAACGCGATGGCGATGGTCCAGCGCGCCAACAAGAGCTTCGATGGCATCGGGGGGCATCTGTCGTCGTATGCGTCGAGCGCCAGCTTGTATGAGGTTGGTTTCAACCACTTCTTCCAGGGGCCTGGGACGGATGGCCACGGCGACATGATCTACTACCAGGGGCACGCAGCTCCGGGGATCTATTCACGCGCCTTTCTGGAGGGGCGCTTGGAAGCCGACCAGCTCGATCACTTCCGACGGGAATCAGGACCGCATCCGGGGCTGTCTTCGTACCCGCATCCGCGCTTGATGCCAGACTTCTGGCAGTTCCCGACGGTCAGCATGGGCATTGGCCCGCTCAGCGCCATCTATCAGGCGCGTTTCATGCGCTACTTGCACAACCGCGGCATCACCGACACGAGCAGCTCGCGCGTGTGGGCGTTCTTGGGTGACGGCGAATGTGACGAGCCGGAAAGCCTTGGCTCGCTCAGTATCGCTGCCCGCGAAGAGCTCGATAACCTGTGCTTCGTGATCAACTGCAACCTGCAGCGTTTGGATGGTCCGGTGCGTGGCAACGGCAAGATCATCCAGGAGCTGGAAGGCATGTTCCGCGGCGCGGGCTGGAACGTGATCAAGGTGATTTGGGGGCCCGAGTGGGATGAGCTGCTCGAGAACGACACCGACAATGTGCTGCGGCGCCGCATGAATGAGGTCGTGGATGGCGCGTTCCAGAAGTACACCACCAGCAGCGGTGACTACATTCGCCAGCACTTCTTCGGCTCTGACCCGCGTCTGACGGAGTTGGTCAGTCACCTCACTGATGAACAGATCACCAAGCTGCGGCGCGGTGGTCACAGCTATCGGAAGCTGTACGCTGCGTACGACGCGGCCGTGAAGACCAAGGGCAAGCCGACTTGTATCTTGGCCCACACGGTCAAGGGCTGGACGCTCGGACCCAACTTCGAAGGCAGCAACGTCACCCATCAAAAAAAGAAGATGGACGTGGCGGATCTGAAGAAGTTCCGCGACTTGCTTGAACTGCCAGTACCGGACGACAAGCTCGGTGAAGCGCCTTTCTATCGTCCCGATCGCGACAGCGAAGAGATCCACTACCTGAACGAGCGGCGCCGGGCGCTAGGGGGCTACATCCCCGTTCGGCGCGCCAAGGTGCAAGTCCCGCTCGAGCTGCCCGACAACAGCCTCTACGAAGACTTTTTTGGTGGCATGAAGAAGGGCGAAGCCTCCACCACCATGGTCTTCTCGCGTCTGCTCTCCAAGCTCATTCGCGACAAGAAGGTGGGCCAGCGCGTGGTACCGATCGTCCCGGACGAGGCGCGCACGTTCGGCATGGATGCGTTGTTCTCGCAGGTGGGCATCTATTCAGCCAAAGGCCAGTTGTACGAACCGGTCGACAAGGGCCGTGTGCTCTACTACCGCGAAGCCAAGAACGGACAGGTGCTCGAAGAGGGCATTACCGAAGCTGGTTCCATGGCGTCGTTCACGGCCGCAGCGACCTCGTACTCGACGCTCGGCGAGCCGATGATCCCGTTCTACATCTTCTACTCGATGTTCGGTTTCCAGCGCACGGGCGACCAAATGTGGGCGTGCTGTGACGCCATGGGCCGCGGCTTCTTGCTCGGTGCGACTGCGGGGCGCACGACGCTCAATGGTGAAGGCCTGCAGCATGAGGATGGCCATAGCCAGTTGCTGGCGGCCACCTATCCGTCGATCGTTTCGTACGACGTCACCTACGCCTTCGAGCTGGCCGCGATCATCCAAGACGGTCTGCGCCGCATGTACCAAGAGCGCGAAAACATCTACTACTACATCACCCTGCAGAATGAGGATTATCCCATGCCCGGCATGCCCGAAGGGGCCATCGAAGGCATTCTCAAGGGCATGTACGTATTGGATCAGGCAGACAAGCCAGCCAAGAAGCACGTGCAGCTATTCGGCAGCGGTAGCATCATGCTCCAAGTTCGTCGCGCGGCCGAGATCTTGAAAGAGAAGTACAAGGTGACTTCGGATGTCTGGGGCGTGACCAGCTACCAGCAACTGCGGCGTGAAGCGTTGGAATGCGAGCGCCACAATCGTTTGCATCCCGAGGCGGATCCAAAAGTGCCCTACGTGACGCAGATGCTCGAAGGCACCAAGGGGCCAGTGATCGCCGCCAGTGATTACATGACGCTGGTTCAAGATCAGATCGCCCGCTGGGTTCCCCAGCGGTACGTGGCGCTCGGGTGCGATGGTTTCGGCATGAGCGACACGCGCGAAGCGCTACGTCGTCACTTTGAGGTTGATGCGGAGTGCATCGCCTTGGCTGCGCTGGACGCTCTGCGCCAGGATGGGCAGTTCGAAGCCTCTGCCGTGGCGAAAGCCTATGAGGAGTTGGGGGTCGACCCCGACAAGCTCTACTCGGCTCATGTTTGAGAGGCTCACGTTTGAAGGCTCATGTTTGGGCCCCGCGCGAGAGAGGCTCGTTCAATGAAGAGCGAGCCTCAGTCTTTGGTTGATTGAGACTTCTCGACCGCGTCCTTCAAGGCGAACAGCGACTGCTTGAAGTACTCGCGAATTTGTTTTTGGGTTGGGTCACGCATGAATCCTCCCCAGATCATGGGCAACTGCCCGCGCTCTTGCCAAGTGACGGTGGTCAAGCCGGACTCCGTGCCGAGCGTGATGGAGCCGGAGCCCTGGGTGCCCTGAACGCTGCTAGTTTGGTACCAAATCCCGCGTGCGGGCTCACTGCGCACGATCTCCATCCGCCCGGTATGGCTGCGTTCACCGACCACGGATTGAACTGCGCCCACACCCTTGTCGCTGCCCGAATACTCAAACCGCAGGTCGGCTTGGGTGTCTTTGGTGGCCCATTGCCTCCATTCCCTGAAGTCTTCCAAGTAGGGAAATACAGCGCTCGGGGGAGCTTCGACCATCACCTGCTCAGTAGCTTCCCATTGATTCGGTAGCAGGGCGCCCACGCCGATGATGATCAGCACCACCGCTAACAGCGACAGCGCGACGATTTTGAAGACCTGTTTCAACTCGCGGCGTTCCTAGGACAGTCCGGTGCCGCAGTGCAAGGGGGCAGGGGGTCGCAGGCGTCGCGCCCGTGGCGGGCAGTTGTCATTCCAACCGGGTCATTTCACCAGCGAACGCGCCAATCGGCGATGCGCGGACGGCATCGCTAGATCCTCCAACTGCGCGGCGCTGAACCAGCGCGCCGCTTGGCACCCTCGGGCGGTGGCGCGGCCAGATTCGGCTCGCACGTCGTACAAAGCCAGATGGATGCGGTAGCGCGTTACGCTGTGCTTCAGTTCGGCTAGCTTGTCCCCGGGCGCGCCCCGCAGCCCGGTCCATTGCTCTAGGGCGGCCACGGCCTGCGCGGCCCGCAGGGGCTCCGGTGGTTTGCTCCGTCGCCCGCTGAGCTGCTCGGTATGCAGCTCAGCATTGGGAAATTGCCACATTGACGCCCAGCGCGGCGCGTCGGGGTTGAGTTGCACCACCAAGAACTTCTGTTTGCGCCGCACCAAAGCCGCCGACACAAACACCTCTGTCACCGCAGGACGCGCCGCCAGCTGCGGATAACTCTCGGTCATGGCTTGCGCGCGCGCCTGACAGCTAGTGTGAAGAGGACAATCGCTGCAGCGTGGTTTTCTGGGCGTGCAAACTAGCGCCCCCAGCTCCATCAGCGCCTGATTGAAGTCCCGCGCCCGACCGCTTGGGATCAGCGCGGCTGCCAGCTCCCAAAGCTGCTTCTTGAGCGGAGCTTTGAGCGGATCTCCCGCGAGCGCGAAGGCGCGCGTGAGCACCCGAGTGACGTTGCCGTCGACCAGTGGCTCATCTTGTTCGAAAGCGATGCTCGCGATGGCGCCAGCCGTATAAGGTCCAATACCCGGCAGGCTGCGCAGTTGCTCGGCGTTGCGCGGCAACTTGCCGTCGTGGCTAGTGAGCACCTCGCGAGCTCCCTTGAGCAGCGCCCGCGCCCGCGAGTAGTAACCCAAGCCCTGCCAGGCGTGGAGCACGCTGGCTTCGTCCGCGGCCGCCAGAGCGCTCACGGTCGGAAAACGTCGCATCCAGCGTCTGAAAAACGGCTCGGCGGTCGCCACTTGCGTCTGTTGCAGCATCACTTCGCTGACCCAGACAGCGTAAGGATCCCGCTGTCGGCGCCAAGGTAGGTCGCGCCGATGGGCGCGGTACCAGGCGAGCAGTGGCGCAGAAAACGCCTGCGCCTCGCTGGGAGACGGGAGTTCAAACGCCAGGCCGGATGCGGGGGGCCGGCGTGCCGAGCTATCCGGCAAAGGCGTTTCTTTGACTACTCGCCGCTTGGGGCCGCGTTTGCTCATGTTGCTTTGAACCCGACAGAAGATCGTAATATCCTCATCGGACTCCCTGATGTCGACGTTTAACCTGCATTCCATTCGTACAGATGGGTGGTTCGAGCGCATCGCCGAAAGCGTCGGTAGTTTTCAGGCGTTGTGTGACATTCTTGGTGAACGATTCTTCGCGTTCTCCCTGATCACTGGAGCGCGCATCACAGCGCTCACCGTAGACCGCCGAAATCCATCGGAGTCGTTGGTGGACTTCGAGGTGGGGGGGGCGGAAGGGGATGGTCGTTCGAGCCAACGACTGAGCTTGGGGCGTTTTCGCCAGCGCCTTGTGAGTGCGCTCATCGCCGACGAGCCGAACGGTCCGCAGCCGCAGCGCGAGACCGACGTCGAAGCGATCCAATTGCACATCGGAGTTCGCTACCTCTTGTTGGCGCCGCTCTACGGCTACCGACTGGAGGAGTTGCGCTGTGAGTCCGAGCACTCGCTGCTCAAACTCTCGCAAGACGCTGCGCCGGTCGTCGTTGAGCTGGAAGAATTCCGGCGCTTGATGCGAGCGCTCGTCTTGGAAGAGCTCGACCGCGTCGCCGACGCCGAGCAGGGGGAGGAGGGCATTGACTTGGGCCGCATCCCGGAAGCGGAGGAAGCCGCCGAGCGGGGCGACCACCAACGCGTCGTGGCGATCTTGGGCGCCTGGGCGGCGCCGCTGACGATCCTGCTTCGCACTCCCGATGGCCAGATGTTGGGCACCGAGACCCGCGCCACGTTGGCGGGGGCCATGCGCTTGCTCGGGTCGTCATTGACGGAGTGTGGTGAGCCGACGCAGGCGGAAGAGATACTCAGATTGGCTGTTCAGTATGGCGTCGATACGCCGCGAGCTGCCGAGGCATACGCCGGGCTCGGCCGTGCGTTGAACCGAGAGCAGCGCTACGGCGAAGCCATTGCAGCGCTGCGGCGGGCCGCCAATCTTGGCGCTGAGCCGGAGTTGGTCTGGCCGCAGCTCGCCCAAGCCTTTTTGGAGCAGGAGCGGCTACTCGCCGCTTTCGGGGCGGCGGAGGAGGGGCTTTCCCATGGCGTGGAGGATCCAGCGCTCACGAGTGTGCGCGCCCAGGTGATCGAGCGTCTGCCCGCGTTCCAAGCGTGGCTGCGCCACACCGATAGCCTCGACAACAAAGCGTCGTAGAGGCGCCCCAACCCAGCCTAGCGTGTGGTAAGGGGCGTAGCCGACCAGGACGCCGACATGAGCCAACAGTACGAAACCGTCATTGGACTGGAGATCCACGCCCAGCTGCAGACCCAAACCAAGCTCTTCTGCGGGTGCCGCCTGCAGTTCGGCAAAGACCCCAACACTAACGTGTGTCCCGTGTGTTTGGGGTTGCCGGGCGCGCTGCCCGTGATCAACGCCGAGGCGGTGCAACTGGCGGTGCGGGCCGCACTGGCGCTGAACTGTGAAATCCATCCGGAGAGTGTTTTCGCCCGCAAGCAGTACTTCTATCCCGACCTACCCAAGGGCTACCAGATCAGTCAGTTGTCCTACCCGTTCTCTACCAACGGTTATTTGGACATCGACGTGGGCGGTGAGCGCAAGCGTGCTGGTATCACGCGTGTGCACATGGAGGAGGACGCCGGCAAGAACCTGCACGGCTTGGGTGGTAGTTCGGTGGTCGACTTGAACCGCGCGGGCACGCCACTGATTGAAATCGTTGGTGAGCCTGATCTGCGTTCTGCCGAAGAGGCCGCCGCCTACATGCGGGCGGTGCGCGATATTCTGGTGTTTATCGGAGTCAACGATGGCAACCTCGAGGAGGGATCCCTACGCTGTGATGTGAACGTGTCTTTGCGTCCGCGTGGGCAAGCAGAATTCGGCACGCGCACGGAGCTGAAGAACATCAACTCGTTCCGTTTCGTGCACAAGGCGATCGAAGTGGAGGTGGCGCGGCAAGCGGCCGTGCTCGATGCTGGCGGCAAGATCGTGCAAGAGACGCGGGCATTCGACCCCGACAAGGGCGTGACCAGCACTTTGCGCAGCAAAGAAGAAGCGCACGACTACCGCTATTTCCCGGATCCAGATCTGCCGCCGCTCTGGCTCGAACCCGCTTGGATCGATGAGCAGCGTCAGCAGTTGCCGGAGCTGCCGGAAAGCAAACGCGAGCGCTATCAGCAGCAGTTGGGGCTGCCCGCCGCTGCGGCACAAACGCTGACGGGCCATCCCGAGTTTGCCAAGTTCTTCGAAACCACGATCGAGCTGAAGGCAGATCCGAAGAAAGCGGCCAACTGGATCCAAACCGAAGTCCTGCGTGGGGCCCAGACCGATGGCACGCGGGCTAGCTTTCCGGTGACTCCTCAACAGGTCGCTGAGCTGCTGCGAATGGTGGATTCCGGCGATATCAGCGGCAAACAAGCCAAAGAGGTATACGCCGCGATCGAAGGCACGGAGCAGTCCCCGGCCCAGGTGGCTAAAGACAAGAATCTGGTCGTCCAGAACGACAGCGGCGTGCTCGAACCGCTGTGCCGAAAAATCGTGGACGCCAATCCCAAAGCGGTGGCCACGTACCGAGCCGGAAAGACCGGGACGATCGGCTTTTTCGTGGGGCAAGTGATGAAAGAAACCAAGGGCTCCGCTGACCCTAAAATGGTCAACGAAATCCTACGCAAGCTGCTGGATAGTTCCGACTAGGCGTTCCATAAGAGATCCGCCGTGCAAGACCCAGTCGATTTCCCCGTGGCCAGCCCACCATCTCCCGCCCCTCGCGCAGCCAAAGAGCGCAAGCCCAGTTGGCTGAAAGTGCGCGCCCCGGGCGGGGAAAACTACACGCGCATCAAACAGACGCTCCGCAACCTCGATCTGTACACTGTTTGCGAAGAAGCACGCTGCCCAAACGTGGGGGAGTGCTGGGCTTCCGGCACCGCGACCGTCATGTTGCTCGGGCACACGTGCACTCGCGGCTGTCGGTTTTGCGCCGTCAAAACCGGTAATCCGCGCGGCGCGGTAGATCCGCGTGAACCCGAGCACGTCGCGCGTGCGATCGCGAGCATGCAGCTGCGCTACGTGGTGCTCACCATGGTTGACCGCGACGACATTCTGGATGGCGGGGCTTCGCATATGGCGCGAGCCGTTGTGGCACTCAAGCACCTGCAGCCGGATCTGCTGGTGGAAACGCTCGTGGGTGATTTTGGCGGCCGGCGTGCGGACATCGATGCCATGCAGGAGTCAGCGCCTGACGTCTTTGCTCACAACATCGAAGTGACGCGCGCCCTGACTCCCAAGATCCGGGATCCGCGCTGCGGCTATGACCGCTCGCTCGAGGTGTTGCGCTATGCCAAGAGCGTCGGTCAAGGCCGGATGACCAAGAGCTCTATCATGGTCGGGATCGGTGAGACTGACGCGGAGATCTTCGAAACGATGGAGGACCTGCGCCGGGTGGATGTGGATGTCGTGACTCTGGGTCAGTATCTGCGTCCTACGCCCAAGCATGCTGGCGTCGACCGCTACGTAACTCCGGAGCAGTTCGCTGAGTACGAGCGCGTCGGCAAGGAACTCGGATTTGCGTACGTAGCGTCTGGGCCCCTGGTGCGGTCCAGCTACCACGCCGCGGAAGCTTTCATCGCCGCGCGTTTGCAACCCGGGGCGGAGGCGGCTCACGGCACGCCGGGCTCCCAGTCGGCGCTTCCAGACGGAGCTCCGGCAAGCCCCAGCGCCTCGCCGGCTCCCAGACTGACTAGCGGGCCAAATCTGGTTCCCGCGCAGAACCTGCTGCGGAACCCTCAAAAGAACTCGTGACGGGAGTTTGGATCGTTCGGCCGAGCCTGGTCATGCCGTGCCGAATTACTGCACATATCAAAGCCCACGCTGGGCTTTTCAAATGGGGAACGTTTAAGGAGACTAGCCCCTGAGGCGGTCTGGCGATGGCTGACAGGAGAGTGAATGGTTTCCGTTGACGAGGGCTTGCTCCACAAGGTGGCGGAGCGACTGGCAGAGCCACCCAGCTACACCGAGGATGACTCCGGCGGGTCGATCTTGACGGTCGCCGCGGCTGCCTACAGCTCCGGCGCCCGCCACATTCCTCCGGACGAAGAAGTCACTCAGCCGACGGGGTTTGACCCACAGGCTGCCGCCTTGTTCGAGGCCGTCTTAGAGAGCGCATTCCTGGTGGCGAACGCCGACGGTGAGTTTGACGCCACCGAGCGTTCTGCTTTTCAACAGGTCGTATTGGAGGCTTGCCAGGGTAAGGTCAGTCAAGCCCAGATCGAGGCATTGCTGGCAGATTTGGCGGACCTGCTGGACGAGGACGGGGTCGACAAGCGCATCAGCATGGTGGCCAAGACGATCACTCGCGAGGACCACGCCCGCGAAGTGCTGCGTATCTCCGGGTTGCTCGCCCACGTATCGGCGGGAGTGAGTGACGTCGAGCGCTCGGTGCTGGAACGGCTATCGGATCAGTTTGGTTTGGATCGAGGAGTGCTCAGCAGCACGCTCGAGGAAGTACAACAGGCGCTCGCAGATTAATGGGATCTTCAAAGGCTCCGAAGGGGCGTAGCCCGTCCAGCTCCAGCGTGAGCGGGACCGACCAGAAAAATAGCCGAAAGAGCGGCGCAGCGGACCCGCTCGAGGGGTTTCCGGTGGTGCGAGTCCTGGGCGATGATGGCTCGATCGATCCGGACAACGACCCCGGGTTAACCACCGACCAAGTGCTGTCCGCCTACCGGGAGATGGTGCGCACTCGTCTGTTCGACGAGCGTCTGACCGGCTTACAACGCCAAGGCCGCATCGGCTTTCACGTCGGCTGCTTGGGGGAGGAAGGCGCGATCATCGGAGCCGCGATGGGCATGCGAGAGCAGGACTGGCTGTTTCCTTGCTATCGCGAATTCGGAGCGGCCTTGATGCGCGGGTTTTCGCCCCAGCTCTTGATCGACAACATGTTCGGGAACTCGCGGGACACGGTGAAGGGGCGTCAGATGCCTGACCACTACACCTCGCGCAAACACCATTGGATGAGCATCAGCTCACCAGTCGGGACGCAGATCACGCAGGCCGTCGGTTTTGCTTGGGCTGCCAAGCTGCGCAAAGACGACTTGGCCACGTTGGTGTTCTTCGGGGACGGCGCGACCAGTTCCAGCGAGTTTCATGCTGGGATGAACTTCGCGGGCGTGTTCAAGGCGCCGACGGTATTCTTCTGTCGTAACAACGGCTGGGCCATCAGTGTGCCGGTTGAACGCCAGACCGCTTCAAAAACCTTCGCACAAAAGGGTCATGCTTACGGCGTGCCCAGCGTGCGAGTAGATGGCAACGACTTGTTCGCCGTCGTGGCGGAAGTGCGCAAGGCAGTGAAGCGGGCCAGTGCCGGAGATGGTCCCACGTTGATCGAGGCGCTCACGTATCGCATGGGAGGGCACTCGACCAGTGACGATCCCAACGCCTATCGAGGACCAGAGGACTTGGAGGCGTGGAAGCCACGCGACCCCATTGAGCGCGTGCGCAAACACCTGATTGAGGGTGGCGCCTGGTCTGAGCAAAAAGATGCTGAGCTGCGTCGCGAATTGGAGGCGAATTTCAAAGCCCTGGTCGCCGACTCCGAACAAGTGGGCAAACCCGGGATTGAAAGCTTGTTCGAGGACGTTTTTGCGGACAAGACCTGGAACCTCGAAGAACAGCAGAAGGAATTGCTGAACGGCCCGCGGGCACCGGAACACTGACGCTTTCGGGCCGAGAGCACACCCCAGAACCACCGACATTCACTAGGCAAACACTCAGCGCGCACGCTAGAAGTTCGAGAACCGATGACCCAACTCAACATGGTCCAAGCGATCGGAGATGCCTTGCGGGTGGAGATGCGTCGCAACGACCGCGTCGTCGTGCTCGGCGAAGATGTCGGACGCGTCGGCGGTGTGTTTCGAGTGACGCAAGGGCTGTTTGACGAGTTTGGCGAGGACCGCGTGATTGACACGCCGCTCAGCGAGCTGGGCATCATCGGTTGCGCAGCGGGCATGGCCCTGTATGGCTTGGTGCCCGTACCGGAGATCCAGTTCGCCGACTTCATCTGGCCTGCGTATGACCAGATCGTCAACGAGATAGCCAAATTCCGCTATCGATCTGGCGGTGATTGGACCTCCAACATGGTGATCCGCACTCCCGTGGGTGGGGGCATTCGTGGTGGGCACTATCATTCGCAACATCCGGAAGCACAATTCGCTTCGGTTCCGGGGTTGAAGGTGGTCTGCCCGTCCAATCCCAAAGATGCCAAGGGCTTGCTGCTCGCATCGCTGCGCGACCCCGACCCAGTGATCTTCTTCGAACCCAAGCGCATCTACCGTGCGGCGAAGGGAGAGGTTCCCGAGGGGGACTTCGTGGTGCCGTTGGGGAGCGCGGCGACGACGCGTCCCGGTAAGGATGTCACTGTCGTCGCCTATGGGGCGATGTTGTACGAGGCGCTGGATGCTGCCAGTAAGGCTTCAGAGCAAGGTGTCGATTGTGAAGTGATCGACCTGCGCACGTTGTGGCCGTTGGACATTGAAACATTGGTGAATAGTGTGAAGAAGACAGGGCGGCTGGTCGTGGTTCACGAAGCGCCCAGAACCGGCGGTCTCGCCGGAGAAATGGTCAGCCTGCTGACCGAAAAAGCGTTTTACTATTTGCAGGCCCCGCCCGTGCGCGTATGCGGCCTGGACACTCCATTCCCCTATTCCCTAGAAATGGAGTATCTCCCCCTATCCCACAGAATACTCCCCGCTATCTTGAAGACAGCGAGAGGCTGAAGGACATGTCGAAGTTCGAATTCAAGCTGCCCGACATCGGTGAGGGCGTCACCGAGGGTGAAATCGTTAGTTGGCTCGTGAAGGCGGGCGAAGCCGTGACTGAAGACCAGGACATGGTCGAGGTGATGACCGACAAGGCGACCGTCACCATTGGCGCTCCAACCTCCGGAACCGTGTCCGAGTTGAAGGCCGCCGAAGGCGATACCGTGCCGGTCGGTGACGTGATCGTAGTGCTCGACACCGTGGGTGGTGCGGCTGCAGCGAGCAATGGCGAAGCGTCGAAAGCGGCTGAGCCTGCGCCGGCTCCAGCGCCTGCTGAGCCCGCCGCCGAAAAGGCAGAGACCAAAGCCAGTGCCGTTGGCGACATCCAGGATTCGTTGCCAGGTATGACCCCGGCGCCTTCCAATGGCAGCTACTTCAACGAGAAGCCGCTGGCCGCGCCAGCCACGCGCAAACTGGCGCGGGAGCTGGGCGTAGACTTGCGTCAGGTGCCTCCGTCAGGTGAGGCAGGGCGCGTCACGGCCGATGACGTGCGCGGCTTCTCGGGGCAGGGTGCAGCAGCCCCAGCGAAGAGTGCAACCGGAGTTGCGCCCGCCGCAGTCCCAGTCCCAGCCGCTCAGCCCGTTCCCGCCGGAGCGCTTGAAGAACGGGTCCCAATTCGCGGTCTGCGCAAGCGCATCTACGAGAGCATGGCGCGTTCCAAGCACACCGCCGCGCACTTTACTTACGTGGACGAGTGTGAATGCACCCCACTGATTGCTTTGCGTAAGCGTTTGAAAGCCGCCGCCGAGGCCGAGCAGGTGCGTTTGAACTTCCTGCCGTTCATCGTCAAAGCGGTGGTGGCCGCACTGAAGAAGCACCCCTACATGAATTGCCTGGTGGATGATGCCTCAGGTGAGATGGTGCTGCGCAAGAACTACGATATCGGTATCGCCGTCGCCACGGACCAGGGCCTGATCGTTCCGGTGTTGCGCAATGCGGATCAGTTGAATCTGTTGCAGATCGCCACTGAGATTGAGCGCCTGGCGAACGAAGCACGCGAGGGCAAAGCGCGGCGCGAAGATCTCGGTGGCAGTTCGTTCACCATCACTTCGCTGGGCAAGACCGGCGGGTTGTTCGCTACCCCAGTCGTCAACTACCCCGAGGTGGGGATCTTGTTCGTGCCGGAGATGAAGAAGACTCCCGTTGTCAAAGGCGACGAGATCGTCATCGGCCACGTGATGGACCTGAGCTTGTCGTTCGATCACCGCATCATTGACGGGCACATGGGCGCCGACTTCACCCAGACCGTGATTGCACTGCTGCAAGATCCCGATCAGCTGATCCTGCAAATGTAAACAGGCGGCTGGCCCCCAAATGTCGGCCCCTGCGAGCCGTTGGATCGCAGGATCCTGGCGCGCGTGAGGCTGTAATCCATCTAGTGCCCATGGCAATTTCCGACCAGATGGGTGCGATCTGGACCTTCTGTCGGGTGTTCCGCCAAGCTGCGTGCGGGTTAGCACCAAAACAGGACGAGCCGCCGTGGGGAAACCCTGGATTGGGCCCGCAAAACGCTGGGCGCGGCAGGCGAAATACGACACTAATAGACTGTGGCTACGGCTCGCTTTGGTTGGGTTTTTGCGCGCGCCTTTCGGGTTTGCGGAGCGGCGTTGCTCGTCGCGTCCTGGATGCACGCGAGTGTTGCGTCGGCGCAAGATGACTGGGGGCAAGAAGCGTCCGCCGAAACTGATGGGGGGGATGCGCCGGCTGACGCGGGACAACCGACCGTCGACGCAGTCAAGAAGGCGGCTGCCGCTTTCGACGCTGGCAGAGCGAACCTGAAGCTCGAGGAGTATGACGTCGCCGCCAGCAATTTCGAGCGTGCGGACGCGCTGGTTCAAAATCCGAGGGTGCTGCTGCTCGCCATCCAGGCGCGTGAGGCGGCCGGACACCTAGCGAGAGCCGCCACGTTGGCCGCGCTGGCGATGCAACGCTACCCCGACGACGCGCGCTTCGAGTCGACGCAGGAGTTGGTGCGTCGCGCCATGACAGAGCTGAGCAAAGTCAAAGTCACGTGTGCGGAACCGTGCACCCTGCTGATCGGCACGCGCATCGTGCATGGTCAGCCGAACCAGAAGCGGTTCTTGTTCTTGGACAGTGGCGACTACCAGATCCGTGCCGCGTTCGAGGGCGACCGCAGTTCCGTCCAGAGTTATCGAGCCAACGCCGGCGAATCTGGCGCATTGCACTTTGACAGTCCGGAGCGCGCGCCCGCGTCCGACTATGATGCCAAACCGGGATTTGCGGATCCACCGAGCTCCTCTTCGGACGGTTTTGAGTTGGACATGGGCAAGCCAGATGAGCCGACCAGCGGTTTGCCGCCGGCGGTATTTTGGAGTTCCGTGGCCGTGACCGGGGTGCTCGCAGGGGTCAGTACTTGGAGCGGGATCGATACGCAGAACAATCCGGGACCGGACCGCATCAAGGCTGAGTGCACTCGCGAGGAAGGCAGTGATTGCGCCCTGTACCAAGAGGGGCTTGATAAGCAGACCCGCACCAACGTCTTGTGGGGAGTGACGGCCGGCGCTGCGGTGATCTCTGCGGTGATCGGCGCCGCCTTCACGGATTGGAGCGACGATGACAAGACGGCGAAATCCGGGCCGGGATTGAAACCGTGGCTAAATATCGCTGACGGTGAATATGCAGACGCGGTCTCAGTCGGCGCCAGCGGTCGCTTTTAGACGTATCTGAGATGGGGAATTTCCTGAGGACCAGTGCCGTGACGGGCCAGCGCATCGATCGCTATGATCTGATCGCGGAAATCGCCAGCGGGGGTATGGCGACAGTTCACCTGGCTCGGCTCTCAGGGATGGGCGGATTTCAACGCAATGTGGCGTTGAAGTTGCTGCATCCTCATTTGGCCAAGGACTCCGACTTCGTGCAGATGTTCTTCGACGAAGCGCGCCTGGCGGCCAGGATCCACCATCCCAACGTCGTGCCCATCCTGGAGGTGGGCGAGGGACACCAGGGGTACTACCTGGTGATGGAATACATCGAGGGCGACACGTTCGCGGCACTGCTTTCGCGCGCCACTCGTGAGGGCAAGCGCGTTCCACTAGCAGTGGTGTTGCGAGTGATCGTGGACATGCTGGCTGGTTTGCACGCTGCGCACGAGCTCGAAGACGACCGTGGACGCAGTCTGGGGCTGGTGCACCGCGATGTGTCCCCGCAGAACATCCTGGTTGGCACCGATGGGGTTACCCGAATTACAGATTTCGGAGTCGCACGGGCGGCGTCCAGGCTGTCTGCAACGCGGGCAGGTCAGCTGAAGGGCAAGCTGGCCTACATGGCGCCGGAACAGGTGAACGGCGAAGAAGATGTCGACCGACGTGCCGACATCTTTTCGGCAGGGGTGGTGCTGTGGGAGGCCCTGGCGCTGAAGCGCTTGTTCAAAGGGAGCAACGAGCCGGCCACCATCACTCGCGTCCTGACCGAGGTGGTCGTCTCTCCGCGGGAATTCAACCCAGAAGTCCCGGAGGCGGTGGCGGCGGTTTGCCTCAAGGCTTTGGAACGCGACCGAGATCGGCGTTTTGTCTCCTGCGCAGAACTCGCTGACGCATTGGAAAAGGCGGCGAGCGACAATCAGTTGCTCGCCAGTCAAAAAGACGTGGCGACCTACGTGATGGAGATGGTCGGCGCCGACTTGGAGAGTCACCGCCAAGCCATTCGCGAGTGGCTCGATCAGCGCGAGCAGCGGGCGTCCACGAATCCTCCGCCCCGAACTGGCCCTCGGCCCCCGCCCAGTCGCCGGGCGCCGCCGACGGTGCCATCGGGGGGGCGCCCCTCCAAGCCCCCACCCCCACCGCGGGCCAGCTCTGCTGCCGCGGGAGGCCGCCCGCGCCCGAGCAGCGTTTCAGGAGTGGCTGCCGTCGGGAGCGCTCAAGCGACCTGGGATGCTGATGCCACCCCTTCGCTGAGGCGCCCATCCCGGCCATCGGCAGCCGACGGGACGCTAAGCCGCCACACCCCCACCGCAACCTCATCACTGACGCCTTTGCGAAGCGACCGGACGGATGCGGGCAGAGGCAAGCTGATCGGGATTGGGGCTGCCGCCATCCTACTGGGGGCAGCGGCGGTCTGGTTCTGGACGGATGACCCGGCAGCAGTGGGCGACGCCAGCGGCGCTGTCGAACCCTTGCCCCCGCTGGAGATCAGCAGCGGACCTTCCAGCGGCTCACCGGCGGCGACGCGGACGCTTGTCTCCACGCCGGAGCAGTTGCCGGTCGAACCGCCCGAGCCGGCCACGAAGGGGGCGGCGCCAAGCTCCGAGCCTCAGGCCGGAGGGGCGACGAACGCGGCCCCAACAGAGACACCGGCGCAGCCGCCCCGTGGCCGCGCTCGCCCGAAACCCAAGGCGGATCCCCCAACTTCGCCGCGCCCGGGGAAACGCTGGTCTGGCGCAGATCTCGAAAACCCCTACCAGTGAGTCAGGCTGGCGATGCGCTTCGCGAGCCGGAGTACTGGTCACCCGCCCACTGGAGATTGACAGCCAGCTTGGCGGCTGCTAGTCCTGCGCCCCCTTCGGGGCCAGAATCGGCTGCTGAACCGGGCCTTTCCCCCCGCATATTCCTGGGTCCAAGTGTCTATCAAAAGCATCTGCATCTTTTCGGGTAGTGCGAATCCGGAACTCGCTGAGAAGATCGCCGAGGCCCTCGGAACGCGCCTGGGCGAGGTCAAGCTGTCTCGATTTAGCGACGGCGAGATGTTCTGCCGTATCGGCGAGAACGTACGCGGCCTGGATACATTCATCGTTCAGCCCACGTGTGCCCCCGTCAACGACTCGCTGATGGAGTTGTTGGTGATGTGTGATGCGTTGCGGCGAGCATCGGCGGGTTCAATCACCGCTGTGTTGCCGTACTATGGGTATGCGCGCCAGGATCGAAAAGTCGCGCCCCGCACGCCGATAACTGCCAAGTTGGTCGCTGACTTGCTGGAGATCGCAGGCGTGACAAGGGCCGTGTGCGTGGACCTGCACGCCGGCCAGATCCAAGGCTTCTTCCGTTTCCCGACGGACAATCTGTACGCTTTGCCCGTGTTCTTGAACTACCTCAAGGACAACTTTGACAAGGACGCGGTATTCGTCTCCCCGGATGCAGGGGGCGTGGAACGGGCGCGAGCTTTCTCTAAGCAGCTGGGAGCCTCCCTGGCGATCATCGACAAGCGTCGCGAGGGCGCCAACGTCAGCGAGGTCATGCATCTGATCGGCGACGTACAAGGTCGGGATTGCATCATCGTAGACGACCTGATCGATACGGCGGGCACGTTGTGCAACGCCGCAGAGGCCGTCAAAGCCGGGGGAGCGCGGAGCGTCGTTGCCTGCGCGACGCATGGGGTACTGAGCGGTCCTGCCGTACGCCGGATTTCGGAATCCGTGCTGGACAAGGTGATCGTGACTGACAGCATCCCTCCAACTGACAAGACTCGAGGCTGCGGCAAGATCCAATATCTGTCGATTGCGCCTCTTCTAGGCGAAGCAATTCGCCGCATTGACGCTAAGGATTCACTCAGCTCACTCTTCGTGTGAGCGTGCGTAAAGGACATCGTGATGGAGACCATCAAACTCAACGTCGAACCCCGGGACAAACACGGAAAAGGTGCCGCTCGCCAACTGCGTTCGGCTGGTAAGGCCCCCGCCGTCTTCTACGGCAAGGATGTCGGAACTCTGTCAGTCACGGTGTCTCCGAAGGAACTGATGGAGGCCGTATCGGGTGATATGGGCATCAACAGCCTGCTGGGTGTGGAGCTCGACGGAAAGCAGCACGTCTGCCTGCTGGCAGACTACCAGGTGCACCCCGTGAGCCGCGAATTGCTCCACGCCGACTTCATGAAGGTGGACGACACCCGCAAGGTCAACGTCCAAGTTCCTTTGGAGTTCGTGGGTCGCGCCAAGGGCATCGTGATGGGTGGTCGTTTGCGCCAGGTCTACCGCAAGCTGCCCGTCACTTGTCTGCCCTCGAATATTCCCGCCAAGCTGACGCACGACGTGAGCGACCTGGATATCGAGGACATCGTTCGAGTCCGGGACCTTCAGCTTCCTGAAGGCGTCGAGGTACGCTACGCGCAAGCCCAAACTCTGGGTGGTGTATACGGATCTCGCAAGAAGGCGACTGACGAAGAAGACGAGAAGGCCGAAGGCGCCAAAGCCGAAGCCAAGAAGTAATCCTTCGCGGCTGCTGAGGTTGTCAGGTGATCTTGGTCGTAGGCCTAGGAAACCCCGGGTCGCGCTACGCCAAGACACGTCACAATGCTGGCTTCATGCTGGCGGACGCGCTGGCTCGGGACTACGGGTTCACGTTTCGCCAGAAGTTCAACGGCGAGTTCGAGCAATTCGAGCTCGCCGGGATCAAGCTGGGCGTGCTCAAGCCGCAGATGTTCATGAATCGCTCCGGTCAGAGCGTCAGGGCGTGTTGCGACTTCTATCGGGTCGCGCCGTCCAGCGTCCTGGTTGCGCATGACGAACTCGACGTGGAGTTTGGTCAGCTGCGCTTCAAACTCGGTGGTGGAGAGGCTGGCCACAATGGCCTGCGCGACATCTCGCGCCATCTGGGCACCAAGGATTATTTTCGACTCCGCCTCGGAATTGGGCGACCACCAAGTGACTTTCAAGGAAAAGGCGCGGATTTTGTGCTACAAGCCTTCGCCCCCGCCGAGGCACCTGTTGTGGATCAGTTGATTTCCAAGGGTGTTGAAGCAGTTAGGGCCTTCGTCGTGAGCGGCGCCGATGCTGCGATGAACGAATTCAATCGAAGAAACTAACCCCTCCTTGCCCCCGGTTGAACTGGGGGCCACTGGCCGAAAGGAGCCAAAAGTGGCAACAGCTACACCACAAAGAGAATACGAGACCATCTACGTCTTGCGTCCCGACGTTGGACGCGAGGTGACCGAAGCCGTCGCCGGTCGTGTGACTGACGCGATCAAGAACGACGGTGCTGTCACCCAGATCGAGAACTGGGGCCGGCGCAAGTTGGCCTATGCCGTCTCGAAGTACCAGCGAGGCGTGTACGTCTACTTCAAGTACCTCGGCAACGGCGAAGTCGTCAGCGAGGTCGAGCGAGCGCTTCGCCTGCAGGAAGCCGTCATGAAGTTCCAGACCGTCAAGGTCGCGGACGAAGGCGTGTTGCCGGGCGACGCGGCGACGGCCACTTTCGAGCACATTGAGGAGCCCGAGGAGTACGAAGAAGAATCCTACGCTCAAACCTTGGGCCTCGAGCACCCGCCGAACAACTACTCTTCCAGTGATGATTCGGACGATGACGATTCAGATTCTGAATCCGACGATTCCGACGACTCCGACGACGAGGGCGACGCATCGGGTGATGACGGGGCGGACGCTGAGGCAGCCTCGAAGACCAATGAAGAGGAAGGATCGGACGAATGAACGAGCTACATGGATCAGGACCGGATCGCGGCGAGCTCGGCGGTCCCTTCAAGCGCGGCAGCCGACGCAGAGGTTGTCCGTTCTGTAACGATGGCGCTCTCGCCATTGACTACAAGGACCCGCAGTTGCTCAAATACTTCATCACGGATCGCGGCAAGATTGTGCCCCGCCGAGTTTCAGGATGTTGTGCAAAGCACCAGCGTGAGTTGACCTTGCACATCAAGCGAGCGCGAAACATCGCGCTGTTGCCGTTCACCGCTAACGAGTAGGAGCGAATCAATGGCTACACCGATTCAGGTAGTACTCCAGGAAGACGTTGAACACCTAGGCACCAGTGGTGACGTGGTGCGTGTCCGCCCAGGGTATGCGCGAAATTACCTCATCCCGCGTGGGCTTGCCGCGCCGGCTACCCAGGGAAACTTGGCACGGGTCGAAGAGCTGAAGGCCCAGGCCGCTGAGCGAGCCACCAAGGCCAAGGTCGAAGCGAACGCACTACGGGAGCAGCTGGAAGCCGTCAGCATCAAAGTTACACGGCAAGTGGGCGCAGAGAACCGGATGTATGGTTCTGTGACCTCACGCGACATCGAGGAGGAATTCTCGAGCGCTCACGGTCTCAAGTTCGACCGTCGCAAGTTGCAATTGCCGGAACCCATTCGCTCGCTCGGCCTGAGCGAGATCCCGCTGCAACTTCATCCAGAAGTGACTGCCACTTTGCGAGTCGAAGTGGTAAAACAGGCTGACTGATCAGCAGCCACCACCGAGGTGGCTGGTTTTCGCTGACTTGTTCGGCGAAGCTTTGCTGGGTCGGTCATTCAACGTCACCCCGAAAGAGTCTGCTCTTTCGGGGTGTTCTCATTTGATCCAAGGTCTGTGGAGAATCTGTAGTGCGCATGTCGAAAGCTGGTGGACAGAATGCCGGTGAGGGCGGGGCTCAAGGACGACGCTTTCAGGGGATCCGACCGCAAGGACGACGGCTAGCGAGACGCTGGGCTGAGCTGCGGGCAATGCTCGCTGCGGCTGGGCCGTCGGGGGAGTGGTCGTGGCTTTCGTGAAGCGAAATGACGGGGCGGTGGCGGAGTTGCGACCCCTCGAAGGCCGAGTCCCACCGAACGACCCGGATGCGGAACGGGCCGTGCTCAGTTCCATTCTGCTGAGTCAGGGCGTGTTTGACGAAGTGCACGACATCGTCCAGCCAGAGGACTTCTACGGGCACCAGAACCGCCTGATTTTCGAGGGCATTGTAGAGCTCAGTCGGGTCAACTCTCCCGTGGATCTGGTGAATGTTGCCAGTTGGCTGCGGAGTCGCGACCGCTTGGAGCAAGTGGGAGGCACCGTTTACTTGGCTGAGTTGACGGACTTGACGCCTGCCGTCGCTAACGTTCAAACCTATGCCAAGACGGTCAAGCAGAAGGCCCGCCTGCGCCAACTGATTGCGACGTGTCAAAAGTTTGCGGCCGAAGGCTACGGGGACTGCGGTGAAGTTCAAGAATTCATCGACCGAGCGGAGCAGTCCGTGTTCGAGTTGGCTCGCACTCAGCAGGGCAGCGCCGTTCGGCCACTACGTGACGCGATCCACGGCGCTTTCGAGATCCTGAGCGCGGCCGCCAAGCGCGGAGAAGCCATCACGGGGGTGCCAAGCGGTTTTACCGAACTGGACAAGCGCTGCGCCGGCCTACATCCAGGCGATCTCTACATCGTTGCAGGTCGTCCCGGTATGGGAAAGACTTCGTTCGTCCTCAATCTCGCTGTGAACGTTGCTCAACCGCGCCTCGTTCGTTCGGATGAAGGGGTGGAGGTCGAAGCTCCAGGCTACGGTGTGGCGTTCTTCTCACTGGAGATGCCACGCGAGCAGTTAGCGTCCCGTATGCTCTCCAGCGAGGGCCGAGTGGACGTGTCCAAAATCCGCAGCGGCCAAATCCACGGTGAAGATTGGAACAAGTTGACCGAGGCAGCGGCCATGCTGGGAAGGGCGCCTCTGTGGCTGGATGATACACCCGGCTTGTCTCTGTTGGACCTGCGTGCGAAGGTGCGCCGTCTCCAAGCGGAGATTTCGAGGGAGCGTGGCGACGCGCCGCGGGCCGAAAAGCTGGGCGTGGTGATCATCGACTACCTACAGCTGATGAGTGGACGTCCTGGGGTCTCGAGTCGCGAACAAGAAATCAGCGAGATCTCCCGCGGGCTCAAGCAACTTGCCAAAGAAATGAAAGTCGCCGTGATCGCCTTGAGTCAGCTGAATCGCTCAGTTGAAACGCGGACCTCCAAGGACAAGCGCCCCCAGCTCAGCGACTTGCGTGAGTCCGGTGCCATCGAGCAGGATGCGGACACGATCATGTTCATCTACCGCGATGAGTACTACTACGATGACAGCCCGGACCGCGGCATTGCAGAGGTAATTGTCGCCAAACAGCGCAATGGCCCAACTGGCAAGGTCAAGGTTCGCTTCGAGTCCGCCTACACGCGCTTCGACAACCTCGCCCCGGACGACTACGACTTCGACGAGTACGACGAATTCTCCGGATAGCGCACCCCGGTTGAGCCTGTCCCGGTTGAGCCTGTCCCGCTGACCCTGTCCCGCTGACCCTGTCCTGCTGAGGGCGGCGCTCACTGGCGTCAAGCTGGCCAATTGGGCCCGGATCAGGTGGACTCCACGAAAATACAGGGAAATTGCTGCGTAGCCTGAGCGGGGCGAGGCGGCTCAACTACTTTTGGGGATTGTTGAGTCTTGTTTGCTGCCTGGCGATCTCGACGGCTGGTACCGAGTCCGCGCGCAGCGGAAATTCGGCGTATTTGCCTTCTGTTCAGCTGACAAGGCAGGATCCGAGAGACCGCGCCGGTTCGGCATGCTCGTCGATGAATAACTTGTGAGCCTGTTTTAGGGGCCCGCTCCACCGCTGGAGCAAAACCCCGATGCGAACCTGGCTGTCCCACAATATTTCGAGCGTTATGCCACCTCGGCAAGCGATCCTGGTCGAGTGTGGCGCCAAGGCCGGGACGCTCACAGGTCGCATTCCACACCGGGCCGTCATTCGCGATCACTTTGCAGTGCGCTTTTTTTCGAGTTTGCTTGATTCTTCGCTCAACAAATCGGTGCTGGGTGAACGGGTGGTGTTCGCCGCCCATTGTGAAGCGTCGTTGAAAAGCCGAGTTCCGTTGAGGGGTTTAGTGTTAACCCATAGGCGTTGCTGGGGTTGCCACGCAGCGGTCCATTGATGGATGATGATGTAGATTCGCGCGCGGGGGTAACTGCGGTAGATGCCGTTCGCGCTAACCCGGGTGAGTAACCTGGAATCAACCACCACAAGAGAAGAGTGAGACGCATATAGACCATGTTGAACAAGACCCTACGCAAGGCACGCGAGGCTTGTGGCTTGAGCCAGAAGGAACTCGCCGAAATGGTTGAAACTCATCCTACGCGTATCTCGCGCATCGAGGCGGGGGGTGAAATGCTCGGTTTCGACAAGACCGCGGCTTACGCCAAAGCGCTGCGAGTCGAGCAGAAGCTGTTGGTCGAAGGGGCGGCTCAAGCGCTGCTGGAGCGCGAAGGTTTGCGTTATCGCGTGAAAGTGAAGAGAGGTCGCCCGCCGAAGAACATCGCCAAGAAGATGAAGCAGGAACGGCAGGAACGCGGCTTATCCTTGCTGGATGTTGCCACCGCATTGGGCGTATCTCGTCCGCGTATCGTCGAGATTGAGCGCGGCGAAAAGGTGATGAAGATCAGTTCGGCGATGAAGCTCGCTAGTGCGTTGGGCGCACCACGCAAGCACTTCCTTCAAATGGCGCTGCAAGATGCCGTGAACAGCAAATGCGGCAACGCGTTCCTCGTTGAAGTGCGCTGAACCGAGCAGGTTGGCTAGAGCACACTATTCTGGTCGCACATCTTAGTTGTGAAATGTGCTCTACGCGTCGTGTCCGCTCTCTTTGGCGAGTAGCGTCAGGAGTTCGGGCACGCCTTGACGAGTGGCCGCGCTGACGAGGTGAAGCTTGATGCCAAGCTCGTCGGCAAAGCGCTGCTCGAGCTCTGGGTACGCTTCGGTCACCTCGGGCAGATCTGCTTTGCTGAGGGCGACGACTTCTTTGCGTTCCTCCATTTGTGGTTCGTAACGAAGAAGCTCGTGTCGGATCACTCGATAGTCTGCCACTGGGTCGCGTTCAGGATCAGGACTCAGCGTGACTAGGTGCAACAGCACGCGGGTTCGTTCGACGTGACGCAAGAATCGCGAACCGAGGCCCTGACCTTCGGCAGCGCCGGGGATCAAGCCTGGGATGTCAGCGATGACGAATGAGTGACCGAGCCCCGCGCCGAAGTCACCCATGTTGACCACACCGAGGTGAGGCTCGAGGGTGGTGAAGGGGTAGTCGGCAACCCGCGGGCGAGCCCGGCTCACGGCGCTGATGAACGTGCTTTTACCGACATTCGGAAAGCCCAGCAGCCCAACGTCAGCCATCACCTTGAGCTCTAAGCGGACTTGTCGAGTTTCTCCCGGAGTTCCAGGCTGCGCTCTTCGTGGGGCACGGTCGGTGGGGGTGACGAAGTGCTTGTTGCCTTTGCCTCCTCGGCCCCCACGAGCGATCACCAACCTTTGCTGGTGCTCGGTGACCTCGCCGATCAGCGCCTTCGTGTCAGCGTCGTACACGATTGTGCCGAGAGGCACCCGGAGTTCGAGATCCTTGCCGGCACGGCCGTTCTTGTCCCGTCCCTCGCCGTTGTGACCGCGCTCGGCCTTCAGCGTGTGCTGGTGAGTGAGGTCCGCCAGCGTTCCCCGGCCCTCGTCCCCGACGAACACCACGCTACCGCCCTTTCCACCGTCCCCGCCGGCGGGGCCGCCGAAGGGCACGAATTTCTCTCGGCGAAACGCAACCGCGCCATCACCGCCGTTTCCGGCTTCAATCGCAAATCCACACTCATCTACGAAGTGCATCCGCCGGTACCTAGCACGCGTGGCCCACACCCCAAGCACGGGGGCGTAGTCGCCCGTGCCCGAGAAACAGAGCTGCAGTGCAGACGGGAGCGCGAGGGCGCG
>JBNLEN010000085.1:0-26458 GCA_050304975.1 Polyangiaceae bacterium
TCTAGGAGCGGGGGCGTCGCTGGGGGCTCTAGTGTCCGTGGGGGCTAGGGGAAGCTCAGACTCAGGACGAACTGCTCCCAGCGCCGCTGAAAGGCTGTCATATCCTGCTCATCCAGCAGCCGCATCAGAGTCTGATAGCCGCTGGGATCCTCGGCAGCGCGACGTCGAAATTCGTGAAAGTAGCGCACGAGCAGACCACGCTCTTGGAGGTAGTACAGTAAGTATCGTGCCTGGGCGTAGTTGGTGCCGGGGTCCTCGTCATAAAACTGAGCGCTGGTGGTTGAAGTCAGCTGTCTGAAGCTGGGTATGGGCCCCTGACGAATTGCGTCCTGCAGACCGCTCAGTCTCCAGTTCGTCAGTCCTACGATGTGACCGTCGCGTTCCGCGGATTGTTCGTAGAGCGAGCCGAGTCCCTCATTGAACCAAGCGGGACAGTCGGCGAAGTTGCTCTCCATGAGTGGGTGCACCAATTCGTGAACCAGCGTTCCACCACCAGTTGAGATGTTCATCACCAAGGCGTTTTGGGCGCTCGAGTAGTATCCAAACGGCGTTGTTGGCTGGGTCCCGAAGAGCCGCAGGTTATGGTGTTCGTAGCTGGCAGCGTCCTTGAACAGCCAAATGGTGAGCACCCGATTGGGATCGTCCGCAAAGAAGTCTTGTTGCAGCCGCTGCACCGCCCAGCGCACCGTTGCTCGAGCGACGGCTTCGACTTGGTCTGGAGGTGCGTCGCCTGCCACCACGAAAGGTGGCTGTTCAACCACGGTGAATCCCTGCGGCACCCGGGTGCGGAGCTCGCGCGCGTTGGCGGCTACTGACGCGGAGGGGATACGCTTCGGCGCGAGCGGTTGGCCTCGCACGGTATCTTCAGTGGATTGTTTGGCGGGCGGGGAGTGGGACTCCGAGGGGGTGGGTTTAGAGCCATTCGTCGGGTAACAGCCGCTGGCCAACCAGATTAAACACGCAAGTGCCCTGTGCATCCCCCCTTGGACGTGCCCTGCCTCTGGCTGATTTGCGGAAAAGCTGGCAGTCGCGAAATCTTGAAACTTCCGGCCGCCGGCCTTCAGGCCGCCGGGTACGAACCAGGCGGGGCATACAACGGTCAAGCCCCTGGGGGGAGACCATGTAAGGGACCGTCGGTTAACGCCAGCGAAGTGCAGGGCATGCTTTTGAGTCCGTTACTCTCCGCTGGGCCCTGCGTTGATCGGGCGAAGCACGAGGCTGCTCCGCCATGCGGTATTTTCGTACCGTTTGGGCGTCGCCTGCACCGACACTGTACACTTCATCGAGCAGGGGCGAGGCCCTCATGCCAAACAGCGCGTGACACGGGCCAGATCGCGGGGGATAAACAGATAACGTGGGAATTTGCGCCGTTCGTGCCACATCGCTGGCGGCAGAGCTTAAGGGGTCGAATTGATGAAGCTGACTACTTCCTTGCTGACAACAATCTTCGTCTGGGGACTGGCGACTGGCTGCACAGAGACAGTTCGAAGCTTTGACGTGGAGGACGAGGACGCCTCCGTTTCGACCGGCAAGGACGACGACGACACCGGAAACAAAGACGACGACGTTGATGGCGAGGACGCCGGCGGTGAACCCGACGATGACACCGATGACGATCAGGTGGACGATGACGACGTCGGCATGGATGCCGGAGATGACCTGGGGGTGGACGCCGGCGATGATGACCTGCCGCCCGATGACACCATGGACGCTTCCGTACGGCCACCCGTCGATTCCGGGACGTCCTCGGTAGATTCCGGCACTGGGCCTGGAGCTGACGCCGGGAGCACGACGTGCACCAAGGCCTTCGATTGCGATGACGGCGTGGATTGCACTATCGATGAGTGCACAGTTGATGGTTGCACCAACACCCCCGACGATGCCCTGTGTACTGCTTCAGCTGGTGGTACCTGCGACGCGAAGAACGGCTGTCAGTACCCCACGTGTGACTCGGAAACATGCAGCGCTGGCAGCTGTCAGACAGCTACTTGCGAAAATGGCGTGTGCGTTCGGCAGTCACTGTGCGCCGCAGACCAAGTGTGTTGCGCGGGAGAGTGCGTTCCAATGGGCTGCGATGATGGCCTGGATTGCACCACGGACTCTTGCGGCGCCAACGGTTGTGAACACACCGCAGACGACAGCGCCTGCGACGACGACAACGTTTGCACGACCGATAGCTGCGATGTCTCCGCCGGCTGTGTGAACGACGCCAACACCGAGCCCTGTGATGACGGCGTCTTCTGCAACGGGCCCGACACCTGCGCCAACGAGAGCTGCTCCTCGCATGCGGGCGACCCCTGCCCGGGCCAGAGCCAATGCGATGAAAATCAGGGGATATGTTCCGGCTGCGCCGGCGACGGTGATTGCCCCGCGGATGTCGTCGGTGGCTGGTCCGCTTGTGACTTCGGCGGCACCACGTGCGGCGAGATGGGAACCCAGACCCGCACCGTCACCGCCTACAGTTGTAATGGTGGCTCGTGCGAGGCAACCCAGAGCCAGGAACAACAGAGCTGCACCCGCGATACTGACGGCAATATCTGTGATGACACGATTGTGGGTGCGTACGGTGACTGCGTGTACGCAGACGAGTGCGTTACCATGGGCGAACGCGAGCGTGACCGCACCGACTACAAGTGCAGCAATGGGCTTTGCGCCGCCCAGCAATCGGTTGAAGCGGACGCCTGTGTTCGCACTACCCAGGGAGATCCTTGTGGCTCGGGTGTGTGTGAACGCTGCGGAGCCAGCGGGCAGTGCGACTTCATGCCCGTTGACGATGCGCAATGCCAGCCTGTCGACTGCCCGTCGGATACCGCCTGTACCGATTGGACCGACGACTTCACGACTAATCGCTGCGAAAGCCTGGGTGTCTGCAGGGACATCAACGATTGCAGCGCTAATCACTACGGCAGCAACACTTTGTGCGGTACCTGTCAAGCCTGTGACGGCGCGGGTAACTGCGACGAAACGCCTGCAGACGATGCTTCGTGCGGTGTGATCGATTGCCCATCGGATACCCCGTGCAAGAACTGGCAGCCGGACATCACGAACAACCGATGTGAATCATTGGGCATGTGCATTGATGCTAGCGCTTGCATGTTCCAGGCGATGCCTGAGCACACGAAGTGCGATTCGGTTCCTGAGTCCGAACTGCAGTGCGACGGGCAAGGGAATTGTCGCTTTCCGGGGGTCGTATGCCCGGAAGGCAACTGCTACACCGGCAACTGTTGCTACAACGGTGACGGGGGGCTGGGGTGCCAGGCCGCGCCGAACAAAGGTGGCGGGGGGTTCTGCGGTGGCGACGATTCCCTGCGAGTGTTGTGCGATGAAATCGCGGACTGCCAAGAAGGGTACGCCTGTTGTGGAAGATGGACGGATTCGTTACAGGCCGGCGGCCCGTTGGCGGCGTTCAGTTCAAGTTGCCAGCCTCGCGAAAATACGTGCAACACAGATCTCGGGAGCAGGCACGCGCACTGGTTTTGCCGAGCTGACAAAGACTGTCCTCCAGGTTCAGGGACCTGTCAGCTACCCAAGTCCCCCGGGCCAATGGGGGATTTCGGGTATTGCTCGACCAAGGTCCTTCTGCAATAGCCCGCCCGCCTCACGCGGCTTGGAGCGGTCCACACTCGCATTGTGGTACCGCTCTCAGTTCGATATCATAGCCTGACAATCGATGGGTGGATCCAAGCGAGAGCACGGTAGTGCGGATGAGCCACAGTATCCGTTGGCAGAGCCGCCTGTGGCCGCGCCCATGACGGCAGAGCAACAAGGCAGCGGTGTGCTCGATATCGCTGATATCCAACACACGGTGAGTGTCGGAGCTCCTTCACATGAGCAAGCCACCGCGGACGACGCTCCTCGGCCCACTCTGCCGCCAGGTGCGGCCGAGCGGGAGCGCTTCGAAGATGGTCCGGAGCTTGGTCGTGGGGGAATGGGCACGGTCAAGCAAGTTTTCGATTCGGTGCTGCGTCGTGAGCTGGCGATGAAGATCATCAATCCGGAAGCAGAGTCGAACCCCAGCTCGGTGATGCGATTTTTGGAAGAGGCGCAGGTGACCGCTCAGCTCGAGCACCCCAACATCGTGCCAGTTCATGACCTGGGATCCAGCTTCGGGGAGAGCGGCATGTTCTTCACGATGAAGCGCGTCTCCGGAACTACCTTGGCTGAAGTGCTCAAGGGGCTGAAGGGGACGCACCCGAGTCTCAACGAGCTGATCCGACTGTTGCGGATCTTGCTCAAGGTGTGTGACGCGCTCGAGTTTGCCCATGGTCGGGGCGTCGTTCACTGCGATCTGAAGCCGGAGAACATCATGATCGGCAGCCATGGCCAGGTGTACGTCATGGATTGGGGAGTGTCCGTCTTGGAGAGCTGCGAGCGGCCCAGCGAAGCGCGGGAGGAATGGCTCAAATTGCCCTCCGCCGAAGCTCGTCCTCGCGGCTCGGTGATCGGTACGCCCGCGTACATGGCACCGGAGCAAGCCATGGGTCTGACTGAGGAGATCGATCCGCGGACGGACGTTTACGGTTTGGGTGCGGTGCTTTACGAGCTGCTGACGGGCCGCAGTCCGAATCGGGGAGACAATGCCATGGCGGTGCTCTCGAGCGCGGTGTTGGGGGGCGTAGCCCCACCTGAAGGCAAGGACATCTGGGATGAGCTGCCCCCCGGACTGTGTGAGATCGCCATGAAAGCGCTCGAAAAGAAGCGCGAGGATCGCTACCAAAATGTCGCCGAGATGCGGGCGCAGCTGGAGCGGTTTCTAGATGGCGGCGGTTGGTTTGCCACGCAGAACTTCCACCGTGGCGACGTGATCGTGGCGGAGGGACAAAAGGCGGACTCCGCGTACATCATCGAGAGCGGCGAATGCCAGGTGTTCAAGAAGGTCGGTGACGAACAAGTTTCGGTCGGGCACCTGGGACCGGGGGATGTATTCGGAGAGACCGCCGCACTGAGTACGGGCGTGCGCACGGCCAGCGTGGTGGCGAAGAATGACGTCACCGTCCGTCTGGTGACGCACGACTCCTTGGAAAGAGAACTGCGCAGAAATCAATGGCTGGGTGCGTTCGTTCGCGCTCTGGCGGACCGCTTCCGCGAAGCTGACCAAAAGCTCAGCGATCGGATCTCCGCGGCTGATTGAATCTGCGGCTGATTGAACCTGCGCCCGAATGAACCTGCGCCCGAATGAACGTGGTGTGGGGCGACTTGGCCGCCATGAACCGGTCCCGCCCTCCGCCTTGCCCCGGCGCCCGTTTCCGCCATGAGTCGCCCTGGATGGGGCGCCGCCTCAGGCGAGCGCAGACAAATTTCGCTTGCTGTTTGCGGCAGATATCGCTTTTGTCGGGCCGCAAAATTCAGACTCTCGGAGATCAAGATGGGCTTCAACAAACTCAGCGTCAGTGACCTTCAACTCGCCGGCAAGCGCGTGCTCATGCGTGTCGATTTCAACGTCCCAATGGCGGACGGAAAAATCACGAATGACGCTCGCATCGTGGCGGCGTTGCCGTCCATCAAGCACGCGCTGGATCAGGGCGCCAGTGTCGTTCTGATGAGCCATCTCGGACGTCCCAAGGGCAAGCCTGACGCTGAGTTTTCGCTGGCTCCGGTGGCAGAAGCTCTCGCCGGGTTGCTCGGAAAACCCGTCACCTTTTTGAACGACTGCGTCGGCGCTGAGGTGGAAGCCAAATGTGCGGATCTCAAGCCCGGCGATGTGGTGTTGCTCGAGAACTTGCGCTTTCACGCCGAAGAAGAAGGCAAGGGAGCTGACGAAAAAGACATTGCGGCGTTTCGGGCTTCGCTGTCCAAGTTGGGCGATGTCTACGTCAATGACGCCTTTGGGACCGCCCACCGCGCCCATTCATCAATGGTGGGTGCGGACCTTCCGCAGCGAGCGTCCGGCTTTTTGATGCAGAAGGAGTTGGACTACTTCGGCAAAGCGCTGTCTGAGCCCGAGCGTCCCTTCCTGGCCATCCTGGGTGGAGCCAAGGTGAAGGACAAGATCCAGTTGATCGACAACCTGCTCGACAAGGTGGATGAGATGATCATCGGTGGCGGTATGGCTTACACGTTCCTCAAAGAGCTCGAAGGCATGAGCATTGGCAAGAGTCTGTACGACGAGGAAGGCGCCAAGATCGTCAAGGACCTGATGACGAAGGCTGAGAAGAAGGGTGTCAAGATCCACCTCCCGCTGGACTTTGTGACCGCCGATGACTTCAGCAATGATGCCAGCGTGGGGCATGCCACCAAGGAAGAGGGCATTCCCGACAACCTAGAGGGGTTGGATTGCGGCGAGAAGAGCCGGGCGCTGTTCGTCGAAGCGGTCAAGCGCGCCAAGACCATCGTCTGGAACGGCCCGGTGGGCGTGTTCGAGTTCGACAACTTCGCCAAAGGAACGCGCGCTTTGGCCGACGCCGTGGCTGCTGCGACGGATGCCGGCGCAACCACCATCGTGGGCGGTGGAGATACGGCTACCGCTGCCAAGAAGTTCGGTGTCGAAGACAAGATGAGCCATGTCTCTACCGGAGGCGGTGCGTCACTCGAGTTGTTGGAAGGCAAAGTCTTGCCGGGCGTCGCCGCCCTCAGCGACAAGTAAGAACAATCAAAGGCACCGTTTCTTCTAAGACACCACGTCCCGCTCGCGGGGGCCTGGACGAAAACTCGTCCGCCGTCCTCCCTCGTGGGAATGGGGCATGGGGAATTCCAGTCGGAACAGGGTGCCCTTGTGGGGTTCGGAGCTGACTTCGATTTGGCCGCCGCACTGCTGCACTGTCGTGTGCACGAGCGACAAGCCGAGCCCAGTGCCTCGACCATCCAGCTTGGTTGTGAAGAACGGTTCGAAGATCTGGGAACGAATGGCTTCGTCCATGCCCAGACCTGTGTCCTCTACCTCGAGCACGACCCGCTCCGGCGAGTGTCGTGGTTCGCCGCGAACGCGAAAGGTCAGTATTCCACCGTCTGGCATCGCGTCGCGCGCGTTCACCGCTAGATTGAGCAGCGCTTGTTCCATTTGATGGGAGTCCAGCTTTACCAGGAGCGCATCTGCTGGTTGCTCCAGCACGAGTCGGACGTTGCCGCCTACGGCGTGTTCAGCCAGTTTGACGGCTCTCTGCACGACCTCACGAACGTCAACTTGGGCGATTTGTGCGGGCTGCTTTTTTCCGAACGCCAATAGCTGCTGAGTCAACCTCGAGGCAGATTGCGCGGCTTGTTCGATGGAGGCGATCGCGGCCGCGTTCTTCACGTTCATCTTGAGCAAGTCCAGGCTGCCAAAGATCACGGTCAACAAATTGTTGAAGTCGTGAGCGACGCCACCTGCCAATCGACCCAGTGATTCCAAGCGCTGGACCCTGAACAGCTGAGCTTCCAAATCTTGAGCCGCCTGCTCCTTATCGCGCAATTCCGTCACATCTCGACCTTCGTGGACGAGAAACAGGGGGCTGCCGTCCTCACCGGGGATGGGCTTGATGGAGAAGTCGACCACTGCCTCGTCGCCGCTGGCCGTAGGGTGCGTGACCTCAAAGCGCACCGTCTCGCCGGATGCCGCTCGTTCGATAGCTTCACGCACCTGGCGTTGCAGCTGTTCGGAGTGGGCCCACCAGGGGGTTTCCCAAAAGGGCTGCTCCAGCACTTCGTAGTCTTCGCGCCCGATCAATTCCAAAGAGGTGCGGTTTGCGCGTAGGAGCTTGCCGTTCAGATCTGTGACACCGATGAATGACATCGTGTGGTCGATCACACCTCCGAACTGCAGCTCGCTCTCCTTCAGGGCGTCTTCGACGGCACGTCGACTGACCACTTCCAGATCTAGTTCGCGGGACCGGCGGTCGTAGCGCTCTCTGAATGTCGTGACATCGCGTAGCGCGACCAGCTCCCCCTCAGCTTTTCCTTTACTTCCCTTCAGTGCACTACGCCGGACGTCGTAGACCGTGCGCCTGCCGTGGGAGATCACTTCCAGCTCTGACGCTTCAGGGGTCAACTTGGGAAGGCGCTTGGACAGTTCGTCTCCTGCGGGAGAATGGCCGTCGAAGAGTTGCTTGGTCGCGGCGGGATTGGCCAGCACGATGCGCCCCGCGGTGTCAACGACCAGCACCGGATCTGGCAAGTCCTCGACCAACGCTTCGCCAGCGATGGGGAGCAATTCCAGAATACGTTTGCGGAAGAGACGCATGCGAAAGTGTGCCAGCCGCCCGAAGCCTAACCGAAACCGCTCCCCACGTGAAAAGACTACACCTGGGGCTCGGCGGCTGCCAACAGCGTTGGGAGGTTCGCTAGAACATAGTCCACAAGCGGCAGGTGCTGGAGCCCGGAGGCCCAGAAATACCGAGTCTCGATTGGCTGAATGTCCCGATCTGTGACGCGGCGGCACGTCTGATGAGCGCTGGCGGAGCGTTGTGGAGGGTCAGCGGGGTGGGTGCGATCCCCACGATCAATCAGGCTCCAAGTATACAAAAATGTCCGTGAATGCCGTGAAATTTGACATGCATGCAATGCGCGGATTCTGTTTCTAGTATACACTCGCCAGGTGTCTCGGAGCCCGAAGAAGGCGTCTGCTGCCAAAGCAAAGGCCCGCCGTACGCCGCGAAAAGCCAGCGAAGACGAATTGTCGGATGCTGGGACGCGCGAGCAATGGCGTCCCAAGGACCCGGATGTGTTCGACTATTTGGACTATCGGGCGTATCTGCGCGACCTCTACGCCGCGCGCAAGAAGCGCGGCGCCTTCTCATACCGCGCGTTCTCCATGCGCGCGAAGCTCCGCTCTCCGAACTATCTGAAGCTGGTTATTGATGGTGAGCGCAATCTCACGCCACAAATGGCCAAGCGATTTGCAGGCGCCTGCGGTCTGACGGGACAACCCGCGGCATTTTTCTGCGAACTGGTCAATTTCGGTCAGGCGCAAGGGATCGACGAGCGCAACGAGGTTTACTCCCGAGTACGCAGGTTCCGTCAGTATCGCGAAGCCAACCAGCTGCAAATTGCCGCCGACGAGTACCATTCGCGCTGGTACTTGCCCGCGATTCGAGAGCTCGCCCTGGCGACGGACTTTCGCGCGGATCCGGAGTGGATTGCCCGGCGCTTGGTACCCAAGATCAAGCCGTCGGAAGCCAGGTTCGCCTTGGACGTGCTTTGCCAACTCAACATGCTTGTGCCGGGTGAAGGTGGGAAGCTGAAGCAGGGCACTCCGCTGGTCAGCACCGGGGCGGAGACGGCCAGCCTGCATATGGTCAACTTCCATCGCAGCATGATGCAGCTCGCGTCCGAGTCGCTCGATCGCATTAGCTATGAGCAGCGTGATATCTCCAGTGTTACGATGTGCCTGGGTCCGGACGGTTTGGAGATGATCAAGCACGCTATCGTACGCTTTCGGCGTGAGCTTTTGGAGCTGAGCGAACTCGAGCAAGCGCCGGAGCAAGTCGTGCAAGTCAACTTTCAGCTGTTTCCCCTGAGCACAGGCGCCGAGCGGGAGGATGACTGATGCGTTGGGTTTTCGTCGGCGTCCTGGTTTCGCTTTCGGCCGCTTGCAGCGGCACGGAGTCTGGTAATCCCATCAACCCAGTCCGTCCTCCTGGATTCGAGGCTCAGGATGATGTCGACGATTTCGGGGTGAACGGGCCCGACCCAGACATGATGGTCGGGGATGATGTTCCGCCACCAAACGTGATCGACATGCCGCCAGAAAATGGCGATGACGCGAGCCCTGATCCAATCGACGATCCTCCTGGCGCGGTCCCCCCAGATGATCCAGGCGATCTGAGCCCCTCAGCTGGCGGGCAAATGGGCGAAGCGCCCGCACCCGGTGACGCATCGACCGATGGTGGCTGTGAGCCGACGCAATGCGAGCAATACGCGCAGGCCGCCGCCCAGAGGTTGGCCATGGTCCAAGCGGCACCCCAAGCGTATGCTTCACCGCAATGCAGCGAACTTGACGGCCAGTGGGGTTGCCAATGTGACGCGGCAACGCGGGTGGCGTCGGGCGCAGGCTGCATCTCAGTCGATCGCTTCGGCGCTTGCTTGTACGCCGCCGATGAATTCTCCGGCTGCACCTCCAACGGTGGCGAGTGTCAGGCCGTCTGTGACGAGGTCTTTGCCCGACAAGCAACCGCTGCCGCGCAAGCCTACGAGGTGAGCGTGGTTGATAGCGCGTGCGTTCAGGGTGTCTGCCGCTACGTGCTGATGAGCGGCGCGCAATGCTACGTGGCTGAGCCCCCCCAACCACTGGAATGTTCAGCGGCTGGTCAAGTGCTCTCGCCGTGAGTGGGTCCAAAGGCTGACGGGCGCTCTCGGGTGTTGTCCTGACTGCCGCCTTCGACGATGCTGCTGCCATGGATATCCGGCAAGCGGACGAGTGCCGTTGGGACATCGTGAGTCTAGGTGAGGTAATGCTGCGTTTGGATCCCGGTGAAGGGCGCATCCATACGACGCGCCACTTCACGGCTTGGGAGGGCGGCGGTGAGTACAACGTGGCCCGTGGTCTGCGGCGTTGCTTTCGGCAGCGCGCCGCCGTGGTGACCGCACTGGCAGATAACCCCGTTGGACGCCTGGTTGAGGACTTGATGCTGCAGGGGGGCGTCGACTTGTCACACCTGGTCTGGAAACCCTACGACTCGGTTGGGCGTAAGCTGCGCAATGGCCTCAACTTCACCGAGCGAGGTTTTGGTCCGAGGGGCGGCGTCGGTTGCAGCGATCGCGGCCACACGGCGATCAGCCAGCTTCGAATCGACGATGTGGACTGGCCGCGGCTGTTCGAACAAGAGCGCTCGCGCTGGTTTCATACCGGAGGCATCTTCTGCGCCCTGGGAGATGGCACGCCGGAGGTGGCGCTCCACGCCCTGCGCTCGGCGAGAGCCCAGGGGACGTGTGTGTCGTTCGATCTCAACTATCGCGAGTCCTTGTGGAAGGAGTTCGGCGGCCCACAAAAGGCTCAAGAGGTGAATCGCCAGCTCATGCAGCACGTGGACGTGTTGTTTGGCAACGAAGAGGACTTCTCCAAAGCGCTGGGCTTCGAGCTGGAAAACACCGACGAAGCCTTCGCGGATTTGCAGACGCACCAGTTCAAACGCATGATCGAACGGGTGGTGAGGGAGTACCCAAACATCAGCACCGTTGCCACGACCCTTCGCAGCGCGCGCTCCGCCAGCGTGAACGGCTGGGGGGCTATTTGTTTTCACGAGGGAGAGTTTTTCGACGTGGAGCAACGCAACGTTGAAATCTTGGACCGCGTCGGCGGTGGCGACTCGTTTGCTTCGGGCTTCATCTTCGGGCTGTTGGACGGCCGGGGGGCCCAGTGGGCGTTGGAATGCGGAGTGAGTCATGGTGCTCTGGCCATGTCCACTCCTGGGGACACAACCATGGCCACACTCGCCGAGGTCGAACGGCTCATGGCTGGGCCGAACGCGAGGATCGTGCGGTGAAGGACACGCAACATCTGCGTGAACAGACAGCGAGACGTTTGCAGCGCCGTGGCGTGATTGCCGTTATCCGCGCCTCGACTTCCACGCAGGCCGTGGAGCTGTGTGAAGCCTTGTTCGAAGGTGGGATTCGTTGTCTTGAGGTTACCCTGAGCGTTCCCAACGCCACCGACGCCATCGCCAAGCTCAGCCGAAGCTGTCCCGAGGCCTTGTTGGGCGCCGGTAGCGTGCTCGATCCGACGATGGCCCAACGCTGTCTAGTTGCTGGAGCCCGGTTTGTGGTTTCGCCGGCGGTCTTGCCGGAGCTCGTGCCAGTGGCCCATCGGCACGGAGCGGTGGCGATCTTGGGCGCCCTCACCCCGACGGAGGTGCTAGCTGCGCACCAGGCCAGTGCTGATTTCGTCAAGCTGTACCCAGTGTCCTCCTTGGGGGGACCCCAGTACGTTTCGGCGCTGAGAGCGCCGCTACCGCAGATCAAGTACGCGCCCAGCGGGGGAGTCGAGTTGGATACGTTGGGGGCGTATGTAGCAGCAGGGGCGACGCTGGTTGCGGTTGGGGGCGCCCTGGCCGACGCTGAGCTGCTTCAGCGCGACGGGAGAGACGCGGTAGTGCAGCTGGCCCGCCAATATGTCGAGGCGTGGCGTTTGGCACGCGAGTCGCAGCCCTGAAGCAAAACGAGCGTTGCTGAAATCTCCCAAGGCGCATTGCGCTTGCGCAGCGGCTCACCGATGGACCACGATGATGGTTCGACCCCGGCTGCTCCAACCTCTGCCTTGTAAACAATGTTTGGCGACCCTGTAGATCCCCTCACTCACTCTAGCGAAGCCCCTCCAGACAGCCTGCTCTTCGAATGTGCGTGGGAGGTGTGCAATCACATCGGTGGCATCTATCAAGTGCTGCGCTCCAAAGCGAAGTTCATGATGCGCGCCTGGCACGAGCGCTACTGCCTGCTCGGGCCATACATCCCTGAGCAAGCAGCCACAGACTTCGAGGAAGCTGAGCCAGATCCGATGTTCGCGGAGCTGATCACCACCTTGGAGCGCGAAGGGATCGTCGCACACTACGGCAACTGGCTAGTCGCTGGACGTCCCCAGGTGATCCTGCTCGAGTTCAAGCTTTCGCGTGAGCGTCTCAATCGGGTCAAACACGACCTTTGGCAACAGTTCTCGATCGAATCTCCTCCAGATGATGAGTTGGTGGACAACGCTGTCAGCTTTGGGCACGCCACCAACCGTTTGCTAGCCGCAGCGTGTCGTACCTGGATGGGGGACAACAAGCTGCGAGTACTTGGGCATTTTCACGAGTGGCAAGCCGGTTTGGCGGTCGCCATGGCCAAACGCGAGGGGTTGCCCGTTGCGACCGCTTTCACCACGCATGCGACGTTGCTCGGCCGATACATCGCGTCGAGCAATGATGACCTCTACCAGCGTCTCCCTCAGGTTGACGCCACAGCCGAGGCTAAGAAGTTCGGTATTCTGCCCTCTCATCAAATCGAGCGGGTCTGCGCTCAGAACGCGACAGTGTTCACCACGGTGTCTCCGATCACCGGCGAAGAGTGCGCGTATTTGCTCGGACGCAAGCCGGACGTGATCACGCCCAACGGCATCAACACCGAGCTGTACGACGTCGGTCATGACTTTCAGACGTTGCACCGGCAGCACAAGGACAGTATCCGGCGCTTCGTAATGGGGCATTTCTTCCCCAGCTACTCGTTTGACTTGGAGAAGACCCTGTTCTTCTTCACCAGTGGTCGGTTTGAGCCCCACAACAAGGGATTTGACCTTTGTCTAGACGCGATGGTTCAGCTCAACAATGAGCTGAAGGCCGCTGCGCTGGACGTCACGGTTGTGTTCTTCATCGTCACCAAACAACCCGTGCAGTCGCTGAATCCTCATGCTTTGGGGGACCGCGGCGTGCTCGAAGAGCTGCGCGTCGTGTCCGAGCAGATCGGACGTCAAGTGTCGGAGCGGCTATTCACTCACGGCGCGGCAGGTGAAGATGCCCAACTGGATGACCTGGTGGACCAATACTGGTTGGTCCGCTACCGCCGGACCCGCTACGCGCTCAGAGCAAACCGGTTGCCGTTCGTCACCACCCACGTGCTGGCGGACGCCGAAAAAGACCCCGTGTTGCTGCAGATTGATAGCCTGGGACTGAACAATTCCAAAGATGACCCGGTGAAGATCGTCTATCACCCCCAGTTCATCAATTCGGTGAATCCGCTGTGGGGCATGGAGTATGAGCAATTCGTCCGGGGCTGCCACTTGGGGGTGTTCCCCAGCAGCTATGAACCTTGGGGTTACACCCCATTGGAGTGCGTGTGCATGGGGGTACCGGCATTCTCCAGTGATCTATCCGGATTCGGGCGCTACTTGGCAGACGTCCATCCCGACCACGACCGTCATGGAATCACGGTCTTGGGGCGCAGAGACCAGCCCTACAAGTCTTCGGCGCGGGAGTTAGCCAAGAAATTGCTGGCATTTTGCCGTCTGAATCGGCGTCAACGTGTGGCACTTCGTAACAGTGTGGAAGCGCATTCACACTCGTTCGACTGGTCACGCCTGGGCGAGGCCTACCACCGCGCTCACAAGTTGGCTCTGGAAAAGCACGTTCCTATCAGGTAATCCAATGCCCCATGCGGCCATTGGGAGGGGTCATTGTCGCGCTAGCGGTGGCGTGCAGCTCGACTCGTCAGCGAGCTGAGTTCGTTTCCGCACACCAAGTCCAGTCCCCACACAGCCAACAGGCGGAGCCGCACTCCGCGCGTGGCGAGTGTGCCACTCGCGAGTGCACCTATCAGCGTGAGCTGGATCAGCGCGCGCGCTACTTGAAGTGTCATTTGGCTGATGGTGGCGTCTTCGTGCTGCAGAACTGGAAGATCGATCTGGCGCAGGGCCAAGTACTCGGGGATGGCCTGGCCTACGACGCCGAGCGACAACTGCTGAGAAGTGGAGACCTAAGGGTGCCCATCGCGGATGTGGTGCTGTTTGAGACCAACCAACCGGAGAGCGTCATGCACGCCGGTGTGCCAGTGATGGCGGTGGTTGCCACGGCATCTGTTGCGCTTAGTGCATTGTGTTTGGCCAATCCGAAGGCGTGTTTCGGCTCTTGTCCAACGTTTTATGCTCCCACTGATGCGGGGTTTGAGCTCCAGGCAGAGGGGTTTTCGCATAGCATTGCCAAAGCCTTGGAATCGACGGACATCGATCCGCTTCCACTATCCTACTCCGCCAAAGAGGGCGATTTCCGATTGTGGGTGACCAACGAAGCGCCGGAGACTCACGCCATCCGTTCGGTAGTGCTGCTCGCCGTCCCCAGGGCAGAAGACGAACGGGTATTTCGTTCGGGTGAGCATTTCTTCGGGGCTAAGCTATTGCGGACACCAAGCGCCTGTTCGTTGGGTGACGAGTGTCGTCAGCGCCTCAGTCGAACGGACGATGACGAACTGCTCGCCCTGTCTGATCCGACGGATCTGGCTAGCCGGCACGAATTCGAGCTGCAATTCGAGCGAGCGGCAACTGATCCGAACCAATTGGGCGTCGTGCTCGTCGTTCGGAACAGTTTGCTCAACACCTACTTGCTCTACCAGGCACTGTCGAGCTTGGGTGCAGAGGTCGGAGAGCAGTTGGCGAAGCTGGAGCGTGGCGAGCCCCTGATAGGTCGAGGCGTGCGAGCGGCGGGGCAGTTGCTTGGTGGGCTCGAAGTGTCCGTGCATGTTGGCGGAGGTGAGTTTCGTCCGCTGGCCATTCACACGGAGGTGGGACCAATCGCCAAGGAGGTCGTCTTACTTCGGTTGCCCGACAATCTTCCCTCGGGGCCGATTCGCCTACGTCTGAGCGAAGCCCGCGGCAATTTCAAGCTGGACCAAGCCAGCCTGGTTGCGTTGACAGGACAGCGGGAGCCTCGGAGGCTGAAGCCGAAGACGCTGTCTGACGTGCACGGGGAAAATGCAGCGCAGCTGACTAGTCTGTTGGACCCCGAGCGCTACTTGGTGACCTATCCCGGTGATGCTTACGCGCTCGACTTTGTCTTGCCGGGTGACGGGCCTCACGAGCTATTTGTCGAATCGCGCGGCTACTACTACGAGTGGATGCGAAAGGTGTGGCTGGATTCACCTGGCATCAAACAGCCGCTGCGCTGGTTCACAGACACCTCCGGAGTGCTGAAAGAACTGGCTCCGGACTACAAGCGAATCGAAGCCGATATCGAGCGCTACTTCTGGCAGAGCAGGGTGAAACCCAGAGGGTTTCAGCCCTCCCATTCTCAGCCTGGCTGGCGCGCCTTGCCACCGGCTGAGGCTGAGCGAGTGTGGCAGGGACTTTCGCCGTCGAGGACGCCCTGAATGTCAAAACCCAGTTGGATCTGGCCGGCGGTCACAGCAAGCGTCGTTTCGGCGTGCGGCTACGGCCAATACGTCGACCGCTCCGTGTCGATGGGTAGCGAGACCGAACTCGCGAGCGTTCATGACGTTCCGGTTGCTGGGCACTCGGTCCAGATAGAATTGCGCGGGGCTGACGAAGAGCCATGGGACGATGCCAATTCTCCAGTCCAAACGAGGTCTCATGGCACTCAGGCACTCCGGCGTCGATGGTCTGGTGAGTGCGCGGTCGAAGGAGAACTCTTGGCCATTGACGAGCAGACGCTTTGGCTATTCGCTGAGCCGCCCGAGGCGGATGAACTCACCCAGCCGTTGTTAGTCAGCATTCCCCTGAAGCGAGTGACGGCGGTAGAGATCGAAGTGCACGACTCGGTGAGTGGAACCCTCGGAGTGATCACGGCGGTCGGTACCGCGAGTACGATGAGCCACGGGTTCTTCTTGATCCTGAGCGCGCCAACGTGGCTGGCCTTCGGCATTCCGTCGAGCTTGGTGGACAATTCCACTGGTGAAATTGACGTAGAGCCGGGGCAACGCGCCTACTTGTATCAGTTCGCGCGATTCCCCCAGGGACTGCCACCGATGTTTCGTGAGCGCCCTCACCTCATTGCGGTTTGCGACTGAATCAGCCGGGCTTAGTCTTCTTCCATCGCGCCGTTGAGGATCCAGGTCTCGATGTCTGCCAAGGCACCGTCGCTCAGTTTGCGCACGCCCGCGAGCGGATCAATTGGCATGCCCAATCCCAGGATCCCTTCGGCGCCGTTCAGCTTGAGCCAGAGGTAGCTGGTTTCCGGATCTCCGGGAGTGATCAGCGGCATGCCCATGTCTTGCCCGGACATGCCCAGCAAGACCTCGTACATTTCTTCGCCTTGAAGTAGCAGATTGGCTTGTGGCTCGTCACCGCCATGGCAGCCGCCGCAGTTGGCCTCCAACAATGGCTTGACGCGCCCGCGCCACGTCGCACCATTCCCCAGGAGGTTCAAACCTTCGGGATCGGCTGACCAGCGGCAGTCTTCGTAGTTGATCGGCGTTTCGAGATCGATGACGTCTGTACCCGTGTCTTTCGGCAGGCCTTCGATGAAGCAATACAGCGCCAGCATGTCGGGAATCGTCAATGGATCATTGGCGAGCGGCATCCTCGTGCCGGGGATTTTCTGATCGCCGAGTTCGCCTCTCAGGCGACCGATCAGATAGCTAGCTTCAGGAGCCCCGGGAGCGATCAAATCGAGCGGGCCATTTTCGGCGGCGCCAAACACGCCGTTGCGGTTCATGTCACCCTGCTTGACGCCCACATCGATCAAGCGTTGCACCCGATCGATCTGGTAGTTGCGGACGTTGCCAAACATGTGTTTGCCATCATCCAAGTAGAACCATTCGGTATCGAACGTCTCGTAGGCGACGTTTTCAACCTTGCCTTCATCGGTCACGAAGCTGCGGATGAAACGACCGGACCCCCAGCGCCGCCGTCGCTCTTCGCCCCCGCTCATTGGTTTGGCCAGGTAGATGTGCAGACCGGGCGTTTCTGCCGTGGGAACGAAGTTGTCGCCGTATTCCAGCTCGTCGCCTGGAATGTACTCGATGTAGCCGATTTCAACCTCGGACTGGTCCGCCAAGCGGAAGCGATCTCCCGGCTCTTCGCAGCCGTCATACACGCCTTCGACGTCACCTGACTGAACGTTGCATGGGGCGCCGACAGCGTTCAGAAAGTTCGCTGGCGTGTGCAGGTCCGGATATTCCTTGCGGTTGTGACACACGCCGCCCGTAGGGCCGCAAGTTCGGATCACCACGTTGCGGTGGAGCTCCAAGCCTGTGCGATGGAGCGACTGCGCCTGCAGTACGTAGTCGTTGTCGCCAGAGTAGGCTGGCACCGGTTCAGCGTTCATGACTTGCGGACGCTCAGGCTCGTAGCTGAGCGTGCCAGTTGGGCGGTGGAACTCGTCTTCTGAACCGCAGGCGGCCAGTGCCACGATGGTGGTACCGACCAAAAGAAACTGTGATTTCAACATCTCGGGCAACTCCGTGCGTCTTTGGTTCCCATCAGCTGGCGCCTACTCAGAAGATATCCGTGAGCGGGTCATCCGCGGGGAAGAACTCAGAGTGGTCCGCGCACAGCAGGTCCATCAGGGTCTTGGTGACCGAGCGGTAAGAGAACACTTTGCCGTCGTCCTTGAGGTCCGCCTTGGCGGTCGAACCATATTGTTTGCCAGCCATCCCGTTGGCATCCACCACGCCACCCATCATGGGCATGCTCATCCAGCGGGTCGCGCGATCTCCGCCGTGGTCGCTGCCTTTGGCCGAGTTGAAGCGGTTGCCGCGGGCGGTGCGGCCAAACTCGCTGCCAAGCACCACCAGCGTATGGTCCCAATAAGTCCCGCCGGAAGGATGCTCCATGATCTTCAGAGAAGCATTCAGGGCGCTCAGCAGCCGGTTGAGCTCATCCATGCGTGGGGGCAGGCCATCTTCCTCGCCGGAATGCATATCGTAGCCTCCCTGATCGAAGTAAACTGCAGGACACCCAAACCGGAAGAGTCGCAATGCAAGACGAGCGCGTCGTGCAGCGCCATCGTTGCCAAACATATCCGCGAGCTGCCGATTGCTGATGCCGTCGATCAGATCGGTGGAGTTGTTGTTGATGCGTAGCGCATCACTGTTGAAGATGTCCGCGAACTTGCGTGTAGACTCGCGCGTGCCCATGTATGCCTCGACAACGCTCTGCGAGGGGAGCATTTGTCGGTCCCGCATGTTCATGTCTTGCACATTGGCCATTTCTTGAGCCCATTCGGGAACGGCGTCGGCGCTCGAGAACGCAAAGTCCTCAAAGCTGTCTCCCTGCACCAGAGGTGGCCTGAACGCCGCGTACGGTCCGGTGCCTTTGGCCATGTCGGCCGAGCCGAGCACGAAGGGTGGGAGTTCAACGCGGCCTTCATTGGCAGCCATGGCGATCCTTTCCCGCAAGCCGTAGTGGATCATCGTGAAGATGCTGTTGTCGCCACCAACGTACCCTGTCAGGTAGCGCTCCAAGCCCGTGCCATGGTTGCCATCCGCGTTGCCGGCGAACGGCTCGTGGTCAACGGTGGCCAGAACGGCCATCTCATTCGTGAATTGCGTGACGGGACGCATGCCGAATCCGCTCAGTTGGGTGCCCATGTCCCCATCCAACCAGGTTGCGCTCTCCAATAGGCGATTGACTCCCCATTCCGTGCCGGAGGCGACGTTGCGAGCCATGCCGAAGGGATTGAACTCGGGCGCGACGTCTGAATTGAAAGCGGTAGTAAAACGAAAGCCACCGCTCAAGCGAATGTACATCAGGTGTTTCACGCCTCCGCGGCAATTGGTTTGCGCGTAGGCCGGGTTGGGGATCCAGATGTGGGGTGCAGCGGCCGCAGCGGCGAGACCCAGCTTGAGTGCGTCGCGTCGGCGGATTGGAGAGCGCTTGAGAGTGTTTGGTTTGTGCTTGTCAGTCATCTTTCTTTCCTCTCAATTCTACTCAGTAGAAGAGCATCTCCGCGCTAGTCAGCAGGGCAAAACAAGCCGGGCGGGCGAACTGCTCTGCTGAACAATTAGTACAAGAGCCGGCGTGGACTTGAGCGGCTTCTCGTTCTGCCGAAGTAGCGGAGCGACTGTAGAACTTGCGGATTTGGTAGCTCACGATGTCTTCGGCCATCTCTGGCGTCAACGCGGAGGAGCGGTCGACTTCGGAGGGCAGTAGGTTCTTGATCGGAGCCTTGATGTCAGTGTCTTCGAAAGCAGGGTCGCAGATGCGGCCGGCGTAGGCCAGCTGATTGGCGGTGGTCAACACGCTGACAATCTTGAAGCGGCCACCTTGCGAGTTGTCTGGGCAGCCGCCGAGGGTCTGCACCAGATCGCTGTATTCGCGGCGAATGTCATCGCGGTCGTTGTTCAGCTCCCAGTCCGAGTCGACGATCAGCGCGAAAGCCGAGGGGCTGCCCGTCTCGATGAAGTCACGCGCGCGGTTGAGCCGAATATCGCAACGTTGCGCATCCAGGCCGGCCGCGAAACGCACCGAGTCGACCCAGCCTTCAGCTTCTGTCTGCTTCAGCGGTCCGTACATGTAGCGGAGCTGAGCGTCGCCCCCACCCGTGGAGGTCTGGAGATAGGGATAGGATGTGAGCACTGCGTAGTGCGCCGCTCGAATGTCACCATCATTGGCTAGGACATAGCGAACCAGCTGCTCGCCAACTTCCGGCACCATCGTGGCCAAGTCGTAGTCGAGGTATTGTTCAATCACGACGTTGACCGCGTGCTCCCAGAACGACCACTCTTTTGAAATTAGGCGACCCGGTGCTTGAAGTTTCTCCCATTCGCTAGCGCCCAAGAAGCCGCTCCACATCACCCGCTCATCGACGCCATCCATTTCTTGTGCGCGGGAGTCGGGCTTCAAGATCAGCTGTTCGTAGCCGAAGTTGATGCTGGTGCATTCGCCCGCCGACAGCGGATCGACTTCACCGTGGTCATCGACGCAGCGATAACGAATGAAAGCGTCAGGCAAGCGCATGCCCAACTGGGGATGGTCATAATAATGATTCTCCCAAAGGTTGTAGAGGCGCCCCATGTCGCTGCGCTCATCTCCGAACGGTGGACGACCCAGGAAGGTCCAAAACAGAGCTTCAGCGCGATCGCCCGGCGTGGCGTGACGACGCGTGTGCACTGGGTGTGCACTGGCGACCGCCGCGAACTGATCGTACGAAATGCGACCTTCGTACAGCTTGGTCACGATTGCATCCATGTCGTAGATGCGCTCGACGCTGACTGACGTCGTGTCATACCCAAGCCGATCCGCCCAGGCCCTACGATTGATGCGCACGAACTCTTCGGAGTTGATGCGCTCTGTGACAACATCCCCCCAGGGACGACCGGCGCATTGGTCACGGACCTCTTTGTTGGTCGGAAAGCGCCCGGTCGTATCCATGAACAGCCGTCGACAGGCTTCCTCTTCGATGATCTCGGTGCCGCCGCGCCCGAGTCCCCACAGGGCGCTACACAAACCTTGGTTGACCGGGTTTTCCAGATTGGCCGCGTCACAATGAGCGCGGCACGCGTCATCACAACTGCTGCCTTTCTTCGGCACCTCCGCTGGAGCGTCGGGGTCGGGCGCCGGGAGCTCCATGGGCTCGGGGATCGCGTCGTTGCCGCCAGAAAACTTGCCGTCATTCATCGGCTGACTGTCGGGCAGCATCTCCGAAGGGCCACGCACTGGATTTTGCGGGCTGAAGGCCTTTTCCTCCGCGCAACTTGCTAAGCCAACTGTGCTGATAGCAGCCAAGGCGGCAAAAGCTGATGCGGGTGATCGAAACTCGCGCTTGAATCTCACGGGCGACTCCTGATTGAAACTGCTGCTCCTAAGAGCATTGTTAGCGGCATATGACCGCTGGTTGGCGCACGGCTGGGACTGACCGTGACGCTCTGCGAACGATTGGCTCCCTACGGCGGTACAAGATACCCCTGGGCCGTGGCGACAGCACGTGTGCCCAGGTCCGTATGGAGAATATTTGTATGCGTGTGTGGGTCTGAAATCCCGTGGCTGTCGAATCGTGCTCTGAGCATGCTTTTGGACAGTCGAACTCGACCCTGGTCGCGAAAAAAACTCACTGGGTTTCGTAAATTTGGGACGTTCGCGGCACAGCAGAGACATTCGTCCGCGCACGCCGCCGCATTTGGTCAGTCCCAGAGGATCCCGGCGCGCGCCGAGCATCCACAGTCAGTAGCGGAATGTTGTGAAGCAACCCGGCTGCGGGCTTGGTTGTCATTGCCAGTGGCGCACTGGGCTGACTTGTCTCGGTGCCTGGCCGGGGCTAACGTTCGTGTGGGCCCAGAGTGAGCTTATTGAAACAAAACTCACTACTTGGCGATCTTTGCTCCGGGGAGTTGAATGTGAATATGGGTCTAGAGTCTGTTGGCAAGCGGCTACCACTGCTCGCGCTGGGGTTCGCGCTGTTGCTGGGAGTGAACGACGCAAGCGCAAGAGGCAAAGCGTCCACGCGACATGCCTCGCCGGAAGCTGATGCGGGCACCAAGCCCTTGGACCCGACCATCGCGGTTCCTGTGCTGGGCATTGGCGCTGGCATCAACCTCGACGACAGTGATGTCACGAATGAACTCGATCAAGGTGGTGGAGCGATCAGTCCGGATCAAGACGAACCCGAGGGCCAAGAATCCACGGGATCCATTAATCTGCAAGCTTGGGCGCTTTACCCGGCATTCTTCGACCGCTTGCTGGTGGGGGGAAGCCTGGGTTGGTACAACAAGTATGGCTACATCGACCCGGAGGAAGAAGACGAGGATCGCGGCTATGAAATTGGCCACATGTTCTCCCTCGCGGCCCAAGCAGAATTCCTGGTGCCACAAGTGTTGTCGAAGCTGAATGTCGTGGTTGGGCTACGCGCCGGGCTGCTTTTGGCTTTTGCCAGTGGCGATCTAGAGGAAGATCTGGAGGAATACGACAATATCGGCTTCAGCGTTGAGCCGGACTTGCCGCGTACGGGTTGGTTTGTTGGTCCTCACCTTGGACTGAACTGGCCATTCACGGATCGTTTGAGGCTGCGCGTTGATGGCGGCGTTCAGTTCGCTTCGTTGAACCTGTGGAGCGGCATCGTCGAAGACTCTGGCGTGACCAGCAGACGCGCCGCCGATCTTCAGACTACGCGCATCCTGTTTGTCATCGGTCCGGAATTCACAATCAATTGAGATTGTCGGGTTAAGTGAAGGCGTTCAGTCGTCGCTATTGTCCTTGAGCATGTCTTCGAGGGGAAGGGTAGGGCGCTCTTCCTCGGCAATGGGCTCATCAGACTTGGCCTTCTCAGCAGTGGGCTCCTCCGATGCTTGCCCCTCAGCCAGAGCGCGGCTTGCTGCCAGGAGTTCGGCTGGTGGTGGCGGCACGGTGTTTCCCGACTGGGCCACGCTGGCAGGGGGTTCGAGCGCTGCGCGGTCCGACTCGGCGGATGTGGACTCAGCTTGAGTTGCCGACTTGGCCTGTTCCAGCTCTTCTGGTTTCAAACGTAGGGTGTTCGGGCGCCCGAGCTTGGCCTTGGCTTTATCCGCTTCCCCCGGATTGGGTTGGACGTCAGCGCTTCCGGCGTCCGGAGGCTCGCCGCTGGTTGCTGCACTCTCAGACGGTTCACTTCCAACCACGGCAGAGCTGGTTGCCGGCGTGCCGCCAGACTCCTGCTCACCCGTGATAGGCTTGGTGGGATCTGCTGAAGGGGCTGGTGGCGGCTCGGAGCGCTGAGTCTCCGGGGCGGGCTCATCTGATGGCGCCGGGAACATGCCCTGCGTGCGGCGTGAGGGCTCATCGAAGTCGCCGGTTGGGCGTTGAGAGTACGGTAAGCGACGGCCTTCGTCGGACTCGTCATCTTCATCATCATCAGGTTTGGATCCCGGCCAAGGGTAGGTCTGGCCGGCGGTCGCTTTACCCAACGGGGTGGGAGCCGGCAACGGGTCAGCCAGCTCTGGTCCAGTTGCTGCGCCAGCGTTAGCCAGGGGCGCGCCAGCGGTAGCCCCTGGAACCGGAACGGGCGCCGGGGCATTGCCAAATCCGACGCCTCCAGCTCCGAAGCCACCGGCACCGCCGGGAGGCTGCGGCCCTGGCGGACGCGTAGCCGATGGCAGCTTTTTCCAAAGTCCGTCAGAAGAGAACGCCGACCAGCTCCACTTGAGCCAGCGCAACAGGTTGTAGGCCAGCCACAGTGCCCAAGCCAGCATAGCGAAGCGCCAGACCCACAGCGAAGTGGTGAGAACCACCGGCGTCGGGAATGGGCCGTCAAGGCGGTCTACGTACCAAGATAGTTCGCGATTCGTGCTGTCCGCCCCGCTTACCTCCATATCGGGCGTGCTGAGCAGTCCGTCGTACACGGCGCCAAACAAGCACCCCAGAAAGATCAGGGTAGCGAACGCCAAGCAGAGCTGCGCCAAGTTGTACCAGATCGCCGTGGGCGAGCGCCAGCGGTGGGCGTGCGCCACGAGAAAGAACCAGCCAACGATCAGCGCGCTCACGATTATGGGGACTTGCGTCAGCCCCAAAGCGAGAATGGCCCATTGCCAGGTCTTCAATGGGCTGCCTGGCAAACGTCCTAGAACTGGTGCCAGCAACAGGATCAGGATCAGATAGCCCCAAAACAAGATCGCCGGTCCCCAACGCGGGCCATAGGCAAACAACAGCCAACGCTCAGAGGGCAACTGCACGCTGACTCGGGCGTTGACCACCGACTGGTTGAGCTCCACGTGTGGAGCGCGGAAGACGGTCTGCATCCCGCCCACCTGTTGCCAAGAAAGCTCGATCCGATGCTCGCCTGGATCGGCGCTGAACTCGACCCGATCTTTTTCGCGACGGAACGGCTGCTGTTTACCGTCGAGTTTCAGTTTCTGGATTTCCGAGGTCTCGGGCAGTTTCAGGCTGATCGTGTTTTGAGCGCTGCTGCGCACCTGGAGTGTCAGGTCCGCTTTGAGTAGGCGCACGCCGGGTGACAGGCGCAATTGAGCGGAATCGACCGTGACGCTGCTGCCCGCCGCGGGCAGCGGTCGTGTAATTTCGATGCTTAACTTTTCACCAGGGAATGGGGAAAATTGAGGTTCCCATCTGCCTTCGCTTTTGTGACTGGTTGGAGCGAGTCCGTCGGTAGTGCAACGCCAGATGGGGCCGCACTGCACAACCCAACGTTCGCTGTAGCGCTGGCTGGCGCCATCGGTGGAAGCGCCTTCCGCGCTCGTCAGCTGCAACGTCTTGGTGCCGTCTTCGAGCTTGTCGCTCAGCACGCTTTCGAAGCTAAAACTGGATTGCTCTCGGTCCAGGTTGATCTGCGCGCTCTGACCTTCGACTAACACGTCCGCTCGAGTGACGCGCTCACCCGGTAGTAGTGGATAGCGAAGCAGCACTGGGCTGCCGACGGGGCTCAGGCGACGGACCTCCGTGAGCACATTCCAGTTGACCCCAAACTGAAAGGTGCGGGTGACGCTCAGCCAAGCTGGCAGCACGGCTCGCGTTGAGTTGTCGGGGGCGCCAGGGATTTCGGTTTGCGGCGCTTGTCGGTGAAATTGCAGCGAGCCGCTGACTTGCCCCTCGGGGCTCAAGCCGTCCATGTCCCAGCCAGTGGCTTGCGCCTGAACGAAGTGTGGCTTGGTTCCAAGCAACAACGTCAAGTCATTGCCGACAATGGGACCCTTGAGATCGATGCGATATGAGCCCGGTGGTAAACGCATGTGCAAGAAGCCGTCGGAATGGCGCAGCATGCCGTCCGCTGGGCGTCCCCCGATACGGATCTCGGCTGGCGTCCAGTTTTCCAGTGGGCCTGGCAGCTGATAGGTGACGACGTCTGCGGCATTGACCTCAGCCCTGACGTTGAGCTCGCGCTCGTTGAGACTGATCTCCATGCGTTGAACGCTGATGCAGTTAGGGCTGCACTGAGGTTTACGGGTTAGTCTGGTCTTGAGTTCATTCAGCAGCTCTTGACTGGGCAACTCCGCGGAAGCGCGGCTTGGCCAGGCCGTGGCGAGTACCAGGCTCGAACCAAACAAGAACCGGATCAGCAGCGTTCGGGCGAGTAGGGCTGTGGCTCCCAGCTTACCGGTGTTCACTTTAGGAGGATCGGAGCGCCCTCCTCCTGCTCGAGGTGGACGTCTGGCTTGCTCGAACGCATAGCGCACCAGCAGCAGCGCGAGCAAGCTCGTCAGCACGATGCGCAAGAACGAAAGCACCGCCCCACCGGTTGGGCCCAGCAGGTACAGTTTTATCGGGTGGTCACGATGCACCGGGCTGGACCAACTGAGGTGCCAAGTGTTCCAACCCCAGTTGGGCACGCCTGGGCCTGTCTGAATGACGGCTTGCGGGTCTTGCTGTTGCTGAACAATCTGTTTCTGCAGACGCTGGCTCTGAGTTTGGGCGTAGCTTCCTCCCGGGGTCGAGCTGAGTTTGGGACGACGTTTTCGTCGCTCGACGTCGTCGGACTTGCTGACGTCTTCTTCACGGCTGACGGCTGCAGGAGCCGGTGCTTCGCCCTCAGCCAGCATAAACCCGGTGGGCGTCATATCAAAACCGCCACGGCTCTCGGTTTGGGGGAACAGGGCTAAGCGTACCTGCGCGACGCAGAAGTTGGTGACCACCACGACGAGCACGGCGGCCGTTGAGAAGCTCAGGACGACGATCGTCTTTCTGAGCCATCCCGCCGGGATTAGCTTCAACAGCGCGACCGTCCCTAGCAACACCAACCAGAGTGCGGATGGAGCGGACTCCTGGTCGTGGGTCAAGACGAGCGCGACGAGGGCCAGGGCCCCCCAAATCGGATGCGTCAATTTGGCCGTCGAGAGCGCAACGATCAGGACGAAGAACAGGGCGAACAGGTTCCAGCCCGAGATCCAAGTATCAGAAAGCTCATCCACGCCGCTCGCACTGAGCAGCTGCCAGCCTGGTGGAAGGTGCAGCCGGGCTTGCAGTTGTTGCACGTCCTCGGACCAGCCGACGGCGGGGAGGTCCGCGCGGGATCCGAGTACCCACTCCGCGAGCAGGTGGAGCGACCCCTGTCGCACCTCCACCCCCGAGGTGCCACCGTCTGGGTCGTGCGTGAGCAGGAAGTCCTGCTGCTCGGAGGCGACTCGGCCCAGCTCCCCCTCCATCAGGTCGAGCCGGAAGTCGCGGGACATGCTGCCAGTGAGGACGTCGCGCACCGTCCAGTGCCGGCCG
>JBNLEN010000086.1:0-26289 GCA_050304975.1 Polyangiaceae bacterium
CTGAGCGCAAGATTGATGACATCAATCTGAATGCGCTGAGCGCCTACGATCGCCGAGTGCTTCTGCAGCATGCGGTGCTTTTGACGTTCATCGACGGCGAGCAGCACGAAAAAGAGAAAGAGGTTCTGCAGGATCTGATCGACAAGCTGCGCATTCCGCCAGCGGAAGCGGAGCGCGTCAGCGCCGCAGCCGAGCAACGCGCTAAAGAGCTACTAAGCCAACAGGGTTAGACCCTGCGCTCCACTCAAGAAAGCGCTTCTACGCCTTCGGGGGCCGGTTGGAGTGAAAGCGCTCCAACTCTTTCAATAGTGCGATTGGGCTGAACGGCTTGCTGTAGTAAGCCGTTGCACCGGCGCGCTCGGCCAGCGCTTTGTTGTTCTCATCCAACGCGGCGCTGATGATGATGATCGGGATTTTCGCCGTGTCGGGATTCATCCTCAGGTGCCTGCAGACTTCGAAGCCGTCGTACTCCCCAGGCATCATCAGATCCAAAAGCACCATGTCTGGTGGCGCGAGCCCGACCTGATCCAGAGCTTTGGCGCCCGAGGCTGCGGTGACCACGTCGTAACCACGCGCTCGAACCAACGCCTCGATCATGTTTCGAATGGAATCCTGGTCTTCAACGATGAGGATGCGCATGGGTCAGCCCAAAACTCTAGCAGAAGGCTGCGCACTTAGCTCGACGCACGTGAGCACGTGCCCCTGTGGGGTTTCGCTCAGGCGCACACGTGCCTGGTGCGCAGACCGCAAAGCCTGACAAGCGGCGTTCAAGGTGAGCAGCGCCAGTCCGCGGGGACGGCCCAGTGTGGCCGGGTCGACACTTTGGTTGAGCAGGGAGCTCACGGACTCCTGAGGCACCCTAGCGCCCCCGTCCTCGCTCTCGAACAAGAACAATTGCGCGCCGTCTGCCTCAACCCGCCGAAGGCGGATCTTGGCGTGGGTACCCCGGGGACTGGCTTCGAGCGCATGCGTCAGCAGACCGTGTGTGAGAGCGTTGACGACCGCCGGGTCCGAGTTCAGCAGCACGGTTGCTTGCAGGTCCAGATCCAGATGGACTTCGCGGCCAGCAGCTCGCTCGGCGAGTTCACCGGCCGCCGCGCGGATGGCTTTGGCAAGGTCAACGCCACGTTCTGGAGGCTTGGTCGTCAGCGCCGCGAGCCTCTTGAGCTCTCCAATTAGCTCGAGCAAGACCGCGCTCGTTTCCGATCCCGGTGCGTCGCGCAGCGAAGCTCGCAAGCGATCCAGCGTTGGCAGCAGTGCGGAGGCGACCGCTCTCAGGTTGTTCACCAGGCTGACGTCGCCCGGCCCCGGCTTGGCCCATCCAGGGGCCGCTTCCGCCTCTCGAGACAGGATCGCGGCCAACTCGCGTGCGTAGCTCTCTCCGAGCTGCTGCGCCTGTTCCAGCTCATGTTTCAACTCCTCGAGCTGAGCTTGGTTGGATTGTTCAGCAGGCAGCACAATGGTTTGAGTGCTTCCGTGCAATTCCAGACGCCCTCCTTGTTTGGCAGCCACCTGGTTCAGCCAACGCCGCTCGAGTGTGCTCGAGGCCGAGGTGTCTGGGCCTAGCTCGACGCTCACTCGGATCCACTCGCCATCGCGCCGGATCCCGACCTCGTTCGCCAGGTCTTCAGCACGTGGCCCCTGGTGGAGTAGCATGAGGAACATCCGGCGAAACACGGCTTCATCGCCGAACACTTCGGTTCCCGCTCCGGGCTCGATTGAGATCCGGCAATCGGGCGCGAGCTCGTACAACAGCGACGCCAGGTCAAGCCGTCCGCGTCGCCCACGCTTCGGGCCTGCCTCCAAGTCGCTAAGCAGACCGATGGCTTGGTCCAAGACCTTGAGGCTGGCCTCAGCCGGCAGCTGTGTGACGCTGATGCGCTCCTCCGACTCTTCATCGGGCGCGGACGAAGACTCCTTCTTCGGACGCAGCGATGCACGCAGCTCCGTTACTTCCGCGCGCAGCGAATTGGCTGCCCCCCTCGCTTCCTGCGCCAGCAGCCACCCGAGCTCCTGACGCGTCAGTTTTCCACTTGGCACGTCTTGGCCAGCATGCCACGGGACCTCGGCCGGTTCCAATGCCCCTGGCCGAAAGCCTCTTCGTGAACTAGAACGCTCCGATGCGGCCCGCTTACAGCTCCGCCGTCGCTCCCACAGTCGTGCTCGGAGTGTGCGTTTTGAGCCTATGGGCGGCCGTGTCTTGTGGAACGAACAGCGTTCGTGATCCGTTCGCGTCGCCGCCGAAGGATGCTGGTGTGGACGCCGGCGACGCTGGTCCGGCGGAGCCTGGCTTGATCCAAGACGAAGATCTCGGCTCGATGGCTCCTGCTCGCGACCAAACGTTGGGGGGGCCTTGTCTCGATGACGAGCAATGCGATGACGGATTGGCCTGTACACGCGACTATTGCGACGAAGAGCGTGGACGCTGTCGCTTCATGCCTGATGATGCGGAATGCCAGGATCAGGAATTCTGCAACGGCGCAGAGGTCTGCCAGCCCGGCGTTGGCTGCCGGCCAGGACCACCGGTCAGCTGTGACGACAAGACGCCGTGTACTATCGACCGCTGCATCGAATCCACCGACGAGTGTGAGCACAGCTTGCGAGACGCGGACTTGGACGGTGATCCAGACGTGCATTGCGTTTCGGGCGTCGGCGATTGCGACGACAGCAACCCCGCCGTCTCCAGTTTGGTCGTGGAGATCTGTGGCAACCAGATCGATGACGACTGCGATCAGGAGGTCGACGAGCGGGCTTGCGAGCTACCCCAATTCGATACGTGCGAGCAGCCTCTCGAAATACTGGCCTCAGGCACGCATACTTTGTCCACGCAAGCCGCCTCCGCCAACTACGCGTCCTCTTGCTCGGAAGACGCCGCTCGCGACCTTGTGCTCGAAATCGTGGTACAAGATGAATTGACCGATGTCGAGCTGACGGTGATTGGTCGAGGCAAGCTTTCGCTAGCCAGGAACGAAACCTGCGGAGACGCGGCAACCGAAGTAGCTTGCGAAGCGAGCCATTCGTACCGCGATGATGCTCGAGTCTCACGCTTGTTGCTGCGCGAGCTGGTTGACACTCGCGTGCCGGTGGTGGTGTTTTCAGACCGGACCCAAGAGCTGGAGCTGCAGGTGAACTTTTCCCAGGCGAGCGCCGCACCGACCAACGAGACTTGCGGTACCGCGGCGCCGCTGATTGCGGGCGAACATATCGCGGTGGATTTGCGCGGCGCCCAGCGTGATCGCTTGTCCAACTGTGATCAGGACTCGAACGAACCGACGGGCTCGGGGGATCTGTTCTATTCGTTCGTCATCGACGAGCCCCAGGACGTGCGCTTCTTCTCTGCGTCGCTTGACGGTTATGGGCAGCCTTTACTGTCGTTGCAGCGTGCGTCATGCGCTGGTCCTCAGACCGAGTTGGCCTGTGTCGACCGCGACGAGGCGGAGTTGTTCGCCCGGGCTCTGGCTCCCGGTGAGTACTTCCTGGGCGTGTCCGCTTCGGCACCGACCCTGCTGGACTTGGTGATGTTCATGGACGCTCCTAGTGAGACGCCAGCCAGCGAAAACTGTGAGATGCCGCCCGTCCTGGAACCGGGACAGGGATTGGATCTCAACCTCGGGGCCTACGCGGACGATGAACTCTCGTGTCTGGCGGGCGCACGGGATGCCGCATTTTCGCTGGAGCTGGCGGAAGCCAGTGATGTGCTGCTGGTGCAACGGCAGCCAGCTGGCGGATCGGGTGCGGTGGCTTTGATGGCACCCGCTTGTGACGAGGCGCTGGCGTGCAGTAGCGGTCCGACGGGGCCACTGCGCAGCGTCAAGCGCGCCCTGGCCGCGGGCAGTTACCGGGTGCTGTCCGAATCGGAATTGGGGAGCCAGGTGCAGCTGACCGCCTTCGTGCGCCCCACCGCGCCGCCCACCTTGGTGCTGGATTCGGACTACTGCGATGTGGCCTTGCAGATCCCCGAACAAGGCGGATTCTTTCAGGGCAACACCGCTAACCTATTCGCGGACTTCACCGCGGGCTGTGATCTGGGCGGCATTTTCGGGAACGGGGCTGCGGATCAGATCTTGCGGTTCGAGCTCAGCCGCCGCCGCCGGGTGGTCTTCGAAATGGCGGGCAGCGGCTATGAGACCTTGTTGGATGTACGCCGCGGGGACGAGTGCCCGGGAGAAGAAGTGCCAGGGGCTTGCGTGGTCAGTCCCCGATTGGGCCGGAGCTACCTGGATATCGTTCTGGAGCCCGGGACTTACTGGGTGCAGATCGACGGTTTGGGCGGAGCCGAAGGCCAGTGGTCCCTGGATGTCTACACGGCGGAGCCATGAAACGGCGGAGCCATGAAACCGCGGCCGGGACCAAACTGAGATGCGCAACCAGGGAGCATTCAGACCGCGAAATTTGCACAAAATACCAACGCTTGGCTAAAACCAAGCCATGCTGACAAGAGTCGGCGTGATCGCCTGGAATACCTATCGGGAAGCCGTCCGTGCGCGGATCCTGCACGGCCTGTTTGCGCTCGCCGTGGCGACGGCGCTGTACGCGATCATTGTCGGAAAGTACACGTCCAAGAATGCCTTGCGTGTGATCAGTGACGTTGGCGCCTTCTCGATTTCCGCCTATGCGGTGGTAGTCGCGATCGTGATGGGAGCCAGCAGTTTGTATCGAGAGCTCGAGCTGAAGACGGTATTTCCGATCCTGGCTCGTCCGCTGTATCGAGGTGAGTACCTGGCTGGCAAGTACCTTGGGACGCTGTTCACTCTCAGCGTCTTCATGGCAGCCAACTGCGGCGTGCTCCTACTTTGCCTGAGCTTCATGCAATCGGATTCGTTGTGGCAGGCGCCAGCGGTCGGGGCGATTCTGTCAGTGCTGGCCGTTAGCGTCGCCTGGCGGTCCCCAAACTTGCGCACCGCCATGCCCGTCTTGTGGGGCGGCGCGATGTTGATTGGTGGCTATGTGCTGGCCTCTGGCGCGATCGACGACCGGCAAGTCGTGTTGGCCTCCGCCGCGCTCTCCTTGTTCGAGGTGTCCATCATCGCTGCTATGGCGAATCTGTTTTCGTCGTTCTCCAGCCCGTTTCTGACGGCAGTGCTGACTTTCGGGGTGTTCTTAGTGGGGCGCTCGGCGGATACGCTCGCCAAGCTGCCGCCCAAGGTCTTCGGTGAGGCGTTGCACGACCTTGGCGTTGCGATGTCGAAAGTGGTGCCGAACCTGATGGTGTATGTGCCAGCGCGTCCCTTGTTGACCGGCGAAAGCAGCGAAGTTTCCTTGATTCCTTACCTGGGGGCCGCATTCGCCCAAGCCCTGGGCTGGAGCGTCGCATTGCTGGTCGTCGCTGGTCTGCTCTTCAGGAAGCGAGACTTCGTCTGATGCAGGCCAGTTTGAGGCGGCTTGCCCTTGGCCTGGTGTTCACCTTGCTGGCTGTCGGGGTGTTGGTTGGGCAGGCCTACCATCGAGGCCAGCAAGCCATGCTGCGCAGCGACGCGGCTTTTGACCAGGGCGAAGTGGTGGCGGCGCTCGAAGCGGCCCGGGAGGCAGCGACTAGCTATTTGCCGCTCAGTCCCCACGTAGACCAAGCCTACGCCCGCATGCGGGCGATAGCGCTGGGCGCCGAGGCAAGAGGAGACAAGCTCCTGGCCCAATCCGCCTGGTCGGCGATCCGCGGTGCGTTGATTGAGACAGCCCATCCCTGGTCCTTGACCGCCACTTCCGGAGGGCCGTTGCTGGAGCAAGCGAATCAGTCTCTGGTGCGCCTGCTGGATTCGCCTGCGGATGCTCCGGGACTGCAGCTTGAGCCGCCCAAAGATCAGACACACCAATTGCGTGCGGCGTTTGACCGAAGCCCACTGCCCAACGAACAAGTCATGCTGGCTTCGACGTTGGGCATGTTGTTGATGCTGACGGCGATCTACCTGCTGCAATCACGGGGACGCATGCAGCGGGTTGGGTTTTGGGTGCTGTCTGCGCTCGGACTGTGCTTTTGGTTGTTCGCCGCGGTGTTCGTGGGCGTAGGGGCCTAAGAATGCTGCTAGCTCAAGCATTGACGGCGTTCTACGACCATTTGGCGGGCGAGCGCCGGGTTTCCCCGAATACGCTCGCAGCCTATCGCCGTGACTTGCAGCAGCTGTTGGAGTTCGTCGAGCAGCGCTCGGGAGCAGAGCCCGAGATTCAGGCGATCGACAAGCGCTTACTCAGGCGCTGGCTGGGGCGTTTGAGCGCCAGCGTGACCCCTCAAACCATCAGTCGCAAGCTGGCCGCAGTGCGGACCTTCTTTCGCTTCCTGCAGCGCACCGGAGTGGTAGACAACAACCCGGGGCAATTGGTGGATGCTCCGAAGCTGGGCATGCGTCTGCCCGCGTTCTTGGGTGTAGATGCGGCAGCGCAGGTGATGGTGGCGCCGAATGAACTCCCGCAGGCGCCACAATACCAGTGTCGTGACGCGCTGGTCTTGGAATTGCTGTATGGCTGCGGCTTACGCGTCAGCGAGCTGGCGAGTCTCGATCTCGACAACTTCGACAGAGACCAAGGGCTAGTTCGAGTCTTGGGTAAAGGGAACAAGGAGCGGCTCGTTCCTGTTGGGCGCAAGGCCTGGCAGGCGTTGGAAGACTACCTTCAGCAACGACCGGGCTTGCGGCACCCGAAGACGGGTGCCCAGGATCCTGCCGCTCTGATCCTCAATCGTTTTGGGCGACGCCTGAGCGTTCGCAGCATGCAAAACCTGGTCCGTCGCTATGGCGCTTTGGGGGCGGGCCGGGCCGACCTTCATCCGCACGCGCTAAGGCACTCTTGCGCCACGCACATGCTCGAGGGGGGGGCAGATTTGCGAGCAATTCAAGAGTTTTTGGGGCATAGCAGCCTTTCAACGACTCAACGCTACACCCACCTGTCGCTGGACCAATTGATCCGTGTATATGACCAGAGCCATCCGCTCGCGGTGCGTTCGCCGAGAGCAGAGCATCCGGATGAACCCGGCCGCGGTTCGACCGATGGCAAGTCCTGATGTCCATGTCTGATAGTCGTTTTCCAAGCGCTGGCGAAAGCTGGTTCGCCCGGGTGAGTCTGAGTTGTCTTTGTGGTGTCATCGGGGCGGTGCTGGTGGCGACACTGGAGTGGGTGAAGCTCGAGCCATCGGAGCCGTTGGCGCTGGCGGCGAGCATCGGAATGTTGGTCCCCATCGGCGTGCTGGTTGGGTTGGCCGCCGGCGTAGCGTCGCGCCTGCTGCAACCCGGGTTTGACGTCGGCGTGCTCGCTCTGAAGCGATTGCGTGAGGCTGACGATGCGACGCGCCGGCTGGCGGTCGGCTACGCGCTGTGCGGGCCCCCAGCGGCGTTGCTCTGGTTAGTGGCCACGGGACGCGCCGCGCTGCTTCTACTCGCGTCGGCGCAAACTGCGGCGGTAGTCGCCGCGGCGGCCGCTCTGAGCAGTGTTTGCCTGGGAGTGTTGGCATTCGGCGGCGCGGCTTGGGGAGCTCGGCAGCTGGCGCCGCGTCTGCCAAGCAAGCATCCCGTAGCGGCAGTCGGGATTGCGGCCTGCGTATTGCTGATCGGTATTGGGGTGTTGATCTCCGTCGGCAACACCGGCGGCAGCGGTACCAGTTGGCAACTGTTCGGCACCCTGAGACGACAGGAGTTGGACGTGCGGGCGCCAGCATTTCTGCTCCTGATTGGGGGGATCGCGTATCAGCTCCCCGTTCTGCTGCGACGCCTGTCGGCACCCGTTGCCCTGGCCTTGGCCTTGGCTAGCCTGGGGTTTACCGTCGGGGCGGCATCTTGGTTCGAAGACGCCGCCTTGCGGCACGGGACGGAACGCTCGACGGCTCTGTCCAAGACCTCGCTCAAGTTGGCGCAGCGCCTTTCGGACCGTGATGGGGATGGCTTTGGCGCCCTCTTCGGCGGCGGCGACTGCAACGACCAAAATCCAGCGATCAACCCCGATGCGAATGACATCGCAGGCAACCAGATCGACGAAGATTGTTTGGGCGGAGACGCAAAGCCTCGTCAGACGGAGCGGCCGCCGAAGGAGAGCGAGCCAGCAGCCCCGTCCAAGCAAGTTCCGAACGACTTGAACGTGCTGCTGATCACCATCGACACCCTGCGTTGGGATCTTGGTTATATGGGTTATGAGCGCCCGATCACCCCCAACATAGACGCGCTGGCCAAGCGCAGCGTGGTGTTGGAGAACGCGTACGCGCTGGCGTCCTACACCAGCAAGAGCATGGGCCCCATGTTGATCGGGCGCTACGGCAGCGAAACCAATCGCGGCTGGTTGCACTTCAACAAATACCCAGAACAGGACGTCATGCTGCAGGAACGCCTGCAGCAGGGCGGAATCCACACGGTCAGCGTTCAGGCGCATTGGTATTTCGAGCCCAAATATGGTTTGGGGCGCGGTTTTGACGTGCTGGATACCTCCGCTTCGCCGGAAACCCCACAAAAAGAGGGGGATCGCAGCGTCAACAGCGACAAGCTGACGAAAGCGGCGATTGGGCAGCTGGAAGCCCTACAAGCAAAGGCTCAGCGCTTCTTCATGTGGGTACACTACCTGGATCCCCACGCCGAGTACGTGCCTCACGAAGAGTTTTCCTTCGGCAAGAAACAGCGCGATCTCTACGACGGGGAAATTGCCTTCACGGATCACCACGTTGGCAAACTACTAGACGCACTGCAGAACTCCCCGTTGGCAAAAAATACGGCCATCATCCTGACCAGTGATCACGGTGAAGCTTTTGGTGAGCATGGCATGATCCGCCATGGCTTTGAACTTTGGGAGGAGCTGGTACGGGTGCCGTGGATATTCTATGTGCCAGGCATCGAGCCGCGACGGGAGACTGTGCGCCGGAGTCACATCGACATGACCCCGACCATCATGCAAATGCTCGATGTGGACCTGCCGTCCGGCGACGACTTCCTCAGTGGCCAGTCGATGCTGCAGGACGTGCTCAAGCCTGAGGGTTACGTGCCTGCGGAGCGCCCGATCTTCATCGACATGCAGGCGGGGCCATACAACACGGAGCGCCAGGCCTGGATAGAGGGGCCCTACAAGCTAGTGACCAGCAGTAGCCGACCGATGAGCGTGTTCAACTTGAAGGAGGATCCCGGGGAAACCGAGAATCTGATGAAGGACACGGAGCTCACCTCGAAACTGCTCGACAGTTTCAAGCAATTCCGAAGCGGTCTGAAACGCATTCATGTGAAACCGCAGAAACGCTGAGCTGGTCAGACCGGCGGCTCGAATGCTTGCGCCTGCGCGAGCAGTCCGGGCAACCCCCCGGTGTGGATGAACAGCGCACGCTTGGGCTTCTGGTCCAAGCGCGACAAGCCGTAGAGGGCCTTTCCCGAATAGACCGGATCCAGGATCAAACCGCAACGCGCCGCCACGTCCTGCAAGAAGTCCTTTTGCTCATCGCTCATGATCCCGTAAGCAGGCCCTTGATGACGATCATTGAGCTCCAAGGGGGCTGGCTCTGGTAGTTCTGGGCGGAGCGCACGCGCTTGTTTGAAAATCTCGGCGCAAACCCGATCAAAGTACGCGCTGTCGTCGCACACGGCGAAAGCTAGCGCCTTGGGAGCGAGGCCCGTGAGTCCCAACCCGAGAGCAATGCCGGCTGCGGTGCCGCCGGAGCCGCAGGCGCAGACGACACAGTCGAACTGCTTGGGAGCCAGCCCGAGCTGAGCTTGCTCGTGCACTTCCCGCATGGCCTCCACATACCCGAGTGCTCCCAGCCCATTGGACCCGCCTTCGGGGATGACGTAGGCCTGGCGCCCCGCTCGAGCCTGTTGGGCTGCGGCCTGCTGCATCAATTCCTGGCGCTCCGCGTATTGCGCGGGACTAATGAAATGAACCGCCGCTCCGGTCAACTTGCTCAGCATGAGGTTGCCGAGCCGCGCCTCGTCTGCCGAGTCTCGCACGCGCAAGAAGAGCCAACAATCCAGCTTGTACTGGCGAGCCACCAAGGCCGTCGCGCGGGCGTGATTGGATTGCGCCGCGCCGCAAGTCATGACCATGTCCGCACCTTGCGCCAGAGCGTCAGCCAACAAGAACTCCAGTTTGCGGATCTTGTTGCCGGCTTCAGCGCCACCAGTCATGTCGTCCCGCTTGACCCAGACCTCAGTACCAACCAGCTCATCCAACGCGTCATGTCGCCAAATTGGCGTCGGAAGGTGGGCAAGGTGAACGCGGGAAGGCAGCATACCTGAAGCTGGGAACGGTGACTCGGAGCGTCAGCAGCGGATCAAGAGCGGACTATCAAGAGCGGACTATCAAGAGCGTAGTCGAAGCCTCGACGGTCTGTCCAGGACGTGCGGAGATGCTCACCACGGTCCCGGCAGCGGGAGCGAATAGCTCATTTTCCATTTTCATCGCCTCGACGACCACCAGGGACTGGCCTTGAGCGACCAGATCACCGTCATCAACCAGAACGCGCAGCACCCGGCCGGGGATCGGGCTCTTGATATGTCGTTCCCCGCTCGCGGCGGCCGCGCTCTCCGTGCTCAGAACTTGTTCGTGGGCGCTGCGCACGTTGGCGTTGTTTCCGCGGCACTCCGCTTCGGTATGGCTCGGATGTCGACGCAGGCAGACTTCGAAGACTCGACCGTCGATGGTGAGCAGACACGGCGGGCCTGGGTCTAAAATCTCGGCGGAGAAGCTTTCCTGACCCAGCGTCAGCCGGATGCTTCGAGCACCAAGCCCTGGCGGTTCCGACAGGTCGACAGCGAAATGCTGCCCGGCGATCTCGACCTCGTAGCGCACTCCACCAGTATGTCAGAATTCGCTGGCCAAAACCGGGATATTGGAATGAGAAGTGGCATTGGGACGTGAACTTCTGGGCAATCCGCGCTAAGCGCCATCCACAGAGTAGCATGCAAAGTATCACCGACGACGTACGCATTCAGCGGCTGAGGCCGCTGATCCCCCCCGCGATTTTGATGGAGGAGCTGCCCCTTCGGGAGCAGGCTTTGGCCTTCGTGAGCCGGTGTCGGGCTGAAATCGGGTCCGTCGTCAGCGGCGAAGACTCGAGGCTGCTGGTCGTCGTCGGGCCGTGCTCTCTGCACGACCCCAAGGCTGCCGTCGAGTATGCGCAGCTCCTCAAGCGACAGCGGGAACGTTTCGCCGATGACCTGCTGATCGTGATGCGTACCTATTTCGAGAAACCTAGAACCACCGTGGGCTGGAAGGGGCTGATCAACGATCCCAATCTGGATGGTAGCTTCTCGATCAACCAGGGCTTGCGCGTGGCCCGTTCACTGCTCCTGGATATCATCGATATTGGGCTTCCGCCCGGTACCGAATTCTTGGATCCCATCAGCCCTCAATTCATTGCGGACTGCGTTTGTTGGGGAGCGATCGGGGCGAGGACCACGGAAAGCCAGGTGCATCGCGAGTTAGCGAGCGGATTGTCGATGCCCGTAGGGTTCAAGAACGGCACTGGTGGTTCGGTGAAGATCGCGGTTGACGCGATTCGTTCGGCGTTGGAGCCACATCACTTCCTGAGCGTGACGAAGCAGGGCTTGGCTGCCATCGTGGAGACCAAGGGCAATGACCGCACTCATTTGATCTTGCGTGGAGGTGGCGGCCAGCCCAACTACGATGCCGGCAGCATTGCGGCAGCCTCGGCGGCACTCGAGGGGGCGGGCGTCAACGGCCGTGTGATGGTGGACTGCAGTCACGCCAACAGTGAGAAGGATCCGCGCAATCAGCCCAAAGTCGCGGCAGCGCTCGCCGAGCAAGTTGAAGCTGGCGACCATCGCATCATGGGAGTGATGCTCGAAAGCTTCTTGCAGCCTGGCCGCCAGGAGGTCGGCTCCGATTTGGGGCAGCTCACGTATGGTCAGAGCATCACCGATGCCTGCCTCGGCTGGGACGAGACTCTGCCTGTGTTGGAGCGCCTGGCGAAAGCCTCCGCAACGCGACGCACTACGGGATGAGAGGTCGGAAGCTTGCGTTCACGTTCTTCGTATCCGGACGTGGACGTGGGCCAACGCTCCGCGTGTTTGCATGCAGGTGGCGTATGACACCGCTGTCTGGCATGACATGTCCGACATGACATCGCTGTCACAGCTGCGGGTTCCCGCTTTCATGTGTGTAGCAAATTGGTCACCAGACGGTTCTTTTGGCCACCTGGTTGGCTATTGGGACGGCCGTGGAACAACAATTGTGGGGTCGACTCCGTCGAAACTGCCGTAGACTCAGAAGACTTACTTCAACCCTTGTTCGGGGATCTTCAAAAGGAGACTTACTTGTGAAAGTTCTATCTATTTTCTTGTTGGCGACCTGTTTCGCGATGGTCGGCTGCGACGACGGCGCAGACGAGGCCGGGGACGACACTGTGGAAGATGATACCGCAGACGACGATGCAGACGACGATGCTGACGATGATACCGCAGACGACGACGATGATACCGCAGACGACGACGATGATACCGCGGACGACGACGACGCAGGAGCGGACGACGACGATGACGTGCCTGCCAACGTCAGTGAATCGTGTGATCTGATCATTGGAGCGATTTGCGAGAAGTTCTCGGAATGCGGCTTCGCCCTGAGTGAGGACACCTGTTTTGGCGGCGTGGCATGTCAGGCATTCCTAACGCCCAGCTGTGAAGATGGCTTGGACGCGGATGCCGATCCGGATGCGGCCAAGGATTGTGCCGATGCCCTCGCGGCAACTGAGTGCACCACCGTGTGTGAGGAGACTTCCGCGACCGATGTGCTGCCCAGCGAATGCGAAGGCTTCGAAGGAGCCGTTCCGGACACTGGTGACGACGAAGAAGCGGCGGATGCTGGTGCTGTCCCGCAGGAGCCTGGCGACGCTGGCGCTGCCCCGGCGGAGCCTGGCGACGCGGGGCCGGGTGAAACGGGCGACGCTGGTGCGACCCCCGAGGCAGACGCGGGCGACGAGCCTGCGGGCGGCGTCGGCTGCTACGATTCTTGCGTAGCCGAGTAGATGTCCTGAAATAGCGCTGCCGAGGCGGCGCCAACGAGGGCGGGTGACGAATGTTGCCCGCCCTTTTTCATGGGAAAAGTCCGTTCGCTGGGGCGGCGGCCAAATGTTTCGTCTGATGTCGATGGAGCTACTTGCACGTCGATCTGAAACACGTGTGATCCGTCCTGAAGCACCAAATGTTTCTCGCCAGTTTCTATGAGAGCGTCGTTTGCTTTCTTTTCAAAGCAACTCGCTGACGTATTTCAATTCCGTGAAGCTCTGTTTCTGAAATCGATCTCAGACATTGCGGTGGAATGAGTTTTCCTAGTTGTTTCGAGAATTTGCGCGACATTTGTTGCTTGCGCATGACATTTCAGTTCGGCACTAGTTTCGCTGAAACCAGATGGTCATCAACGCGTGGCCGTTACCTGGAGCTGCAAATGTCCGAAAAGCTCAATCTGCTGAACCTCAAAGACGCCAAGATCAAGACGCTTCACCTTGCCTGGGGCGCGTTCTTCCTCACCTTCGTTATTTGGTTCAATCACGCGCCGCTGCTGGCGTCGATCAAAGAAACCTTCGACCTGACGGCGCAGCAAGTCAAAGCGCTGATGATTCTGAATGTGGCGCTGACGATTCCGGCGCGCATCGTGATCGGGATGCTGGTGGACAAATTTGGTCCACGAAGGACGTTCAGCCTGCTGTTGGCTTCCTCGTCGTTCATTTGCTTCGGCGTAGCGTCTGCGGATAGCTACGAACGCTTGGCATTGTTTCGCTTCTTGCTGGGGTTTGTCGGCGCGGGCTTCGTGATTGGTATCCGCCTCGTGGGCGAGTGGTTCCCTGCCAAGCAGGTCGGGGTGGCCGAAGGTATCTACGGAGGCTGGGGCAACTTCGGCTCGGCCGCCGCCGCTTTGACCCTGCCAACCGTGGCGTTGTGGTTCGGTGGCGCTGAGGGATGGCGTTACTCGATGGGGATCACTGGCGTGCTGGGCCTGCTGTACTCCTTCGTCTTCTACTCGCAGGTGCGGGATACTCCGAAGGGGTCGACGTACTTCAAGCCCAAGCGCAGCGGCGGGTTGGAGGTGACCAGCAAAGGCGACTTCTACTTCCTGTTGGCGATGAACATTCCAATGTACGTGGCGTTGGCGGTTCTCAGCTGGAAGCTCGGTCCGAGCAACTTGGGGCTGCTACCCCAGTTCGCGGTGTACGGCATCTACGTCGGACTAGTGGTGCTGTTTGTCGTGCAAACCGGCCAGATCTACAAGGTGAACTACGAGATCTTCGAGCGAGACGTCCCGGAGATCCAGCGCTACCGCTTCAAGCAAGTCGCTATCCTGGACGTGGCGTACTTCGTCAGCTTCGGCTCTGAGCTGGCGGTGGTCTCCATGCTCCCGCTGTTCTTCCTGGAGACATTTGAGGGGCTGAGCCAGGTGAAGGCGGCGATGCTGGCGTCCGGCTTTGCTTTCATGAACTTGGCGGCGCGCCCGGGTGGAGGTTGGCTGTCAGATAAGTTCGGAAGGCGCAAGACCATGATGATTCTGATTGCTGGTCTAGCCGCGGGATACATGACGTTGGGGCAGGTCACCGGCGCCTGGCCGATTGCGCTCGCGGTGGCTGCGACCATGTGTTGCTCGTTCTTCGTGCAGGCAGGGGAGGGTGCGGTGTTCGCGATGGTGCCTCTGGTGCAACGCCGCATGACCGGGCAGATTGCAGGCATGGCCGGAGCATACGGTAACGTCGGAGGCGTGACCTTTCTGACGGTACTCTCCTTCGTCGACTACTCGACATTCTTCTTGGTCATCGCTGGGGCGGCGGCTGTAGCGTTCGTTTGTGTGCTGTTCTTGGATGAACCCGCGGGGCACATCGCGGAAGTCAAGGAAGACGGCAGCGTGGAGCTGCTAGAGGTGGCCTGAGGACGGGCGCAGCTGTTATGCTCAGGCGCTCCTGAATGCATCTAGACGCAGCGCTAAAAGTCACCACGGACCAGCAGAGCGATGCTGGCCCCAAGGAGATCAACGAAGACAGTATGGGGCTGTTCGTGCCCCATGACCCCGCGCTGCTGACGCACAAGGGCGCGGCCGCCGTGATCGCCGATGGGGTGAGCGCCGCCGAGGCAGGCAGAGAGGCGGCAGAAACGTGCGTTCAGAACTTTCTGAACGACTATTTTAGCACGCCGGAAACTTGGACGGTTGAGACCTCAGCCCGGAAGGTCATCGGCGCGCTCAACAGTTGGCTGCACGCTCGCAGTGCGCGCTTTACCAGTGCGCAGAAGGGTTACGTCTGCACGCTCAGTGTGCTGGTACTCAAGTCTCGTGTAGCGTACATCTTTCACGTCGGTGATACACGGGTTTATCGCCTGCGAGGACAGCGCTTGCGGCAATTGACCAAGGATCACGCGGTCGCGGTGGGTAACGGTTCAACCTACCTGTCGCGGGCGATGGGGCTCGACAGCAAGCTCGAGATCGATCTCGTGACCGAACCGCTCGAGACCGGGGATGTCTTCTTGTTGTCCTCGGATGGGGTCCATGATTTCGTGCCGGAGGCCCGCCTGATTGAGCTGCTCACTGGTGCTGAGGACTTTTCGGCTTGCTGCAGCCGGATCATACAAGAGGCGCTGGCTGCGGGCAGCACGGACAACGTGACTTGTCAGCTGGTGCGCGTTGACGAGGTGCCAGATGCCAGCGCAGATGAGTATCTGAAGCGGCTGACGCAACTTCCATTTCCCCCCGAGCTATCCACGGGGTCGGTGTTGGACGGATACGTCGTCGAGAAAGAATTACACGCCAGTCGGCGAAGTCAACTGTACCTCGTGCGGGAACAAGAGAGCGGGCGGCAGTTGGTGATGAAGACGCCCAGTGTCAATTACGAGGACGACCCTGCCTATATTGAGCGCTTCATCTTGGAGCATTGGGTTGGTTCGCGCGTCAGAAGCCAGCACTTGCTCAAGAGTGTGGACCCACCGGCGGCCAGAACGTGCCTCTACAGTCTCCGAGAGTGGGTCTCTGGTAGAACACTGGAGCAGTGGATTGCCGAGCAGCAGCATGACAAACGAAACATGCGTGACGTGGATCAAGTTGTCGCGATCGTTGGGCAGTGCGTGCGGGGTTTGATGGCACTACACCGCAAAGAGATCCTGCACCAGGATATCAAGCCGGGAAATCTGGTGTACGGCGATGACGGTAACCTGACCATCATCGACTTTGGCTCGTGTTACGTTGCGGGAATCGACGAGATCACCGCTCCCATCGTGCGCGACCGCATCCTTGGAACGGTGAGCTATGCGGCGCCGGAGTACTTCATTGGGCTCCAACCGACAGCGACTTCGGATCTGTATTCGCTCGGGTGCGTCGCGTACGAGATGCTCACGGGGAAGCATCCCTATGGGGCTGCGATCGAAACAGCCAAGACTCCAGCTGACTTCAAACAGCTGAAGTACACGCCCGCGTACGAACATAACCCTCACGTGCCGATCTGGATCGACGGGGCATTGCGCAAAGCGGTCGAGGTAGACCCGCTGAAGCGCTATCAAGAACTCTCGGAATTCATCTACGACCTCGAAAATCCGAACCCTGAGTACTTGCGTCAGCAGCAGGCGCCGCTGCTTTCCGAAACCCGAGTCCAAGGATGGAAATTCTTGGCGCTGGCGCTGCTGTTGACCCAGTCTGCGACGCTCTGGCTGCTGCTTCGCTGAGCCCGAGCATCGCGTTTGAAGGGCTTGCGCGTTCAAGGCGCGGGGAATTGCAGCCGAGTGAAATCGCGACGCCGCTCGATGTCCCCGACGCCCAATTGTCCGTCTACGTTCTCGCCCGTGCACCAAACGCTGGCGTCATCCAGGATGATGCAAGAGTGAAAGCGGCCCACGGCGACGTCTTTGACCGCTGCGGGGGTCGAAATCCTGGTGGGCGCATCTCGCGGATCGATGTCGCCGGTACCTAGCTGCCCCTCGATTCCTCGTCCCCAACACCACAGCTCCCCGGTTGTGCTGTGTGCGCAGCGGTGAAAAGTGTTCGTGCTCGCCTGGGCGATGGTGGCAGCTGGGAGCACCGGTTCGGGCTCCGGCATCGGCACGTCTTGCAGCGTGCCCCAGCAATAGAGCTGCCCAACTCCACGAATGCCGCAGGTATTAGCCATCGTCGCGTGAATGAAATGCCAGTCGTCGAAGCTGCCGACCTGGGTCGGCTCTAGGTATTGCTCTGGCGGTCCGTCGATGCCGACCTGACCTTGAGTGTCGCGTCCCCAACACCAGAGGGTACCGGGTTGCTTCAGCGCGCAGGTGTGTCCCCAGCCGAGCTCCACGTCTGACCAGGGCACGTCAGTTTCGACTTCCAGTGGTTCTAGAGAGCCAAAGCCAGGCAAACCGGCGACGCCGAGTTCGCTCTCTTCACCGCGCCCCCAGCACCACAAGCTCCCGGACTCGAGCAGTGCACAGGTTGAGCCTTCACCAGCCTCGACGCGGGCAACGGGGCCGGGCAAATCGACCGGAGTGAGCGCCCCCCTGGGTTGTTCGTCTCGTGTGCCTAGTTTGCCCCATTCGTTGTCGCCGAGGCAGTACACGGTCCCTTGGTCATCCAGGGCACAGTGGAAACGGCTACCGGCAGTGTGGCCCACGAAGTCGATTTCGGGGGCGAGTTGCACTGGCGAAGTGCTGCCGATCAGCGCTCCCCAACACCAGAGCTTGCGTTCAAGCAAGGCGCAGCTGTGGTTCATCGCAACGCTCACGCTGGTTTCCGGCGTGAAGCTGAGTCGGGGTGGGGGCGGCTCTGTCGAAGCGTCCGGTCCCATGCCGGTTGGCGAAGGCGCCGCGACGGATGCATCCATCTCGCTCGACAGAGATGGGCGGCTCAGCAGGTGCCCCTCCACATCGCAGCCCATTGCCGAGCTTGCCGTCAAGGCAAGTGCGAGGGTCAGGCTCGTTCGCGGGTCTCGTAGTTGCGTTGGATCCACTCTCGATATTCGCCGCTCTGCACGCGGCGGCACCACTCTCGGTTGTCTAGGTACCAGCGCACGGTCTTGCGAAACCCCGACGCGACGCTCTCTTTCGGCTCGAACCCGCACTCGCGTCTTAATTTGCTGGCGTCAATCGCGTAGCGCAAGTCATGACCGGGGCGGTCTTTCACAAACGTGATCAGCGACTGTAATTCGGAGATGTCCGCCTTGGTTTCTTGGGCCACGAGCTCACACAGCATGCGGACGACCTCGATGTTGCGCAGTTCGTTGTTGCCGCCGACGTTGTAAGTTTCGCCGACTTTGCCGTTTTGGATCACGGACCAGATAGCTTCGCAGTGATCGGTCACGTATAGCCAGTCGCGGACGTTGGTGCCCTGACCGTAAACGGGCAATGGCTTGCGTTCCAGGGCGTTGGCGATCATCAGCGGGATCAGCTTCTCCGGAAATTGGTAGGGGCCATAGTTGTTGGAGCAGTTAGTGACCTTGACCGCCAACCCGTAGGTTCGGTGGTAAGCTCTCACTAGGTGGTCGCTGGCTGCTTTTGACGCCGAGTAAGGCGAGGAGGGGTCGTAGGCGGTTTGCTCCGTAAACAGTCCAGTCTCACCTAGTGAGCCGTAGACCTCGTCAGTGCTCACGTGGTGGAACAGCACCCCATCCAGCTTGCGGGCGGCCTCGAGTAGGTTGAATGTGCCTTCGATGTTGCTGCGAACGAACGCGCCGGGGCCAACAATACTCCGGTCTACGTGGCTCTCCGCGGCAAAGTGCACGACCAGATCCGGTCGGAATTGTTCGAAGCAGCTCGCGACACCTTGCGCGTCAGTGATGTCGAGCTTTTGAAAGCGGTAGTTTGGTCTCGGCTCGATCGCTTGCAGACTTTCGAGGTTGGCGGCGTACGTCAGTGCGTCGATGTTCAGAAACTCGTGGTCCGGGAATCGAGGAACCGAAAGATTAAGAAAGTTCGCACCAATGAAACCGGCACCGCCCGTGACCAAGACTCTCATGAGAGGCGTCTTAGCCAGGTGTGTCCGGCGGAACAACTCGTACGGACCTTCGTCTGGCCGCCGTCGCTCGATGCCAGCGGGCCGGAGCGAACTTGCGGAACCCACCTATGAAAGCGGGGACTCTAGTTACAGCTGGGACGGATTTTGAGGGGAGTCAGATGGCAATTGCCGTATGCGTGCGCCGAGCGAGTAAGCTGGTGCGCAAGCGTATTGTCAGAACCATTCTCGAACTGCCTGGGGAGTAAGAATTGATTAGCAAGGGCATCATCCTAGCCGGTGGCAGCGGTACCCGCCTGTACCCGATCACCCGCGCGGTCAGCAAACAGCTCATTCCTGTGTATGACAAGCCGATGATCTACTACCCGCTCAGCGTGTTGATGCTGGCGGGAATTCGCGACATCTTGATCATCAACACGCCGCACGAGAGCGCCCAGTTCCAAGCCTTGTTGGAAGACGGCAGTCAATGGGGGATGCGGTTTACTTACGCCGTTCAGCCTAAGCCTGAGGGGCTGGCGCAGGCGTTTATCATTGGCGAAGAGTTCATCGCTGGACAGGCCTGTGCGATGGTCTTGGGGGACAACATCTTCTATGGGTCCGGAATGACCGAAGCGCTGAAGCGAGCTGCCACCCAACAAGCTGGCGCGACGATTTTTGGTTACCACACGCAGAACCCGAAAGCGTACGGCGTCGCCGAGTTCGACGCAGACGGCCGCGTGATAGGATTGGAAGAGAAGCCGGACAAGCCCAAGAGCAACTACGCGGTGACCGGTCTGTACTTCTACGATCAACGGGTCACAGACTTTGCGAAGGCACTGAAGCCCTCGGCGCGAGGCGAGCTGGAAATCACTGATCTGAATCGCATGTACCTGGTTGAACGCCAGCTGCGCTTGGAGAAACTAGGACGCGGGATCGCTTGGCTAGACACGGGCACCCCCCACGACATGTTGGCGGCCGGCAACTTCATCCGCACGGTGGCCGAACGCCAGGCGCTTCAGGTGGCCTGTCCAGAGGAGATCGCTTACCAGGCGGGCTGGATCGATCAAACGCAAGTGCGCCGCTTGGCTGAGCCGCTGAGCAAGAACAACTATGGGCAATACCTTCTACGCATGCTCGAGGAAGGTGACTGACAAACGTTTTGAAGCCGTCGCGTGCTTTCGAGTGACGTACGGAACCGTGACAAGAGGGAAGCCATGAAGGTCACTGAGTTGGAAATCGCAGGCGTTTACCTGATCGAGCCCAAGGTGTTCGGTGACGATCGGGGATTTTTCTTGGAGACGTGGGCGCAAGAGCGCTACGCACAGGCCGGGATTGCTCAGACGTTCGTGCAGGACAATCTGTCCAAATCGCGTCGGGGCGTTCTCCGCGGGCTGCACCTCCAGCATCCCCACGGCCAAGGCAAGTTGGTGAGTGCACCATTGGGTCGGGTCTTGGACGTCGCGGTGGATGTGCGGGTCGGTTCGCCAACCTTCGGCAAATGGGTGGCGCAGGAATTGTCTGAAGAAAACCATGCGCAGCTGTACGTGCCAGTCGGTTGTGCCCACGGATTTTGTGTGATGTCAGAGGTGGCGATGTTCAGCTACAAATGCACCGACGCCTACCACCCCGAGTGTGAGCTTTCGATTCGCTATGACGACCCTGCGATCGGTATCGAATGGCCTGAACTCGAAGTGTCTTTGTCGCCTAAGGATGAACAAGGGCTGCTGCTTGCCGACGTTCCGCGGGATCGCCTGCCGATCTACGCTTGAGCTCAAGCGTCACAGACCGTACCAAACCGCAGCGTACAACAGGCCCAGCACTCCCGCTGCCAGTAGCAGTATTGGCCAAATCCCATCGAAGAAGTACGGGCAGACGAGCAGCAGTAGACCGGCGCCAAGCTGCGGGAAACGCTGCATCTTGCGCCCGTAGGACAGCAATACGAAGCCGATCCCAGAGACCAAGAACGAAACCATCAAGGCAGCCATGGCGCCTGCTAACCGCTGGCGGCTAGTTTGTATTCCGCGGCTTTGCGTATCATCGGTTGTTCGCAGTTCAGCGAGGACTTTTCGCGCGATTCTTGGCGTCGGCGACGATCACGCTGGCATCCTGTTTTGGGATCTCCAGACGCTCGATGAGCGTATCCAGGATCTTCTTTTCCGCTTTGGTCTGTTTGCCGTCAGCATGGGTGAGCAACGCGGCATGCGCCAGCAACAACTCTCGCTCCTCGCGACTCAAGTCGGCAGCCTCCAGATCGTCCTCCAGCGTGCGGCGCTTCTTGGCGTATTCCAGCAGCTCTTGCTCCTGCTCATCGTCGGCGCCAAAAGCCCAAAGCAGCCCGCCCAGCAAACCCTGCTCGGGCTCTGCCAGCTTGGAATCAGCCCACGCCACGGCGACCAGGCTCCGCAGGATCTTCATCTCGCTCGGTGTCATGCCGGGAGCGTAGCTGAGGCGCGAGCCCTCTGCTTTTCGAACTTTTGTTTCAGGCAGGTTTCCTTTCGATGGTTCGATGCCGTCATTCTGATTCGAGCCTGCTGGTAAGAAACGTTATTGAAACAATACAAAATTATGTTTCTGCCCGGTTTCACACCTGGATAGGAGAATCATGGCGGAACTGAGCGGAGCGGATACAGCTTGGATGTTGGTGTCATCGGCATTGGTCATGCTGATGATCCCCGGATTGGCGTTTTTCTACGGCGGGATGGTGCACTCGAAGAACGTGCTGTCGTCCTGCATGCACAGCTTCTTCGCGCTGGGCTTGATGACCATCCAGTGGACCCTGATCGGGTACTCGCTTGCGTTTGGAGACAGTATCGGTGGCCTCGTTGGCGATCTGAAGTTCGCGGGGCTGCAGGGGGTCGGGTTGGAGTCCAAAGATGGAATCCCACACCTGCTGTTCATGGCGTTTCAGATGATGTTTGCGATCATCACGCCAGCGCTGATCTCCGGCGCCTTCGCTGAGCGCATCAAGTTTTCCGCGTACGCCCTATTCACGGTGGCTTGGGCGACGCTCGTGTATGACCCCGTGTGCCACTGGGTTTGGAACAGTGGCGGATGGTTGTTCGAGCGCGGAGCGATGGACTTCGCAGGCGGCACGGTAGTACATCTGACGTCCGGTGCCAGTGCGCTTGTGTTCGCTATTGTGCTTGGACGGCGCAAGCGTCCGAGCGCTCCCGGCAACTTACCGCTGACGTTGATCGGCACGGCCATGCTTTGGTTTGGCTGGTTCGGTTTCAATGCGGGCAGCGCGTTGGCTTCCAATGGCACAGCCACCCTGGCTTTCGTCAACACCCACATTTGCGCTGCGGCGGCCGGCTTCAGCTGGGGTATGGCGGAGCGCTTTCACGGTGGCAAGGTCACCATGTTGGGCGTGGCTTCGGGCATCGTCGCAGGGCTGGTTGTGGTGACACCAGCCGCTGGTTTTGTCGGACCGATGTCGTCTTTGGTGATGGGGTTGATGGCTGGCGTGATCTGCTACGGCTCGGTGCTGCTCAAGCACCGCTTCAAGTATGACGATGCGCTGGATGCTTGGGGCATTCATGGTGTCGGTGGCGCGGTTGGCGCGGTGCTCACGGGGGTATTCGCGGCCAAGATGTGGAATGAGGCGGGCCAAGATGGGTTGCTCAAAGGCAACGCCGAACCCGTTCTGGAGCAGGTGATCGCGGTGGTCGCGGCAGGTCTGTACGCGGCGCTGGTGACCTTCATCCTGCTCAAGATCATCGATGCGACGATCGGGCTGCGCGTGGATGGTGAGGTGGAGCACGAGGGACTCGACGCCGCGCTGCATGGCGAAAGCGCCTACCGGCCCGCCACTGAGCGGGGCGCCATTGAATCGGACTTCCACGAGTCCGAAGCGGCAAGCGCTGCCATGGCCGGGGTCAAGCCTTCGGAAGCCACCAGCTGAAGCTGGTCAGACCCGACAGTCGCGAGCGCTTGCCGCGGCCGTCTGGGTAGGCTAAGCTGCGCCTCGTGAGTCGACGCTTCAGCTTTGAGTTTAGCTACTGGTACGCCTGCGGGCGGGGCCGGTTGCTGAGCTGTGGTTGAAACGAAGCTCGCAAATCTACCGAACCCCGCGCCCATAGGCCGCGGGGTTTTTCGGTTTGGCTTCATGAAACCCCGCGGCTCTCGGCGCCCCTGAGCCAGAGCAGACGATTCATGACCAACACCATCTCATCCTCCGAGCCCGCACACTTAGCGGCGATACCCACCCCTGCCGAGCTGGCTCGGGAGTTCCCGCTGAGCGATCGCGCGAGGCGCAACATCGAGCAAACGCGCGCGGCGCTCAGCTGCAGTTTGCGGAGCCAAAATGGCAAACACATCGCGATTGTGGGGCCGTGCTCGATCCACTCAGAAGCGGCCGCGCTAGCCTACGCGGAGCGGCTGCAGCCGGTGGCACAGAGGTTGAGCGAACATCTGATCGTGGTGATGCGGGCTTACTTCGAAAAGCCTCGGACGACGGTGGGGTGGAAGGGCTTTTTGTACGATCCCGGGATGGACGGAAGCCATGATTTGTCGTCCGGGCTGAGGCGCTCGCGGCATTTGGCAGTGCAGCTGAGCGACCGGGGCCTGCCGGTCGCGACCGAGATCCTCGATCCGCTGGTGGCGCCGTATCTCCAGGATTGTCTTTCCTGGGTGGCGATCGGCGCGCGCACTACTGAAAGCCAGATCCACCGACAGCTGGCCAGCGGATTGCCTTGTCCAGTGGGCTTCAAGAACTCGACGGATGGCAGCGCGGACGCGGCGTTGGCTGCCATGCAGGCGGCTGCGACGCCCCACACTCAACTCGGCATCGGGGCGGACGGGCGGGTCGGCGTGCGGCGTTCCCCGGGCAACCGTGCGACCCACGTCGTGCTGCGTGGCGGTCGCTCGGGCCCCAACTACGACCGCATGAGCATCGACGCGCTCGTGAGGCAAACTTCGGCTACTCAGCAGCTCAAGCTCTTGGTGGATTGCTCTCATGCCAATTGCGGCAAGCAGGCTGCGCGGCAAGTCGAGGTGGCCGAGGCCGTTTTCGCTCAACTGGACCGCTCAGATGCGAGGCTGCTTGGCGTCATGCTCGAGAGCCACCTACGTCCAGGGAAACAAGAGCCGGGGCCGCTCGCTCGAGACGACATGAGCGTGACCGATCCGTGCCTCGGATTCGACCAAACGGAGCGGCTGCTCGAGCTGTTCGCTGCTGCTTCGGCGCGCTCGCGCGGTCAACCCGGAACCTCTAGACGTTCCGCACCCAGTCAGCGAGCGCGTGCAGGTGTTACTTTCGCGAGCGACGCCTGAACCAGGAGAGGCCTAGCGCCATCGCCGCCAGAAGCGCGGCGACTGGCGTCACGTCTCTCAACGGACGAGCCGAGTTCAGTGCGCAGCCGCTGTCATTGCCGCTGTCGTCGACTCCCTTGACCTCCACCCCGTTTTCTTCGCCGCCGACCGTGGGGGGAACGTCATCATCCGCGGCGTCGTCATCATCGTTGGCGGCGTCGTCGGCGATGTCGTCCCCGGTTGTGTCGTCCCCGGTTGTGTCGTCCCCGGTTGTGTCGTCCCCGGTTGTGTCGTCCCCGGTTGTGTCGTCCGCGTCAGTCGTATCGTCCGAGGGGGTGTCGTCGGGGAGGGGCTCGTCATCGGGGGGCTCGTCGACAGCCGCGTCCGGGGCCGGGTCGCTGACAGCCGTGGAGCAAACCGACCGCGTCTCGCAAGTGCCGCGGTCACAGCTGCCGTCATCACAAGTCCCCAGGACGCTCGTCTGTTCGTACCTCGAGAGATCTTCGTTCGGATCGACAAGTCCCGCGCAAATGATGGTTTCGACGCACAAGCGCAGCTCAACGCACTTCCCCTCGCAGAAGTCACTACAGGGGACCGGGGCGCAATAAGGTCTGCAATGGCCGGTGGCACCGACGGTGCCGTCCATGCAGTCTTCGGGGGGCGGCTCCACCACGTCTGCGTGGGCCACGTCGCTGGCTGCCTGTAAACTGAGGAACAGTCCAGCCAGCAGTAGAACATGGGGTACCGTGCTTGAGCCGATCATGCTGGCAGGGTAGCATTGCTGGCTGCAGGCGCTCATGCGAAAGATATTCGTCGTCCTCGGCCTGATTATCGCTGCAAGCGCGTTTTGGTGGCTCTGGAAGATTAACGCAGGCCGGAGTCGCTCCGGAAACCCAGTGCAGGACTGCACTTGCGCCGCTGGCTATCAACTCGACGTGGAGCGCTGGCGCCGTGTGCTGGCGTGGCACGATCAGAGTGCTCAGGCGCACCCAGGTTCCTACCCGGCGTGGTGGAAAGGGCGCTTGGCCGCCCTAAAGTGCGCGTGCTTCGGAACCAAAGAGTCGATGCTGGTGGCAGGAGGCACTCCCCATCTGCTGTCGAACGTCGCCGAGTGGGAAAACGCTGCCCGTCTGGCGCACCTGCTGCACCACCAGCAATTTCCGCCCTGGACTGACGGCGCGCCAAGCGGGTTGCCCAGCGACGCCGGCGCACCTGCCTCGAGCGTGGACAGCATTGGACCGGATTGCGACGTGCGCGTGCAGCGGGCGCTGCGGCGGGAAGCGCAAGCTCACGCGTTCGAGATTGCGCTGCGGCGCCAGTTCCGCGCGAGACTCCCGCCGGATCAGGCCAAGTCTGCGACTTCGCGCTATCGCTTCGAGGAGCAGACGCGGACGCTGAATCAATCGCAGACTGAAGCGTTCCTGTTTCGCTACTTCTCTGAGTATCCGGCGGGGGATGGCACAACCCCAGGGTTCGTGCTGCAATACACGGCTCGGTGCCGGCGATGAGCGTGTCCCAAACCATACAAGTCGCATTAGAGCCGCTGGACGCGCTGCGGCGTGAGGCCTATCGAGCGTTGACGCCTTGGTTGAGCCCCCTGCTGAGTGACCGGCAGCGTCGGGTTTGGGTCTTGATTTGGTGCTATGCGGCTGCGTGTTTTCTTTTGACGGCGAGCGTTCCTCTATGGATGCTGGCGCTAGGCCCGATCGTCTGGGGCTTTCCACACGTGGTGGGTGACATTCGCTACTTGGTGGTTTCCCCCGGTTACCATCGTCGGTTGGGGCTGCTGGTTTTGGCGCCGCTGCTGCTTTGGGCTGGTATCGGCGGAGGCATGCTGGCAGGTGGTCTTTCGCTGGCGGCAGTCGCGCTGTCGGGGCGAGCCGCTCTGGCGAGGCGGAGCGTGATCCTGGTCCTCGCCTTCGGGGTGTTGGCGCTGTCGGTTCTAGCCCCAGAGATGTCAGAATTGGTATTTGCTCACGCTCACAATTGGGTGGCTGTCGCGTGGCTGGCGTTGTTGCTTCCATGCTGGAAACAGCGCGTGGGACTACTGCTTGGTTTGCTGGCGCTGTCGGCCTACTGGGGCGACCCCGTGCGGGCGCTGGCGGTGACGGCGCCGGCGTTGTTGCGGGGCAACCTGCACCGGCTGTGGCTGTACCGCGGCGAGGTGGTGTGGAAGGTGGCGGGACCGTTCGCGATGGGCATCTT
>JBNLEN010000087.1:0-26218 GCA_050304975.1 Polyangiaceae bacterium
TGATCCGGACGGAACGAACGTTCGATGTCAAACTGAACGACTCTCAGCGCGAAACTGAACGTCAGCGCTGGAACCAAGCCGTGCAAAGAACCCGAACAGAAGTGGTCAGCAGCACGCACGAATGAGGGCTTATGACTGAAGGGCACCAAGACAACAATCGCATGCAAGACGTGCCCGTCGACTGGGAAGCGCTCGAAGATGCCTTCGAGAACAACGCCCCGGAAGTGCACAGCTACTTGCATCTCAACTCGGGTGAGGTGTTGCGCGTCGTGGACGGTATCGCCGATCCGGAAATGCACAGTCGCATAGCCGCCGACAATACGTACATGCGCATCGAGTCAGTCAGCTCGCGCGAACAGTATCGTTGGATGGAGCGCTTCATCCAGATGGTTGAAAACCCACCGCTGCGTGCCGCCCTGACTCAGGCGATTGACGGCAAAGGCGCGTTTCGTCGATTCAAAGATGTGCTCATGTCGCACAGTCATGAGCGCGAGCGCTGGTTTGCTTTCCGTAGTGAACGCTTGCGAGTGTTCATGGAAGCCTGGCTGTCCGCACATTCGATCACTCCTGTGGCTCGGCCCGAGGTGACGGCGCCCGACGTCGCGCCTGAGGAGGCGGACGAAGCTCTACCGGAAGCAAAAGCCGACAAGGCCGCTCGCCGGACGCGCAGTGCGGACGCTGTTCGCAAACAGATCCGAGAGATCTGTGACGCCCTGGGTACGCGCGACCTGGATAAGGTTTTGGCTTTCGCGGAATTCATCAAGGCGCGCCGCGTCGCTCGCGGTAGTGCCTCGCGCACGGACAATAGCTCGGTGGACAATCCCATCCCCGAGGCAGACGCTGACGGTGAAGAAGAGTCCCCGAGCAGCGAGCCGCGCAAGATGACCGTCGTGAAGTAGCCGTTTTGTAGCAGCTGTTGTGAAGTAGCTGTTGTGAAGTAACAGTCGTCCAATGAGCGCAGTCGCGTGAATGTAGTGCGCAGAAGAAGCTTCACCCGCGATCTGCTCATCGGGAGCTCGGTGGCTATCAGCTGGGCGCCCCAGCTTGGGCGAGCGGCCCCGCTGCCCGTGGATCGGGTGGTCGTGCGGTTCACCAGTCCGGAGACAGGAGGGGTGGACGCTCCGCGCTTCATCCTGGAGCGAGAACTGGCCTTCGAGGCCCGGCTGGAGGCGTTGGCAGACGCCGCTTTTCAACCAAGCAGTGAAGAAGCATTTCAAAGCGCGCACCTGCGTTCGGCAATGGAGCGTCACATCGCCGAAACCATCCTAGAGTCGCTCGAAGTTTCTCCGGCGCCCACCGAGCGGGATATTCAGACAAGGGTGAACGCTGCACAGGCCACGCTCTCCCAGCGGGTTGGCGGCGCGCGGGCCGTGATGGTGGCGGCTAGCCAAGAGGGGCTTGGCCCCCGCGAAATCTATCGCATGCTGCAACGCCAAGCCCGAGCCAGTCTCTACCTGGATCGCATGGTGGCGCCGATGTTGCGCCCAAGCGATGCGGAACTCAGAGCGCTTCACCGTTCCGGCCGAACGCCGTTTTCAAAGCAAGTGTACGACGAAGTCGAGCAGCCGTTGCGGCGTTGGTACGTATCCAAGCGTTTGCGTGAAGCCGTGCTGACCTACTACGAGGGCGCGCGCGGGCGGCTAAATATCCAGTTCATTGATCCAAGCTAGGCGTTGGCCGGCTGTTTTGCTCCGGCAGCTCATCTGCACTATGCTTCAGCCTGTGAAGCTATCGCGCCTACTGACGTCGCTGCTCGGGGGCGCACTGCTATCGATGGCAGCATTGTCGATGGCAGCGCTGCAGCCAGGCATGGTTCAGCTGGCGCATGCGGAAGAAGCGGACGCTCCGAAGCCTGCGAACGAGATTACCTTCAGCGGCTACCAACGTTTCGCGGATGGCTCGGCCCGTTTCTTCGTGCGAATGACCTCCAAGCCGGACTTGGAGGAGGCCATCGAGGGCAAGCTACTGAAGCTTACGCTGCAGGAATCGTACGTTGGGTTGCGCAACAACAAGAACCCCCTGGATCTGCGACACTTCGATTCCGCCTTACTGCGCGCGCAGCTGGTGTCCAAGGGCCGCAACGTCGACCTAGTGATGCGCTTTCGGCGACCGGTCAAGGAGCTGAAGATCAAACACCGTTTCGCCAAGCGCAACGACGGCAGCTACAGCTTGCAGATCGATATTCCTTCGCTGCGCAAGTAAGCCGCTCAAGCGGGGCTCGGGTGACTTGCTTACCAGGTGACTTGCCTACCAGGTGACTTTGACCGTCGGCGGTTGAACCTCCGCCTCGGCGCCGTTGAGATCCACCGTTACAGGCACGACCTTGGATCCGTGCTGGCTGGCGTCCACATCACTGACGTCGACGCGCGGAACCACCAACTGCTCCGACAGCGCCTTGACCACATCCGGCGGACCTTTGACGGTCACGTCAACTTTGCCTGGGGTTGTTTTGGCCCCGGGGATGCCCACAACTTCGACGGAACGCCCCTGAAAAGGGATCACGAATAATCGCCGACGGATCTCAACCGTCACCGTGACGCTCGATGCGCCGACGTAATTCGTGCGATTGGGGGGTGGGTCCAACGCCAAGCGGCGGTCGTACGTGCCTGCGGTCAAACCGGTAACGTCAAACGGGGCAACCCTGACGAACTGCGTCACTTGCACGAGACTGGCAGGACCGCGCAGGGGTACCTGACGAGGGTCAACCCGTAGGTTGTGCACCTCAAACCCTTCCGCAACCTGTCCCGTGACGGAGCTCTGTACATTGATGCTTCGCGTGGTGATGTCCTGCCACTCGAGCTCGAGAGAAGCCGGTTCGATCGCGGCGACCGTGACGCGAGGAGGCAGATCCAGCTGGTCTTTGCCGAACTGGATGCTCTCCACTTTGCCGTCACGCAAGTCCACCGAATAGGCTGGTGACGAGTCGGCGATCGTGTCGAGCGCGCTAGAACTGCCCTGCAGCGTGACTTTGAGACTCGGCGGTAGGGTCGTCATCAACTCGCGGCCACTGGTGCTGGGGGGCAGCTGGACATCCAAGATATACTCGACGGTTCGCGCGATCTCTTCTTCCTGGCTGCGCTGATAGGCGACCAAAGACAAGGCCACGACCATGCACAGAGCCTTGAGGCCAAGGTTATCCGTCAGCGCCGACCTCAGCCACGCGATCATGCGGATTCACCTCCGGCGTTTTTCTCTTTGATGTCTGTCTTCAGCTCGGTCTCGGCGCGCGGCATGAGTCGACGCGACGCCGGAGGAACCTCTTCTTTTGGCTTGTCTTTGGCTTTGCTTTTTTCAGCCCGCGGCTTTTCTCCGGCCAGATGACGTAGTGGCGTGGGAACGGGCTCCGCTTTCTTAGTCGCCTCTTTGATTGGCTCGTTCTTGGTAGCCTCTGCTGTCGGCGCTTCTTTAGCTGTCGGTTCAGACTTGGGGGATTCTTCCGAGGTCGCGACCTTGGCTGTTGCTGCTGGGCTGGCGGCCTCGGTCGTTTCAGCCTCGCTCTCCGCGTCCTTGGGTTTTTCCTTGTCTTTGGCTTTGGCTTCTTCGTCCGTGAGCTTGCGCAGGGGAATTGGCGTGGCTTCCGCCGGGGGCGTCGGCTGGGGTTTCGGCTCCGGCGGCGGGGTGACCACTTCGTCGACCGGTAGCGTCTTTCGCTCCACGACCTCTGTCGGGAGCATCGGCGCAGCCGGCTTCTGCCTGAGCCAGGGGAGCCAGGTGCGCTTGCGAGCGCGCTTGGGGGCCAAGACACCTTCCAGTGCGGCGCGCAGGCGCTCGCCATCTAGGTTGGAGACGATGTTGCCGTTAAAACAGAACGAGATGGAGCCGCGCTCTTCGCTGACTACGATCACAATCGCGTCAGTTTCCTCGGTGATCCCCATGGCTGCGCGATGGCGGGAACCAAAGCTTTGGTCCATTACCTTGCCTTCGGGCATCGGGAAAAATACGCCCGCTTTGGCAATGCGCAGGTCGCGGATGATGACTGCGCCGTCATGCAGTTTGTTCACTCCTTCTGGAATGAACATGCTCACCAACAGGTCAGTGCTGACAGCTGCATCAATCGCAAAACCCGTGTGGCTGCCGACGAACTCATCCAAGTTGGCTTCCTGCTCGAACGTGATGATGGCTCCAATGCGGTGACGCGCGAGCTGGGTGGCTGCGTCGACCACGCTATCGACCACTTGGGCTTCGGTGTGATGGCTGCCCCCGAAGCTGGCCCGTGACCCCATGCGCATCAAGCCGCGTCGGATGTCGTTTTGGAAGACGACCACACCAATCAGAATGGCGCTGGAGAGCACCGCTTTGAGCAGCGTCAGCACCGTGTGCAGATGAAGCAGCTGCGCCACGACGTACAGCAGGAACACGAGCGCCAGTCCAAAGCCCACCTGCAGTGCACGCGTTCCGCGCAGCACCAGCGCCACGCGATAGAACACGTAGTACGTGATCAAGACGTCGAGCGCATCTCGGGCCAGTTCACCCGGGTCACGCCCCTGCAGGTAAGCCCAGAGCTCACTTGGCACCGGGCGCCGCCCCCTGATCTTCTGGCTTCGGCCCTCGTAGCATCTCCGGATCTTCCGTCGCTGACAGGACACGTAGGGCCTGGCGCACTTCACGCAAGTCGTGAACGCGAATGATGTCGGCGCCGTTTTGGGCGGCGAGCACGCTGGCAGCGATGGTTCCTCCAAGACGCTGCGACGGCGGTGAAGGATCCACTGCCGAAATAAACGACTTGCGCCCGGGGCCTACCAGCATCGCAGCGGACAGCGGACGGAATTGTTCCAACTGCTTCAGCAGTTGAAAGCTCTGCCGAGCATTCTTCGAAAACCCCAAGCCAGGGTCGAAAATGATGCGTTCGGAACTCAGTCCCATTTGGTTCGCCCGGGTGCGCGCTCGGCCCCAATCGAGCGTCACATTGTCTACGATATCCGGGTAGGCGTCATCGGGCCACTCCGAAAAACCGCGCATGTCCTTCATTGGGGCTCGACTATGGGTGATGACCAGGTGCGCATCGGAATTCGCGGCGACCTCCGCTAACCCTGGATCGCGTAAGCAAGAAACGTCATTGATCAGTTGGGCCCCCTGCTCGACGGCGCGGCGCGCCACTTCGGGGCTGGTGGTATCGACGGAAACCACCGCGCCCAACTGCCGAGCGAGCTCGATGCTTCCCCCTATCCTCCGTAATTGCTCGTCAGCTGGGACGTCCGGCGCTCCAGGCCTCGACGACTCCGCTCCGATATCGATGATGTCGGCGCCGTCGTCGAGCAGCTGGCGTAGGCGTGCCTCCGCGGTCGTGGCGCTCGTGTACTTGCCCCCGTCGAAGAACGAATCAGGGGTGACATTCAATACCCCCATCAGTAGCACCCGGCCCTCGTGCCGTGCTCGCAGCAGAATTTCTCCGAAATCAGCCACGACAGCCAGCTAGCAAATGCCGAGCCATCCGGCAATATAGGGCAAATCCGTAGAGAGATCAGATAGTTCCACAGTTCCGCTCAGGGCGGTCTTGGGTGTTGGAGCAGCAGCGTTTCGGGGCATCCCACATTGCGCGCTGCTTGCGGTCCTCCGGGGCCCAAAGTACCTTTCTGAACGGGCGCTTGCGGCGCTCCGACGCTCAGGAACCCTCGAAACAAAATGCGAACGCGGGTAATTGCCGGCTGGCGTACAGGACTGATCATCAGCCTGCTCGCCGCGACCCTGTTTACCTTGATTCAGGTGTCGGACCTGTTCGTCTCGGCATACCAGCCGAAGTTCGGGGATACGACGTTGGTCAGCTACCGTGTGCCTTACGGCGCGGTGCAAGCTCCCAAGGGCAACACCGCGTTGTACGACGCGTTACACAACTTCGTTCCCATCGGCACGAAGTTGAACCCCCACGATCCGTCGCACTTGGCGGCCGTGGCGTACGAGCAGCAGCGGCGTCCTCCGGGTTGGGGGCACGTTTTTGGCGTGTGGGCCATCTTCTTCACGCTGAGCATGGCGCTGTCGTCCTACTTGCGAAAATTTGCACAAAACCGGCTGCGCCTGTTGAGAGCGCAAGTGGGCATGTACGGGATCATCGGCGGCATGGCGGTGCTCGCCAAGCTGATGTTGCTCTACTCCCAGCTGAGTGTTTTCTGGATACCGATGGCGGCAGTACCGCTGTGGGTCGCGACCAGTTTCGACCGACGCACTGCGCTCGTGGTCACGGTCGTGACGTCATTCATCGTGGCGTCGCTGCTTCGGTTCGACCTCCTGGTGCTGACGGTGCTTCTGGCTCAGGGCATGGCAGCCATCTTGCTGTTTCTCGATCGCAAGCACACCCGGGCCATGTTGCTCTCCGGGGCGCTGGCCGGCATCAGCGCCATGCTGATGCTCGTGGCGATGATCTTCACGCTCGAGGGCCGGTTTGTGGTGCTGGATGATCTCCAGGGCTTCAGCGGCTCCCGGCTGATTGGCTGCCTGGGCGGGGGCTTGCTGGCCGGCGGCCTCGGCGCTCTGTTGCGCTCGAACGCCGAGCGCACGCTGGGGCACGTCCCCCGTGAGCGCTTGCATGATCTCACTGACCTGGAGCAACCGCTGCTCAAACACATGGCGGAGCATGCGCCCGGATCCTGGGAGCACTCGCGAGCCATGGCTAATCTGGCGGAGCAAGCCGCTAGCGCCATCGGGGCCGATGCGCTGCTGGTGCGGGTTGGCGCCTACTATCACGATCTGGGCAAGTCGGTTCGCCCAAAGTACTTCGTGGAGAACCTGGCGCACAACGAGAAGTCACCGCACGACGAGTTGGAGCCGCACACCAGCGCCGAGGTCATCCGTCAGCACGTGATCGAAGGCGCGAAGATCCTGCGCGAAGGGGGGATCCCCGAACCGGTGGTGGAGTTTTCGTACACTCATCACGGCAAGCAAACGATCGAGTACTTCTGGAACAAGTGCAAGCAAGCCGGCAACCCTGACGGTCTGGAAGAGAAAGACTTCCAGTATCCCGGGATGACTCCGCAGACGAAAGAGACAGCAATCCTGATGCTGGTGGATTCCATCGAAGCGGCGTCACGCACGATTGATCCGCCGGACCGTGCCCAGTTCGAGATCATGATCCAACGGATTGTGTTTACGAAGCTGCAAGCGGGTATGTTGGATGATTGCGGTCTGAAGATGAACGACTTGAACGTGATCGTCACACGCATGGCGGACACGTTGGTGAACATGAATCACCACCGCATCAAATATCCATGGCAGGCCAAGCAGGCCGAACAGTTTGGCGTGCCTTCGAGAGCCGTTTCCGATCGTCCACCGCGCATGCGTGACCGTCCTTCGCCCACCCCGGCCGAAGGTACCAAGAAAGTCACCAAGAGCGAGCCTCCGCCCGCGCCACCTCCTGGCAGCGAAGCCGATCTCGACGGATCCGACCCGTTCGCTGCGGACCGTGCGGAGGCCGGCGAAGTATCGGCGCGGCAAACACCAGTTCCGCAAACACCAGTTCCGCAAACACCAGTTCCGCAAACACCAGTGGCTGAAGCGGGGGCGGAGCAACCCGAGGACGCGACCCCAGCTCCGAAGTCGCCGCCGCCCAAGCCGGCCACGAGCAAGACCGGGCGCTCGGACTCCAGGCCTCCTCCGGCGGACACTGCGGCCAATGTTCATTTGTTACGGCAGGAGGCCGTCAGCAATGGGCAGCCGGCGGAAACCTCGCCAGGCCAGGCCACGCCCACGACGACTGGTGTCGTGAGACACGCATCTATTGCGTTGGAGGCGCCGACAACAGCTGAGACCAGCAAGGTCGCCACGGCTGGTGCTACCGATCAAGTCGACGCCAATTCATCCGACGCTGCACCTCACAGTGCCACATTCGGCACCAAACGGCGCTGAAGCTGGTGGGCACTACGGGGCGTTAGTTGCGCGTGTGCCGGCTGACGCTTCGACGCACGGTGTCTGCAACCAGCTCTAGATCTGCCTCAGTCATGCTGGGATGCACCGGCAAGCTGAGCAGCTCTTGGCAGGCGCGGTCGGTTTCGGTCAGCGTGAACGGCGTGTGGCAGTGGGCACTCAGCGCGGGTTGTCGATGCAGCGGCTGAGCGTAGTAGACCCGCGCATCAACGCCAGCTTCACGCAGCGCCTGCTGCAGGCGGTCTCGAGCGGTGCAGCGGATGGTGTACTGTTGATACACATGATGATACCCCGAACGGACGAACGGGGTTTCAACCCCAACGAGATGCTCGTTGAGGTATTGCGCATTGCGGATTCTGCGCTGCTCAAACTCTGGAAGGCGCTTCAATTGTTCGAGGCCAATGGCCGCGGATAGCTCCGTCATTCGGTAGTTGCTGCCCAGCATCAGGTGCTGTCCCAGTTCGTCGCGGCCTTGATTGCGAATTCGGCGTAGGCGTTCGGCGATAGAAGCATCGTTCGTCAGGACCGCACCGCCTTCCATGGTGGTCATGTTCTTCGAAGGATGAAAGCTGAGACAGGCGCTGCCCCAACTGCCCGCCTTGGACGGTTGTGCCGTGTCCACCAGTGACGCCCCCTGAGCTTGGGCAGCGTCTTCGATCAAAGCCAGTCCCCGCTGGGCGCAGAGTTCGGTGATGCGCGGCATCGCCGCTAGCTGACCGTACAGGTGCACCGCGATGACCGCCCGCGTCTTCGGAGATATCGCTCGCTCGACCGAGTCAGGGCAGAGCGTGTAGGTTTGTGGATCAATGTCGGCGAAGGCAACGCGCGCGCCGACACTGACGACGGCGGATGCGGTCGCAAAAAAGGTAAATGCGGGCAGCACAACTTCGTCTCCGGGACCGATCTCGTGCGCGAGCAGGGCGGCGATGAGTGCGGTCGTGCCGTTGCTGGTGGCGACTGCGTGCTGAACGCCTTGGTAGGCGGCGAGCTGTCGTTCAAAGGCTCGAACCCGCTCCGCCATGATCAATTGCCCGCTCTGCAGCACCTCTACGGCCGCCTGAATTTCGCTCTCACCCAGGAGCGGCTTGGAAATCGGTACCTTCATTGGCAGGGCCTGGCGGCGTTGTTCATGCGCGTGTGCTCTGGTGTTTTCGGGCGCTGACATGTTAGGCAGAGCGCGTGCAGATAGCGACCAATTATGTGGCGTTCGTGATCCGACGCCGTTGGGCGTTTTTGGCCGTAGCGCTGGTGTTGACGCTCCTGAGCGCATTCTCGGTGCGTTTTCTCAAGGTCAATTCCAGCATCGAGGCGCTCCTGCCAGAGGGCACGCCGTCAAGCTTGGCTCTCGAAGAGTTACGCACGAGGTTGCAAAGCAGCTCCCCGATGTATCTGTTGATCCAGTCGAGTGACGCCGCTCTCAACCGGCGGTTGGCACGCCAGGTAGCGGAAGACGTCAAGGTTTGGCCGGAGACTCGCTGGGCGATCTACAAGCGCGACGCCAGCGTCTTTGAAGACAACCGACTACTGTACCTCGAGGCTGACGATCTATTGGAGCTCAACGAGCAGATTGACGAGCGTCAGCGCTGGGAGGAGTGCGAGCGTCTGCCTGGTTGCAGTAATCTGGACGACGAGCCACCGCCGTTACCGACCGAAGAAGATCTGCACCAACTCTTTCAGAAGAACCCGGACATCGCCGCTTTGACGAGTCTCTTCGGGGCCGAGGCGAGTAGTTTCAGCCAAACTGCGCCGAAGTCGACCGCTCGGGCTTCGGGCGAAAATCGATCGAAAGACGCAGCCAATGCCGAGCCAGCGGGGCACGCTTCGGAGACGGGGGATCTGTGTTCCGCGGACGGCCAGCTTTGCGCTGTGCAAGTTTCGATAGAAGGCAACGCGTCCGATTTGGACTTCGCCACTTCGCTCTACGAACGGGGGGAAGCGGTGTTGGCCAACGCGCGCCCGGCGGATGCACCAGAAGATCTGAAGATGGTCGTCAGCGGCCGCTATCGTACGATGCCCATGACCAAGGCGCTGGTCGCCAGCGACCTGCAGAAGACATCGTTGTTTAGTGCGGCCATGATCCTGTTGGTCGTGATGTTCCAGTTTCGCGGCTTGCGCAGCTTGCTGATGCTGGCGTTGCCCGCGGCCCTTGGTTTGGGCTGGACCGCGGGGCTGCTAGGAGTGGTGCACCCGGAGCTCAATATGGTGAGCGCCTTCACGCTGGCGGTGTTGGCGGGCGTGGGCATTGACTTCGGCGTGCACTTGCTCACCCACTACAGCCGCGAGCGGGGCGACGGGCTTTCGCCTGAGCAGTCGCTGAAAGCCAGCTTCTCGAAGCTGGGACCTTCGCTGCTGGTGGCGGCTTTCACGACAGCCTGTGGCTTCGGGGCACTGGGGGTCGCGTCGTTTCGGGGCTTCGCCGAAATGGGTCCGATCGCAGCGCTCGGAATCGTAATCACGTTGGCGGCCTACGCGGCGCTGTTTCCGGTGCTGACTCTGCTCTTGGATCGCCGTAGCGAGTGCGCGTTCGAGTTGCGCAGTTTCAGCTGGTCACCGTGGGGCTGGTTGCGCCGCAAGTCTTTGCCTCTAGCGACCATCGGCGCGGGGTGCGTCGTGGTGTTTGGGTATTTGGGAACTGGGGCGGAGTTCGAGTACAACTCTCGCAATCTGCGTCCGCAGGCCATCAGTCATGGCATTCCGTGGACCAAGGCTATGCATGGCACCACGCGTACAGCCGTGTACCTGATGGCAGATGATGAACAGGCGCTGCATGACGTGGCGGCTGCGTTGCGCCAGGAGCGACCGAAGGAGCTACTGAAGAGTGAGCGTCCGTTCTTGGTCGTTCCGGCGGCGTTCATTCCAAGCGATCAAGAGGAGCGCCTCGACGCCATCTCCAAACTGCGCGAGACCCTGAAAAGGGCCAAGCGCAAAGCGGACAATGAGTTGAAAGCCAAGATTGAGGAATACGAGCCTCTCGCCGCTGTTACGCAGCCAGTCAAGGTCGAGCAAATGCCGGTCTGGGTGACGGATTGGCTGATGGAGCGCGATGGTCGGTTCGGCACCCTGGCGATCTTGTATACCGATCTCAGCGGCGCCGACGCGCGGCAGATGGAGCTGCTGTCCGATCAGTTGGAACAGTGGCGGCGGCGCTTTCCCAAGGTGCGGTTCGCTTCGGCTGAAGCACCACTGGGCGAAGTGACGCCACGCCTGCGCAGCGAGACCCCGGGGATCGTTGGTTTGGCGCTGCTGGGCGTGTGCCTGGGTACGTTGCTGATCGGTCGCTCGATCAAGCGTATGCTGTTGGTTCTGTTGCCGTTGAGCATGGTGCTCAGTGTGGGGCTTGGGCTCGCGGCGCTGTTGGACGTGCGCATGAACCTGTACAACATGCTGGTGTTCCCACTGGCGTTCGGCATTGGGGTTGATGGCGCGGTCTATGTCGCTTGGGCGCTGTCGGGAGATGGCGGAAAACAATCCGCTGAGGAGGCGGAGCGCGGACAGCTGGAACGGCTGCCGACTGCTGCCCGCGCCGTACTCGGGTCGACTTTGACCAGCATGGCCGGATTTGGCGCGTTGATGATCTCGGGGATCCCGGGACTGGCTTCAATTGGGGAGCTGGCAGTGTTGATGTTGGGCGCTTCGCTGCTTGGTAACCTGATTTGGCTGCCATGTTTGAGCTGGGCAGCTCCCCGGCGCAATCCAGCCTGAGCGTCCAACCGGAGCTCTGGCTGATGAAATGCGCCGGAAAACCCACAGTTTGCCCGGCCTGGTCTTGGCGCGACCGGCCTTTGCCCCTATCAGAGCTGAGCTGTCCGCGACTTGGGTATGACCCTTGCTCCAAGGAACTGGACCAATCTTGATTCCTAGACAGGCCCTGCACGTTTTAAGCCTTTTTCCCCTGGAATGGCTGGAGGTACAGGGTGTGAAAATTCAGCACATGTGCCCGAATTACTGTCTCTTTCTTGCCTCACTGTGATGCCTGACACCACCTACAACTTGGCCACTTCCCGAGATGCCCGCTCCTATGCGGGTAGCAGTCGGAGGAATTCATCGATGACCACGTTCGCCGCGGAATTTCCGCGAGTCGGCATTTTGAACGATTACGTTCATATCCCCTTCGCTAACGGCTCTTCCTTCGCGTCTCAGTTTCTGTACCGGGAATTCAGCAAGCGCGGTTCCCAAGTGACCGTCATCGGTCCGGAAGATCCCGCGATTGTACCGAGTGAGCTGCCTCGCCACGTGCTGTTGCCCTCGTTACCTTTGCGCAACCACCCAGGAGTGCGCATTCCCATGCCGGAGCGCGGGGCATTGCGCAAGCTGGCGATGCAAGAGTTTTCGATCACCGTGGCGCAAACCTGCACCGGGCTCATGGCATCCGGGGTGTGGCTGCGGCGTACGCATGGTGTGCCCATGGTGTGTGTGAACACCGTGCATATGCCAGCCGTCTACGACGTGATGCTGCCGGAGGCGCTGCAGCAGAATAAGCTTGCACACAGTCTCTTCCAGAATCGAATCATTCCTGCGACCGAGGCCACCACGGTGGACTACTACAACGGTGGTGACGGCTTGGTTGTGCTCAGCAAGGGCCTGAAGAAGTACTGGCAAGACTTGGGCGTGACAGTGCCCATCTACGTCATCCCCCGCAGCGTTGACCCGAACGTGTTCGACAAGCCTGCCAAGCGTGATCCGTTTCCCAGTTGGGCTGTCCAGGGCCAGCGGCTGCTGGTTGTCTGTCGCCATACGCGAGAGAAGGGCGTGTCTCGGTTGCTGGAGATATTCGCCAAGCACATCTTGCCGAAGTACCCGCGCGCTAGTCTTGCGCTGGTTGGTGACGGCCCCGATCACGACGCGTTCAAGGCCCAAGCGAAGCAGCTCAAGGTCTACGACCGATGCTTGTGGGCGGGTGAGGTCGGCCTACCCGACATGCCCGATTGGTACAACAACGCCGACTTGTTCGTGTATCCATCGCTCTCGGAGACCTATGGTCAAGTGGTGAGCGAGGCGCTGTGGACGGGGCTGCCAGTGGTGGCGTTTGACGACGACAAAGGCGTCGCCGACCAAGTCACCCACGACGTGGATGGCTTTCTGGTCCGGCCTGAGCGGGACGACAGTGACCAGGAGTTTGCGGCGCGCGTCGACCAGCTGCTGAGCGACCGGACTTTGCGTCGCACCTTTTCTCTCAGTGGCAGAGCCAACGCGCGGGACCGCTCGGATCCGCAACGCTGCGTTGAGGCTTACCAGCACGTTTTCCGACAGGCGCGCGCCCACTGCGAGCGCACCTGGGTCCCGGCATCGACCTGGGAGCGGGCACAGCCCCTCGTGAAAATGGCGGCCTGGCACAGCATGTGCGCCGTAGTCGGGTTGCTGCGCCAACCCGCTGAGGTCAATCGAAACGGCCAGAAGCAACCCATCTGGGATCGTTCCGATAGCGCCCAAGAGCCGTCCGCCCGCCGGGAACGCACGAGCCACATACCGGGCCCTGTCGCCTCCGGTGTGGTCACCGCGGCCTAAGCTCCGCGCTTGCTGGTTCGTCCCCTCGCGCCGGCGCCAGCCTCCACATCGGCGACGCTACTTCGACTGCTTGCGCAGCCGTTTTTGGAGCGTGGCGAAGTCGGGTAGATCTCTGGGCGGCTTGGCCTTCTCCACCAAGTCTGAAGGGGCATGCCAGCCGTCCTTCAATCCGTCCGTCAGCTCACCCAGCGGGTCGAACGTGGCGGAGGGTGGCGGTGCTGCCGGATTCACTCCTGCCGCTTTCGCATAGTCGTTGATCACGACGTGAGAGTGGGCTGGCGGCTCCGAGTTGCTCGGCACGACCGCATCGATCGGATAGGCGTCGACGGGGTAAGTCAGGTGCACGGATTCTTGATTGGGCGCCATCTCCTTGGGGATGCGCCGGGCACCGGATCCCTCGCTGGTCGGCGGTGACTCAGCGATCGGGCGTCGCTCGAGAGGGACGACGCCGGGCGACAGCGGAGTGGGGTCACCATCGAGCAATGGGAAGGGCTCGAGTTGTTCCGACCCGGGCGCGTCGTCCTCGGCTGCAGGCTGGGCAGGAGAAGCAGCAACGCTTGGCTGCGGCGCTGGTGTGGGTGCTGCCACTGGCTGAACGGGCGCCGGCTCGGCAGACGGCGCAGGCGTCCGTTCCGCTGGCGTCCGCATTTCCACTTCCGCAGCCGTGACTTGGGGGGCACGGGCTGGCGTCGGAGTCTTTGCAGCCGGCTTGCTCGCTGCAACCGCTGAGTTGGATGCTTGCGGTCGGTGCCAAGCTCGCGACGCGAGTTGGCGTTTGCGCAATTCCGCGCGTTGCACTTCGAGTTCAGCCCGCTGCATGATCGCGGGGCCACGCATCCAGCTGCGGGCCGCCAAGATGGCCATCACGGCGATTGCGCCAAACAACAGGGCCAGCGCCGTCCCGGATGAACGCGCTGACACGCGCAAAACCAACACGGCGAACGCTCCGATGGCCAAGCCCTGAATGACGGACGGCGTCCACTGGCTCAGCCGCTGGTGTTGCAGCAGGTATCCGATCGCACACAATCCCATGCCGAGCAGTGCCAGCCACGACCAGTTGATGTTTGGCACGGCGGTGTAGACGCAAACGCTCACGCCCAAAGCCAGGTACGCAGTGGCCAACGTGTAGAACAGCCCCGAACACAACCCCAGAGCAGCGTTCGCACGCGGAGTCTGCGAGACTACCGGCGAACCCAATAGCATCTGCAAGCGCCTTCGCTCGGTCATCAGCGTTTCGGTCAATTCCCAGTTGCAGCGCGAGATCGATCCAGCGAAGAAGCAAACGGCGGACATCAGACACAGACTGCCAGCCCAGACCATCCAACCCGGTTCCACGCTGCGCGCCAACACCATCGGAAGTGCACAGACGATCATGCCGGAAAACCACAGCCGCCAGGTCTGTTCTTGATTGGCGGCTACCTCACGCATTTGAGTGACGTTGAGCGCCACCGCATCCTTCAGCGGTGAAGTGGATGGAACGCTTCCCGGCGGCCAATCTGAAGGGATCAGAGGCGCCTGAGGATCAGAGGACGCGTCGGGGGCGTCAATGTCGGAGGGTGTGGTCACCGGGGGCAGATTTAGCGGCTTTTTTCCGCGGCTTTCAAGTACTGCCTGAAGCTTACTCCCACGGCACCCGGCGCGCCGCTGGGTAGTCGGAATTAACTACAAGTACTCACAGCCCTTTTTCGGCGGGCTTGAAACCCGGACTCGACAACGTTTCAGCCTGGATCACGGAGCACACGAGCAGGTCGGATACTACCCACCTTTCGGCTTGAGCTTTCTTAACGTTGGCGCTGGGAAGCGCTTCAAACTCGAGTTGCAGGCTTCGGAGTGAACCCACCGAAAGGTCAAAGGAAACGAAGGAGCGACTATGGGATTCGTATTTGGAACTGCGTGTTTGATTGGGTTGTTCGTGGTCTTGAAGGTCCACCGGCGCCACGCGCGTGGATTGCGCCGATTGTTTGAGCGTCTCGACGCTTCCCCCGGACAAGAAAAGGCGCTGCGCGAGCTGCTGGAAGACTTTCGGGAGCAATCTGGGCACCTGCGCGAAGCTGCCAAGCGCGCTGCCCGCCGTGTTGCCGATGAGCTGAGAGCTGAGAGTCTGGACCAAAGCGCAGTGCAGGCGGCGCTGGATGACGCGGGGCAAAGCGTCGAGCAAGCCAAGCAGCGACTCGTGGAAGTGCTGGCTGAGATGCATGAGATGTTGGACGAAAAGCAGCGCGAGAGCTTGGCAGCTTGGCTTTCGTCGACTCGGTTCGGACACATGCGTGGCTTCGGACACGTGTCCGGCCACCGCTGTGCTCATCATTACCCCCACCACCATGGGAGCCACTCATGAGCCATCGAAAGCGCGTGCTGTTGATCTGGCTGTTGAGCTTGGGGGCGGTCATTGGCTTCGGCTCCAGCTGCGCCAGGCACTTTCACCACCACCACGGTCACGGCGATGCCTGGTCCAGTCACTATGCATACGGTCAGGCTGGTGGCAGGTTCATGGATCGCGTTGCTGAACATTGCGTTCGAGCGGCACGCAGTGTTTCGGAGGGCCAAGATGCCGAAACCCAGGCGCCCCCCGCAGCAGATTGAATCCAATGCCGAGGGCACTCGGCCCGGGTCGCCGCGCGGGGGCCCAGCCGAGGCCGGGTTCTTGGTGCTGGTTGCGGCCGGAACTAGCGGCAGCGTGGCGGCCAGTCAGAACGAGAAAAAGTCGTCACCCATCGGCGCAAAACTGTTACCAGAGCAAGACCGCGAGGACGGCGATCGGATAGCGTTATTACGATGGACAAGGTTCTGCTGATCGACGACGACCGCAAGCTGCACGAACTGCTCGAAGAATACCTCAGTTCGGAGGCCATCGAGCTGCTGTACGCGCCAAGCGGCGAAGCCGGGCTAGCGCGCCTCCAGCGAGAGACGTTTGATGCCGTGTTTCTGGATGTCATGATGCCTGGGCTCAGCGGACTGGAAGTGCTGCGCAAGATCCGTGAACGACACCAGGTGCCAGTGATCATGCTGACGGCTCGCGGCGACGAGACTGATCGCGTCGTGGGGTTGGAGCTCGGGGCTGACGACTATCTGGGTAAACCGTTCAGTCCGCGTGAGTTACTGGCTCGACTGCGTGCCGTGTTACGCCGCGTGCGGCCTTCACAAGATCAGCAATACTTGAGTTTGGGTGGAGTGACGATCTGGCCTGAGGCTCGGCGGGTACAGGTGGATGAGCAGCAGCCAGAGCTCACGGCGTTGGAGTTTGATTTGCTGCAAACCCTGATGCGTCGGGCCGGCAGAGTCGTACGGCGCGAAAGCTTGTTGGGCGAATCGGGGCGCGCGGATGTAGCGGTCAGCGATCGCGCCGTGGATGTTCATATATCGCACCTGCGCAAGAAGCTGGGTGACAGAGGTGGTTTGATACGCACCGTTCGTGGGGTGGGCTACACCTTCATTCGTGAGGACTAATGGGAAAGTCTTCGGAACCTCCTGAGCAGCCGCCTGGATCATCACGGCCAGCGCGCGCTCCCCACGGGCACGGAGTTTGGGGACCGCATCACGCGCAGCCGCACATGCACGGTCATGGGCACGGCCGCCATCGTCATGGGTCACGGCGTCGGCGCGTCAGAGGTTTCTTGGGAGCCCGCCTGCATCGCAAGATCTTCATGGGGTTTGGGGCGGCGATCCTGCTGATGGGCTTGATCAGCATGGCGCTGGCTAGTGTCATCTTCAAAAGCCAGTGGGGCTGGCAGAAGGAGCAAGTCGCGACGTTCGTTTCCGAACGCTTCGCGCCAATCTGGGATGATGAAGCGCAGCGCACGGAGTTGTTGCAAAGCGTTGCCCGGACTTTTCAAGCTCGCCTTCGTCTGAGTGACGCGCAGGACCGAGAACTAGAAGCATTCGGTGGCGAATGTTTGGTGGTGCACCACAAACTGGCGGTGCAGCGCGAAGGCAAGCTACTTGGCTATGTCTCTTACTGTGGGCAGGCACCGCCACACCCACCCGGTTTCGGGATCCTCTACCTGGTTGTCGCGGGCGTCGTGCTGTGGGGAGCGTCTGGGTTCATCGCGCGTCGAATTAGTCGCCCGCTACAGGAGCTGACGCGCGTCACTCGACAGATTGGAGAAGGCAAGCTGGAGAGCCGAGTGCAACTGCGTCGGCGCCAGCATGACGAAGTGGGTGAACTGGCGGATGCCGTCAACGAGATGGCTGAGCGGATCCAAAAGCAAATGAGCGATCAGCGGGAGTTGCTGGCCGCCGTGTCCCACGAAATCCGCACTCCGCTGGGGCACCTGCGTGTGCTGTTGGAGTTGCTCGAACGGGACGGTCTGCCTGGCGAGCGTCAACGCCAGCTGGAGCGTGAGCTGGCGACGATCGACCGTCTGGTAGCTGAGTTGCTCGCCAATTCCCGCCTGGAGTTTGGCGCGCTGGATGCCAAACGCTTGCGCGCGGGCGAGTTCACGCGTTCAGTTCTCGAACGAGCTGGAGTCGCGTTGGAGCTGCTGCACGACGAGACAGGAGACGTCGAATTTGTCGGCGATCCAACTTTGCTCAGTCGGGCGCTGTGCAACCTGATCGATAACGCAAAAAAACACGCTAACGGCGTGGCTCGGGTGCGCCTGACGAAGCGACGCGAGGCCGGGCATGTACTGCTGTCGTTTCAAGTGACGGATGCGGGGGCTGGCTTTGCGGATGCGGAAGAAGATGCCGCATTTCGGGCATTCTTTCGAGGTCGCTCGGGTAACAGCGAGGCGTCGTCTCTCGGATTGGGCTTGGCCCTGGTTCGCCGCATCGCTGAGGCCCATGGAGGGCGCGCCTGGGCAGAAAATCTCCCCGCAGAAAGTGGCGGTGGCGCTGGGGTCTCGTTTTCGATTCGCCTGGGCGAGATTGGCGATCAGAGCGAGGCGCCCCGGGGTTCGTCAGAACGGACTGGCGTGATATAGAGCCCGACTCCGTGCGACTACTATTCGTTTCTCATTCGTTCGCGCCCGAGGGGCGTCCACTAGCCAACGTTGGAGGCATGCAACGAGTCGCGATGGATCTTCACTCTGAGCTTTCGGAGATGGAAGACTTGGAGCTACATTCCTTAGTGCTGCGAAGCTCGTGGAAGTACATCGTCCCCAAGGCCATCCCGTTCCTTACATCAATGCTATTTCGTGTGCCGCGACTGGTGAATACGCACCAGATAGACACGGTGCTGTTTTCTTCTATGACGACGGCGCTCCCGGCGATGCGGATTGCGCCTCGGCTACGCCAAGCAGGTGCCCGAGTTGCAGCGATCTGTCATGGCTTGGATGTGACGGAGCCCAACGCCGCCTATCAGCTCGGTGTTCGTCGCACCCTTAGGCAGTTGGATGCCGTGTTGCCTGTCAGTCGCGCCACGGGTGAGCGTTGCGTCGAGCGGGGTATGGAACGTACGCGCGTGCGAGTGGTGCCGAACGGCATTCACTTGCCGCGCTTTGACGCGGTCTGGCAACGCCGCCAGATGGAGCGTCCGGTGTTGGAAGGTTTGCCGGCGGGCGCCTTCTTGTGCGTCAGTGTTGGTCGCCAGGTTAGGCGCAAAGGGTTCTCTTGGTTCATTGAGCAAGTGATGCCTAGCCTGCCTCAGAATGTTCACTACTGGCTTGCCGGTGATGGCCCCGAATCTGCGAATATCGCCGCCGCGATTGAGCGCGCGGGAGTCGGCTCGCGTGTTAAGGCGCTTGGCCTGGTCGACGAAGCGCGTTTGATGGAGCTGTATTGTCGGGCAGACTTGTTCGTGATGCCCAACATCGCCGTGCCCGGCGACATGGAGGGCTTTGGCGTGGTCATGCTCGAGGCGGGGGCCTGCGGCGTACCAACGCTGGCTGCGGACATGGAGGGCATTCGTGACGTCGTCACCGATGGGCAGAACGGCTTTTTCGCGCCCAGCGAAGATGCGTCTGCATTCGCGGAGCGCATTCAATCTCTACTGGGCGATCCAGCGCATCTGCAGCAGGTCTCGCAGCGCGCGGGAGCGCTGGTGCGGGAGCGCTTCAGCTGGGAGCGTGTGGCTCAGAGCTACGTTGAGCAACTGCGTTTGCTCACTCCGCGCGCTTGATTCACCTCACGTTAGGGTCCGACGCGTATGTCCCTGGAACTCTTCGCTTTCTGTGCCGCGGTGGGGACCATTGGAGGATTCATTGCGGGGCTGCTTGGAGTTGGTGGCGGGCTGGTGGTGGTGCCCTCGCTGGCGTTCGTATTGCCGCTGATGGGCGTCGCGGAACATCGCGTTATGCATCTAGCAGTCGGAACCAGCCTGGCGACGATCGTGTGCACGGCGAGCTCCAGCGCGTACAAGCATTATCGTCAGGGCAACGTGGACCTGGCCATCGCGGTTCGCTTGGGCGCCGGGATCATCACGGGTTCTCTTGCGGCCGGACTGCTCGCGGGTCTGGTGCCTGCGATCGCATTGCGCGTCGCGTTCATCGCGTTCTTGAGTCTGGTGTCGATACGTATGCTGCTTGGTATCGAGCCGCCGAGTTCGTGGCGGCTTCCGGCGACCCCAGGCTTGGTCGCCGCTGGCGGCCTGATCGGATCGTTGTCAGCGTGGGTGGGCGTCGGAGGTGGCGCACTGACCGTGCCGTTCTTGGTGGCCACCAAAGTGGAGGTGCGGCGTGCCATTGGTACGAGTGCACTGTTGGGTCTGCCGCTTTCGATATTTGGAGCCGGCGGGTTCATTTACAGCGGCTGGTCGGCGTCCGACTTGCCCGCGCACACTCTGGGCTACGTGTACCTGCCCGTGTTTGCTTCGATTGCCGCATTCAGCGTCGTGTTTGCTCGGTTGGGGGCCGCCGCGACCGAGCGAGTTCCGGTGGAGGCCTTGAAGCGCGTCTTCGCCGTGTTGCTGTTGATCGGCGCCGCAAAGATGGCGTTCGATCTGATGTGAACGCGATTGATTTGGCGCTGCGGCGACCTGTGCAGCACGCGCTTCTGGTTGGAGTACCGCAAGTGGCTGTCCGCCGCGCCGTCCGCCTTCCGCAGGTGGCTTTCCCAAACAGACTCGAGCCTCGTAGCGGACGATGGGTGAGCCCGACTGCGCGCGACTAGGAGGCGCTGCGTCATTCGTGGCTGTCACTCGCTCCAGCCTCGGGGGCTCACGGGTAAACACCGCCTTTGCCGGATCGGTACGGGATCAGCCGACTTTTTGGGATGCCGGCTCGTAGAATTGCAGCGCCGCCCCAAAAACTACCCATTTGCTCGATCCGAAATGAGGAATGGAAGTTGCTGTATTTTCAGCCACTTGAGGCCATGGACCTCGCTTCTGTAAGCCCCTGTGGTGGCGCGGCGGGGCAGGTAGGCTCTCGGCTTCTGACGCTGAGCCGAATAGTCCGCAAGCTCAGGGGTTGTAGCCGGGTGACAAGTCCGAAGAACGCCCCTAGAGTGCCCCCCGCGCGGCCCCGGGGGTTCGCGCCCATAGACCGTACCGACCCTTTCATTTCTGAACCGTTACTTTCGGACTGGCATTTCTGAACCACCAGTTCGAACCCGAGGGTTGCCTACCTCCAAACCGAACTAGCAAGAGGAGATCACCGTGAACTACGCACAACTAGGCCGCAGAGCCATGCTCCTTGCTTCAGCGGGCCTGCTGGCCCTGAGCATGGGTTGCAGCAAAGAAGATAAGAGCGCCGGCGCTGCTGGCGGCGAGGGTGAAGCGCCCAAGACCGATACCCCGAAGATCGTCAAGCTGGCGTTCGTGACGAACAATCCCAGCCAGTTTTGGAAGATCGCGGAGGCTGGCCTCAAGAAGTACGAGAAAGAGGGCAAAGTTCAGGTCGATCTGAAGATGCCTGACGGCACGCCCGAGGGGCAGAACAAGGTGCTGCAGAACCTGGCCAACCAGGGCTACGACGGCATCGCCGTGAGCGTGGTGGCGCCGGATGATCAGACCCGCGTCCTGAATGAGGTGGCCAAGAAGACCAACTTGATCACTCACGATTCGGACGCCGAAAAGTCAGACCGCCTGCTGTACATCGGCACCAACAACTTCGAGGCTGGCAAAGCTTTGGGTGAGCGGATCGTCAAGCTGCTGCCAGAAGGCGGCAAGATCGCTGTGTTCGTGGGCACCCTGGCTGCTGACAACGCCGCGCAGCGTTTGGCCGGCATCGAAGCCGCCATCAAGGACAAGAACATCGAAATCGTCGACAAGCGCGAGGACAACACGGACCGCGCGAAGGCTCGTTCGAACGTGGAAGACATCGTCAACGCCCACAAGGATCTGAACATGGTCGTTGGCCTGTGGAACTACAACGGCCCCGCGATCGTGGCCGCTCTCGAGGGCTTGGGCAAGAAGGGTGAAGTCCTGGCCGCCGTGTTCGATGAGGACGAAGAGACCTTGAAGGGCATCGAAAAGGGCGTGATCCAGGCGACTGTGGTGCAGAAGCCCTTCCAGTTCGGCTATCTGTCAGCCAAGTGGCTGCATGAGCTGGCAACCAATCCCGAGGAAGCCAAGAAGAAGCTGCCCAAGGACCACGTGATCGACACCGGCGTTGAGGTGATCGACAAAGACAACGTCGAGGCCTTCGAGAAGAAGCTGGCTGAGATGAAGGCTTCTGTGCAGTAATGCGGCAGGGTGTGTAAACAGTCTGCGAGTTAAAGAAGCAATTGAAACAGAACAGAAACCACTTGAAGGATAGAGAACAGTTCAAGTGAGCTTGCTTGAGATGCAGGGGATCACCAAGCGATTCCCAGGTGTCATTGCTTTACAAGACGTGCGTCTCTCCCTCGAGGCCGGCGAAGTGCTGGCCTTGATGGGGGAGAACGGCGCCGGTAAGAGCACGTTGATGAAGATCCTCGGTGGCGCGCAACCGCCGGACGAGGGGGAGATCCGCATCGACGGCAAAGCGGTCGAACTCGATGGCGTGGATGCCGCAAAAGCGAAGGGCATAGCCCTGATCCACCAGGAGCTGATGTTGGCGCCCAATTTGGACATCGCGGCGAACATCTTCCTCGGCAACGAACAGCCTTCGAAATTTTACCTGAGTCCGCTCGGCAAGCGCACGATGCACCAGCGCGCCAAGGAGTTGACCAAGCGGGTGGGTCTCGAATTGCCGACCACGACCATGGTTTCGCAGCTGACGGCAGGTCAGATGCAAATGGTCGAGATCGCCAAAGCGCTGTCCATGAACGCGCGCATCATCATCATGGATGAGCCGACGTCGTCTTTGGCGGCGGCCGAATCCGAGGAGCTGTTCGCGATCGTGAATCAGCTGCGCGACGACGGAATTGGCATCATCTACATCTCGCACCGCATGGAAGAGGTGTTCCGCCTGTCGGACCGCATCACCATTTTGCGTGATGGCCGCTACGTCGGCGACCTCAGCCGCGAAGAAGCGGACCACGACAAGGTTGTGGCGATGATGGTAGGGCGCGCCTTGAGCGCCGAATACTTCCCGACCAAGAAAGAGCGCCCCGAAGGGGACGTGATCCTGGATGTGAAGGACGTGCTTGTCCCGGGGGCGCCAGCTGGAGCGACCTTCACCGCGCGCAAGGGTGAAATCCTCGGCTTCGCGGGACTGGTCGGCGCTGGCCGAACAGAGTTGATGCAGACCGTTTTCGGTGTGACGCCCGCTTTGGCAGGCAGCATGACCTTGGACGGCAAGCCTTACAATCCTCAGGTTCCGCGCGACGCTATTCAGGCCGGTGTCTACTTGGCCCCTGAAGATCGCAAGCAGCACGGTTTAGTGCTGCCGATGTCGATCGCGCAGAATACCTCTCTGCCAGACGTGGCGAACTATGCTCCTGGTGGCTGGCTCGACCGCAAGAAGGAAAAAGAGGTGGCTGAGCACGAGGTCAAGCGCCTCAAGACCAAGACGCCCAGCATCAACCAGAAGGTCGTCAACCTCTCCGGTGGCAACCAACAAAAGGTGGTGCTTGGCAAGTGGCTGGCGATGAAACCCAAGGTGTTGATCTTGGATGAGCCCACTCGCGGCATTGACGTGGGGGCCAAGGCTGAGATTTACCGACACATGGCTGATCTGGCGGCGGAAGGTATCTGCGTGATCATGGTCAGCTCCGATATGGAAGAAATTCTCGGTATGAGTGACCGCGTGGTCGTCATGCACGAGGGCAGGATCAAGGGCGAACTACCGCGTAAAGGTCTGACTCAGCACGATATCGCGAAGCTGATGACTGGTAGTTCCGCCAAAGCACAAGGACTGAACGAGGCGACCGCATGAGACGTGAGCTTGGCATGTTCGTAGCACTCCTAGTGATGTGCATCGGGCTGCAGATATCCAATCCAGACTTTCTGGGACAGTCGAATTCGATCAACGTCATTCGGCAGATCTCCATGCTCGGGATTTTCTCGATCGGCATTGGGTTCGTGATCATCACTGGCGGCATTGACCTGTCGATCGGCTCCGTGGTGGGGCTGACGGGCGTGATCATTGCCAAGATGTCGTCAGACGCGACGGGCGGCCTCGGCTACTCGTTGTGGATCGGGATCCCGGTCGCGCTGGGCATTGCGATGCTGGTGGGCCTAGTGCAAGGCCTGCTGATCACACGACTCAACCTGCAGCCGTTTATCGTGACCTTAGGTGGCATGTTGGGCATCCGAGGCGTCTCTCAGACAATCGTGGACGGCGCGGTGATCAGCATGGGTGATTCGCCGATTTTGGATCTGTCCAATGAAGGTCTGATCGACTTGGGCGGGGATCCGCTGATCCCGTATCCGCTGATCATCTTCTTGGGCTGTATTGCCGTGGCGACCTACGTGCTGCACTTCACCGTGCTGGGGCGCTACGTGTACGCGATTGGTGGCAACCGAGAAGCTTCCGAGTACTCGGGCATCAACGTCAAGCGCGTCGAGACACTGACCTACGTCATTTCGGCGGGCATGGGCGGCATCGCTGGCATCACCTACTGCGCGTACATCGGGCAGATGTCCCAGCAGGTGGGTGTGGCGTACGAGCTCTACGCGATCGCCGCGGCCGTGCTCGGTGGTTGCTCGCTGCGCGGTGGCGAGGGCACGGTGCTTGGCATCGTGATCGGCTCCGCGATCATGCGCGTGATTGATAACGGCATCAACATGTTCCAGATCATCTACGAGGACGCCGATGGCATCCCCCGCATCTGGCGTTTGGACACCAACTGGACGTTCATCATCGTCGGCGCCGTCATCTTGATTGCCGTGATCCTCGATCAGGTGGTGCACATGGTTCAGGCCAAGCGACGCATCAAGGCGGCCAGCATGGCGGGCAAACAGCCGAACAGCTTGCCGCCTCCGGGCGGGGGCGGCCCGGCCAGTGACGCCCCGGCGGGCGGCGGTTAGCCGCTTAGTCAGCAGGCCAAGGCTGGCCCAGCAGTCTGCCCTCGAACCCGAGGGGCTCCAGCAACTGCCGGGCGGGCTCTCCCGCTTCACACAGGTAGATCTCTCCAAAGCCGAACATCGGCGTGGAGCGGTCTGCCACATCAAACACCTGGCGGCCGTCGCTCAACACCTCCAACGTTTGGAGCGCGACGGTCGTTTCGCATTTCAGCTCTTGGCTGGGGGCTGGCCAGGGATCGACTGCGGAGAGTTCAGCGTCCTCAGCCAGCTCGAAGTCACCCTGCCCGGTGCGGATCATCGCGCGTCCGTCTGCGGTCTTGCCCAAGACGTGGATGGGCTCAGAACCGCCAGACAGCAGCGACCGCACCTCTTCCTGCTCCACCCACTCCAAGTGATAGCTGAGCTCGGGTCCCGAAGAGATCCCGGCAATCACGGTTTTGTCTGGCCCCAGTGAAGCGAGCGACAGCGGGGCCTTCCACGAGCCGCTCAGTGGCGAGTTCCCCAGCTCCGCGCCCGCTTTCGCCTGAGCCTTGAGGAAGTCGTAGCGGACCAGCAGCTCGGGGTAATAATCGGGCACAAGCAGCCCGATGCTGAACGCGGTCGAGCTGGCCTGCATCGGGGTCGCTTCCGTGATCCCGATGGTCGCCGGCGCGCAGAACAGCTCTTCCAGAGGGTCCGCACCTTCCGGAAATCCGGCATCTTCTGGAAGGCCATCGAAGTGGAAGCGAAACAAGCACTGCTTGGCTTGCGAGGGCTGGTCGGTGAGCTTCCGCCCAACGAAAAGGAAAGACGGCCCTTCCGGGGTGAGCTGGCCGGCGTCGGACAGCGGCTTGGGGGCCGCGGGCATCTCCAGGCCCGCGTCGCGACCCGCGTCCTTACGCTTCGGCGCCTCAGCGACGTGCTGCAGGTGCTCAACCTCTTGGCCGTCAGTTGCGCAACCCAGCAGCGCGGGGACGAGCCAATACGGCCAGAGCCTGTGCGGGCGGTCTGCGTCCATATGCGCCGCAGCATAGCCCGAATCAGCGAGGGGTGAACAGCCGCGCAGCGAGGCGGAGATGCCGGCCCCTGGGGCCCAGCCCCTCGGAGCCAGCGGGCAGGCTTGGGCGCCCATGACTCAGGTGTGCTCTTCCTGCCACAAACCGCGGCCAAAAGCGTCGATACACATACGAAATATAGCGGACATGCGCGTGCCGTGGGGCGGGTGCGACGTGTATCATCGGAGCCAATGGGGCTTCGAAAACTCTCGAGAACGCGCATGGACTTCCACTCCTACGACCCACAAAACGGACCCTATTTCGACGAGTTGTTCGAAGCTGCTGGCAAAGCGCGCAGTGGTTTGCAGATGCTCGCAGACGGCATCAACGAGCTCGAGCCAGGGGCGCTCGAGGCACGCCAGCTCGCCGCCGAGCACGCGCTCATGACGATGGGTATCACGTTCACTCTGCACAATCAGTCGAGTGAGGAAGCGGTCGAACGGATTTTTCCCTTCGACCTGGTGCCCCGCATCATCGTGGCTGAAGAGTGGGAACGGCTGGAAACGGGCATTCGACAACGCTTGCGCGCGCTCAACATGTTTCTGACGGACGTCTACGG
>JBNLEN010000088.1:0-26075 GCA_050304975.1 Polyangiaceae bacterium
CCCAGTAGGCGGCTGAACAGAGTGCCTGCGGCAACGATGCCGGCGCGGGCCGTCAGAGCCTGACGCTCGCTCGGCTCGGCGCTGGCGGAATGGTTGGCTTCATCGCCGCGGCCGTCGGAGGCGCTGCTCACCGGCGCACTTTACTCAGCAGGCGGCACCCGACCAAACAAGCTGCGGCCGCAATCTGTTTCAGTTCAGGCTTCCGCTTCGGCCACCGCGCGCGCCACCTTGCGACCGATCAGACGGCGCTTCACTGCGCCGAACTTGTCGACCATGAGCACGCCGTCCAAATGGTCATTTTCGTGCTGGATAGCGACCGCCATCAGTCCGTCGGCCTCGAGCTCGAATGGCTGACCCTGAGCGTCGAGGGCGCGCACCTTGACGCGCTCAGCACGCTTGATCTCCTCGGCGACGCCCGGAAACGACAGGCAGCCTTCATTCCAGCTCTGGACGCCGTCTTTTTCGATGATTTCTGGGTTGATGAATACCTTGAGATCGCTGGGTTCATCTTCATCGGCGATGTCGATCACGAACACGCGCTTGAGCACGCCGATCTGGTTGGCGGCCAAACCGACTCCAGGGGCGTCATACATGGTCTCGGCCATGTCTTCGACGAGCGCTCGGATCTCGTCATCTACCACTTCTACCGGCTCGGCTTTTTCCCGTAGGCGCGGGTCCGGATACGTCAAAATCTCACGTAACGCCATGACTACCCGTCATCTATAACACCGGACCTACCCCTCGCAAACCCAATGGGGGAAACCGGCGCCTGGTTGTCGGCGCCCGGGGCGCCAAGCCGCCGCGAAAACGTCAGTTTGTGGTCAGTCTGCGACGCCGCCGCCAGCGGGCTTCTTCTTGGGGTAGACCACCGGCCCGAACACGTAGGCGTCCGTGCCGCACAGCTCCCAGGTGGGGGGCGAAATGCGTGGCGCGTCGGCGGGGCCGTCTGGGCCAGCCCAGTCCACTGCGGCGGGACGTCCGCGGGGACCAAGCAGCAGCGGCGCCACAAAAACGTGGCACTCGCTCGGCAACCGCGCGGCGAAAAGCGAGCCGGCCAACTCGGCTCCGCCCTCGCACAACACGCTCACGACCTCTCGAGCGGCTAGGGCGCGCAATCCAGCGGTCATGTCAATCCGGCCCTCCGCAGTGCTGGCTACCCGAATCACGCTGACGCCGCGCTCCTCCAGGTTCGCCTCGACGGCTTCAGAGGCCTCAGCGCTGGTCAGGATGCAGGTGGGGATCTCTTTGGCGGTGCTGACCAGGTGACTATCCAGGGGAGTGCGTAGTTTGCTGTCGACCACGCAGCGGATAGGGTTGCGACCTTCGACGTCACGCACGTTCAAGAGCGGATCATCCGTCAGCACCGTGTTGACTCCGACCATCACCGCATCGTGCGCTGCACGTAGCGTGTGAACTCGCACGCGCGCGTCTTCACAGGTGATCCACTTGGACTTGCCCGTGCGCGAAACCGTGCGCCCGTCGAGGGAGATCCCCATCTTCAGGGATAGATACGCGATGCCTTCAGTGACGTACTTCTTCCAGGGCTTGATCAGGGCTTCAGCGGCTTCTTGCTCCACGCCGACCTCAACCTCGATGCCGGCCTCCTGCAGTTTCTCCAGACCGGAGCCCTCGACATTCGGATTTGGATCGCGGCAACCGATCACCACGCGCTTGATGCCGGCCTTGATGATTGCGTCCGTGCATGGCGGCGTCTTGCCCTCGTGGTTGCATGGCTCGAGCGTGACGTAGAGTGTCGCACCACGACTGCCGATGCCGGCAGCCTCCAATGCCACCACTTCGGCATGGGGACCTCCCGCCTCCGCATGATAGCCCTCCCCGATCACCTGACGACCACGAGCGACGACCGCGCCCACGTGGGGATTGGGGGAAGGATCTCCTGAGCGCCCGGCTGCGAGCGCCTTTTGCATTAGCTCGGAGTCAAACTCCGCCATGGTGGTCTTCTACTCGCTTGAGCGCGACCGAACAAGCGTACTCATTTCCGCAATGAATTCGTCCACATCACGAAATGACTTATAGACGCTGGCAAAGCGGACGTATGCCACATCGTCCAGCTCCCTGAGCAGCAGCATCACGCGCTCTCCGAGCTCCCGGGACGAGATTTCACGCAGTCCTTCCTCTCCCAGAAGCTGTTCGAGGGACTGGACCCGTGCATCGAGCTCATCGTCCGAAATGGGTCTCTTTTTGCAGGCGACCCGCAAACTCTGGAGAATTTTGTCCCGGTCAAATGCCTCGCGGCGCCCGTCTCGCTTGATCACGGCTGGCAAGCTGAACTCCACCCGCTCGTAGGTGGTGAAGCGGCGCTTGCAATTGTCGCAGGCGCGGCGGCGCCAGATGACCTGACCGTTGGACGCCATCCGCGAGTCAATCACCCGGTTGTCGGTGGCTTTACAGTGCGGACACTGCATTGGAGTTGCTCTCCTGTGAGGCCGATTGCTCGGGTTAGCCAGTGAAGGCGGAGATGACCAATGAACAATTCGTTCCGCCGAAGCCGAATGAGTTGCTGATGGCGTGCCGGGTCTTGCGTTCGCGGGCCTGATTGCCGACGAAGTCCAAAACGCATTCTGGATCCTGATTGTCCAGGTTGATCGTTGGAGGGATGTGGCCTCGGTGCACGGCGTTGGCGCAAACGGCTGCTTCAACAGCGCCGGATGCGCCCAACAAGTGGCCCATCATGCTCTTGGTGGAGCTGACCCACAGCTTCTTGTCCGTCGCGTGGGCACCAAATACATTAGCGATGGCGCGAGATTCCTCCACATCGCCCGCGGGCGTTGAGGTGCCATGAGCATTGATGTAGTCCACATCGTCTGGGTTCAATTGCGCCGACTGCAGTGCGATCCGCATCGCGTTCGCGGCGAACTTGTGTTCCGGAGCGGGCTTGGTGATGTGGAAGGCGTCGCTGCTGGCGCCCCAGCCCGTGATCTCACAAATGATGTTGGCATCCCTTTGGCGGGCGTGCGTTAGCGACTCCAACACGAGTGTGCCCGCGCCTTCACCGATCACGAAACCGTCGCGGTCCCGATCAAATGGGCGACTGGCGCGCTCCGGGTCCTCGTTGCGTCGGCTGAGGGCGAACATGGCGCTAAAACCCGCCACGCCGACAGGAGTGATCGTTGATTCGGCACCGCCGGTCACCATCACGTCTGCCCGGCCATAGCGAATCGTTTCAAAGGCCTCACCCAACGCATGGGCGCTCGAGGCGCACGCGCTGGTGTGGCAGTAGCTAGGACCCCTCAGCCCATGTTCGATGCTGACCTGGCCTGCGGCTAGGTTGCCGATGATCGAGGGGATGAAGTAGGGGCTGACCTTGCGTGGCCCCTTCTTGTGGAGCATCTGGGTGACATGCTCCAGTTTCTCTAGCCCCCCCAGGCCGACGCCGATGAAGCAGCCAGCGCGATCGCGCTGCTCCTCCGTCAGTTTCAAACCTGAAGCTTCGACGGCTAGCCGACTGGCCGCGAGCGAGAGCGCAATGAAGCGCCCGAGCTCTTTGACCTTCTTTTTGGGGATAAAGTCACCGGGTTCGAAGTCGGTGACTTCGGCCGCAAACCGGGTAGTGAACTCTTCGGTAGGTTCAAAGAGCGTAATTGGGCCTGCTCCGCTGCGGCCGGACATCAGCGACTCGAAAGTCGCGTCAGTCCCGACGCCACACGGCGTGACCAAGCCCATCCCCGTAACGACCACTCGCTCCATATAAGGAAACCTGGGAGCAGCAGGGCGCTAGCGTCAACCCCCGTCGCGGTGCTTGTTGATGTAGTCGACGGCGTCCTGAACCGTTCGGATTTGCTCGGTATCCTCGTCGGGGATATCGATTTCGAACGCTTCTTCGAATGCCAAGACCAATTCGACCAGCCCGAGGGAGTCTGCTCCCAGATCATCAATGAACGACGACTCTGCTTTGATGTCGTCCTCCTCGACGTCGAGTTGCTCTTTGATGATCTTCTTCACCTCGGAAGTGATGTCTTCCGCCATTGTTGCCTCCGTGCGACGCTTCGTTGTGAAGCGTTCTACATGTACATTCCGCCGTTAATGCGGAGTGTCTGACCTGTAATGTAAGCGGCCTCATCTGAGGCCAAGTAAGCGACAGCTGCACCGATTTCTTCAGAAGTCCCGGCGCGTCCGAGGGGAACGCCGGTCAGCATCGCCTGGCGTTGTTCGTCCGTCAGCGCGGAAGTCATGTCCGTGGCAATGTACCCGGGCGTGATTGCGTTGACGGTGATGTTGCGCGAGGCATATTCGCGCGCAAGACTCTTGGCAACGCCTAGCAGCGCTGCTTTGGAAGCGGCATAGGACGTTTGTCCGGCGTTGCCGCTCTCTCCGACGACGCTGGACAGCAGAATGATGCGACCAGCCTTAGTACGCATCATTGGCTTGATGGCGGCTTTGCAGCACGCGATGGCGCCCTTGAGATTCACGGCGAGCGTGCGATCGAGATCGTCTTCCTTGAGCCGCAGCAGCAGGCCATCGATCGAGATGCCTGCATTGGCGACCAAGATGTCGAGCCGTCCGCGACGTTTGGCGATGGCTGCGACCGCTTGTTCAGCAGCGTCCATGCTGCCGACGTCGAACTTTTCGGCCTCTGCCTGACCGCCCGCGGCCTCGATGGCGGCGACGGTTTCTTTGGCGGCCTCATCATTGCCGGCGTAGGTGATCACCACCTGAGCGCCTTGGGAGGCCAGCGCCAGCGCGCATGCCCGCCCGATGCCACGTGAGCCACCGGTGACGATGGCGACTTTGTCCTTGAGCTCGAACATTCAGATCTTCAGAAAAACGCCGGGATTTGGGTCTCGCGCCCTTCCTGGGCCGGGACCCTTACCACGATGCTAATCAAAGCATTCGACAAAAATCCCGCGGGCTTCAAGCCGCGTTCGGCCGGCCGTCTGCGAGTGGAATTCGCGCCTACTCGCCCGGCTAACCCAGAAACTCATCCAGTTTCGAGATCGAATCGAGATCCCCGACACTTAGCAGTTTGACGCCGGGTTCGGTCTTCTTCATCAGTCCGGCCAGCACCCGTCCTGGGCCGATTTCCAGGGCATGAGTGACCCCCTGCGCGGCCAAGAGGTTTAACGTCTGCTGCCAGCGCACGGCCCCGCAGATCTGCTGAACCAGCAGTCCGGGGATGCGGCTGCCATCGGAATTCGCTTCAGCCTCCACATTGCTGATCACCGGAAATTCGGGGTCACTGACCGCGATCCCCTCCAGGGCGGCCCGCACCTGATCGGCGGCTGGTGCCATCAACGAGCAGTGGAAGGGCGCGCTCACCTTCAGCGGGATGCCCTTGAGCTTGCGCTCCTTGGTGAGCGCTGCGGCCCGGTCGACCGCGGCTTGGCTACCCGCGATCACAATCTGGCCCGGGCAGTTGAAGTTGGCCGGCGACAGCACGTCGCCCGCTTGCGCGTCGACGCACAGCTGCTGAACCGAGTCTGGATCGCCGCCCATCACGGCCAACATGGCGCCGACGCCCGCCGGAACCGCTTCTTGCATCGCCCGTCCGCGCAGCCGCACCAGTTTGACAGCGTCAGAGAACTGCAGTGCTCCGGCAGCGACCAACGCGCTGTATTCGCCTAGGGAATGGCCTGCTGCAAACGCAGGTGTGGGTAGCTCCGGTTTGGCCTCCTTCAACGCAGCCAAGACGGCGATGCTAGTGGTCAAGATAGCAGGTTGGGTGTTGGCGGTCAGCGTCAGCTGTTCATCCGGGCCATCAAAGCACAAGCCCGAGAGAGATTCGCCGAGCGCTGCATCTGCTTGGGCGTACACCGCTTTGGCGGCGGCGGACGCTTCAAACAAGTCCTTGCCCATGCCCACTTTCTGACTTCCCTGACCAGGGAACAACCAAGCTAACTTCATCGTATTCTCCTCGTCTCCGTGCGTTTTCGGTCGAGTGCGTTTTGGGTCGAGTGTTGGCGCCAGCGCTAGGTAGTGTTCATCGGAGTCAACGATGGCAACCTCGCTGGCGCGAGACTGGTTGAGGGACGGGGCGCGCCGCCGCTACATGTCTACGAGTGCGCTGGCCCAGGAAACCCCGCCGCCGAGTGCGCACATGAGAACCGTGTCACCGGACTTGATGCGGCCGTCCCGAATGCCCTCTTCGAGAGCGATCGGAATGGAGGCGCTCGAGGTGTTGCCGTAACGTTCGATGTTCAACACGAACTTTTCGATCGGCACCTTCAAGCGCGTGGCCACCTGCGAGATGATGCGCAAGTTGGCTTGATGGGGAACAACCCAGTCCACGTCTTGGGCGGTCTTGCCAGCGTCTTCCAGCGCCGCTTCGGAGGCGCTGGTCAGGTTGCGCACGGCGACCTTGAAGATGTCACGGCCGACCATGAACACCTTGTGCTTGTTCTCGCGTAGCGCCGCTTCGTTGATGGGTATGGCGCTGCCGCCTGCAGGCTGGCAGAGCGAGCCCGTCAGGGAGCCGTCCGTGTGCAGCTTGGTCGCGCGAATGCCGCGACTGCCGTCCCCTCGGCTCAAGACGGCAGCACCCGCGCCGTCACCGAACAGGATACAGGTGGTGCGATCCTTCCAGTTGACGATGCTGCTCAGCAGCTCAACCCCGACGACCAGGATGTTGCGATGCACGCCGTTGCGGATGTACTGGTCCGCGATGGACGTGCCATAGAGGAAGCCAGCGCAAGCCGCCGAGACGTCAAACGCGGGGACGTTGGTCAACCCCAACTTGTGCTGCAGAAAAGCTGCGCACGCAGGCCAAGGCATGTCGCCGGTGACCGTGCCCACGATGATCATCTCGATATCACTGGGCTGCATGCCAGCGGCATCCAGGGCGCGGCGGGCCGCGGCCAGCGCCATGTCACTGGCCGTCTCTCCGGGGGCGGCGATGCGCCGCTCCTTGATGCCGGTGCGCTCCACAATCCACGCGTCGCTGGTGTCGACCATGCTCTCCAGCTCGCGATTGTTCATCACGCGCTCGGGGACATAGGCGCCGACACCTGCGAACACCGTACTGTGGAGCTGCTCCGCCATCACCCTCCGTTTAGTTCCAATTGTGCCGTGACCGCAATCGCTTCACGCCCTTCGGCACGCCACCTGGGCGTAATAGCTGATGTCAGCCGGCCGAGCGTGACTAACTGGTGCCCGTCCGGAAAAGGCGCTTCATTTCCTCGGCGGCTTCGGGGGAAGCCGAGGAAACTCCGCTTTTTGCGGCACTTCTTGACCGACACTAGCTCCCTCCACATTGGTGCCCACCCGTTTCAGGATGGGCACTAGCTCGGCGGCCGCTCGAGGCTGCCGAGGGCGATCAGGCGGTTGCTTCTTCGGGGGTCTCCGGCTCAGCGATGACTTCTTTGCCCTTGTAGAAGCCACAGGCTGGACAAACGCGATGGGGGACCATCGGTGCCGAGCAATTCTGGCAAGGGATCAGGTTCGGAGCGGAGACTCGGTCATGGTTAGCGCGACGCTTGTCGCGTCGGGTGCTGGTAGTGCGCCGTTTGGGTACTGCCACGGGATTTTCCTCACTTCTTTCCGTTCTTGAGCTTCTCTGCGAGCGCCTGAAGGGGCGCCAAGCGCGGGTCTATTTCAGGCTCGCTGGGCGTGCTCGCGGGGGGCGAGGGGATAGCCTCTGCAGGCTTCGAGCGCAAGTCCGAACGCAAGGGAAACATCGGTAATTCGAGCACGATTTGCTCGCGGACGAAGTCGTCCAGCGCGATCACGTCTCCGCTGAAGGTATCGTAGGCAGCGTCTTGCTCATCCAACAGCAAATCCCCGTCATCATTGTCTTTTTGGGGGGCCCTGGGACGGTTTCTCTGGCCTGGTTTGGGCGCTGATTCGCGGCTCAGAACCAGAAACAGGTCCGGCTTGAGATCGTAAGTGGCCGGATCCAGCGTCCGCGCACAGGGAAGCACCACTTGGACACTGATTTGGCCCCGGATCAGAAACTGGCGGCCATTCTTCATCAGGCTGGCGGTCAACTGGCCGATTTTTTCCGTGGGCTCCGCATCGGTATCGGAGAGGGCGGATTTCAGCCACGAGGTGGGGATCTCCCAGCTGGGGTGCTGGTCCTCCCGTTCAACGTCGGCGACCAGGACTGAAAAGAGAGGCTTGGACACGGGCGCGCAAAGGTAGCCGTTCCATAAGGCGAGTCCAGCCTTTCTTCGCTTGCCGTTTCAGAGTGTGTGGCTGGTCGTGCTAAGCGGGGCGTCGCGCGCGATGAGCAAGTTGAAGTCCGTGATCACTTGGGCCAACGCGGAGCCTGGGGCTCTCACTCGGAAGCAGGCCTGGGCTTTGGCTGCCGGCGTCTATTTGGTGTGCACCTTGGTGTACTTCATCTTTGCCAGTGGCGACCGGCTGAACACGCACACGCCGTACAACCACTTCTCCCACTTGGCTCAAGCCTGGCTGGACGGCAATCTGCACCTCGAAGACGGGCCGCCCAAGTACGCTCACAACAACGACTTCGCCAAGTATGACGGGCAATGGTTCGTCACCTTTCCGCCGTTGCCAGCAGTGATACTGCTGCCGTTCGTGTGGCTGGCTGGCAGCCCAGAGGAAGTGTTCGACGGCCAGATTTGGCTGTGGCTTGCGGGCGTTGCGCCGGCGCTGCTGTTCTTGGCATTAGAGCGCTTGGCTGAGGCCGGTTTGAGTGAACGGCGGCCCTGGCAGAACGTCGTGATCGCGTGGTGTTTCTCCTTCGGGAGTGTGTACTTCTTCTCCGCCGAGCAGGGCACCGTTTGGTTTGCTGCGCACGTGGTCGGAGCGAGCTGCGCGGCCGCGTACTTATTGTTCTCGATCGGGGCGCGCTTTCCGCTGCTGGCAGGGCTGTGCGTGGGCTTGGGCTTCATGACCCGTGCGCCATTGCTGTTTGCGGTACCGCTGTTCGCGCTCGAAGGTCTGCGCGCCAGCGGCGCCGAGTGGGGGACCGAGGGCAGCTGGCTGGCTCGGGCGCGCGCGTACTTCCGCCGCGTTGACTACCGGCAACTGGCGCGCCGCTACGCCTGGTTCAGTTTGCCGATCGCGGTTTGCTTGGCCATCACCTTTTGGCACAACTACGCGCGCTTCGACGATATCTTCGACACGGGGTACAAGCACCTCACCGTCGCGTGGCAGGCTCGCATGAAGAAGTGGGGGCTTTTCCACTACCACTACTTGGCAAAGAACCTGGGCGTCATCCTGAGCAGTTTGCCGTGGCTGGGCAAAGAGACTTTGTTTCGGATCAACGCTCACGGTCTGGCGCTGTGGCTGACGACGCCGCTGTTCGTGTGGCTGTTGTGGCCCAAGCGGCGCCCGGCCATCCATCTGGCGCTGTGGCTGACCGTAGCGGCGGTGGCCGTGCCCACCTTGTTTTATCAAAACACCGGTTGGGCGCAGTTCGGTTATCGCTTCAGCAACGACTACGCCATCTTCTTGTTTGCGCTGCTGGCGATCGGCGCGCGTCCCATGCGCAGCTGGTTCTTTGCGGCCATGCTGTGGGCGTTCGTCGTGAACGGTTTCGGCGCCTGGACGTTCGATCGCGCGAAGTACCGCCAGTACTACTACTTCCAGGGTTCCCAGAAGACGCTGTATCAGCCCGATTGAGCACCGCTGGAACGCGCGGACCGGGTGACGTCAATGGCGACCGCTGGACCGGATGCCGGCGGAGCTCGAAAGTGGAAGTCTTGGGATGCGATGGTCGCAGGCCGGCTTCAAGCCATTGGCGCCCCCGGGATCCAACCGAGCCCGGGCTATAGCCTAACGCTTATCGGCTACTTGGGTTGCGACTCTCCGCTGGGGGGTTTTGCTGGCGCAGTGGGTTTTGCTGGCGCAGCCGGTTCAGCGGAGGGCGTAGGACTGGGTTGTTGCGATGGGGCCTGTTGCGATGGGGCCTGCGCCGCGCGCTGCTTCGTCGGATCGCGTTTGATCTTGATGGTCTTGATCACGGGCGCGTTTTGGGGGCGCTGACCGTTCACGGGAACGCTGGCAATCTTGTCGACAGTCTCCACCGGGCCGCAATCACCGAAAATGGTGTAACCGCCATCTAGGTGCGGAGCCATGTTGTTCAGAATGAAGAACTGGGAGCCGTTGGTGTCGGGACCGCGGTTGGCCATGCACAACAGGCCCGGTCGTGAGTGGTGGGCGTTTTCCCAGATTTCGTCCGGGATGACGTAGCCAGGCCCGCCTGAACCGTTGCCGTTGGGATCGCCGCCTTGGATCATGAAGGTTTTGATAATGCGGTGGAACTTGGTGCCGTCATAGAGCGGCTTTTTCACCCACTTGCCGCTGTCTTTCCAAGCGCGCTTGCCGCGTGCTAGACCGATGAAGTTGGCGACTGTGATCGGAGCCTTGTCGTCGTACAGCTCGCAGCTGAGCGTGCCCAAGTCGGTCACGATCTCTGCCATCAATTGGCCTTTACCCGGCAGGCCTTGGGTGGCTTCCTCCAGGCTGAACTCTCCGTTTTCGGGGTCGCCCGCCGTTACGGGAACTTTGGCAACGGGCCTGGCGGGCACGGGGCGTAACTGAGCCACCGGCTTCCTGGGAGGGGCTTTGCGCTCAGAGCCCTGCTGCTTGAACCGGGGCTTCTTGGAATCGTGTTGCTTGCCGTCCGTGGATGAGCCGGATGACTTCGAAGCTTGAGCCTTGTTGCTGATGGCCTCCGCCTGGCTGCCAGTGGGCTCGGCTTCGGGCTTCTTCTTGTTTTTGACGCAGCCTGAGCTCAGGCTGAGCGTCAACCCCAGGCTGAGCATCAACAAGAATGAGGAGCCGCAAACAGGTTTCATGGGGCCTGTTTTGCCGACGGCTCGCGCTGCGTCAAGTCTCAATCAGCAGACGCTGGCCAGGTTTCACGCCGTGCTCACGCGTCCAACCAGCGTTTACCTCCAGCACCCGATGCGCCGGGCAGGGAACGCGCCGACTTTGCAGGTTCAAAGTCGGGACTTGTTCCAAAATACCAACGATATAGCCGTTCTTGTCGATGAAGATCATGTCCAGCGGAATGCAGGTGTTCTTCATCCAGAACGAACGGATGCTTTCACCGGGAAAGGTGAAAAGCATGCCTTCGTCATCGTTCATGTGTGTCCGATACATGAGTCCCCGCTGACGGGCGGGAGTATCCTCGGCGTGCTCGACGCCGATGCGGGGTTTGCCGGGCGCATCCACGAAGGTGACGTAGGCCAGCGCTAGATCCAGGTTGCCATCGGGATCAGCCGGGCAATCTGCGGCTGGTGGCGCTGGCGGCGGTGATGCATCCGGCCAGGGCGCCACGCAACCAGGGCCGGAGCCGTCCTTCGACCGGGTTTGCTGGCCGTTGGATTTTGCGCTTGAAGGTTTGGGGGCAGCGGGCTTGGAAATGGGCCGATCGGGGGGCGCCGCGTGTGAGGACTGGCCCGTCGTTTCGACCGGCTCTGTGGCGCCAGACTTATCGGGGCGAGTGCAGCCAAGGGGCGCGATCAAGAAACCAAGCACGCCAGCGATGGCTCCAGCGTAAGCCAGCCTGAGCCATGGGAGCGCCCAGTGCCATGAGAGCTCCCAGTGCAGCTGCTTATTCTGCATATTGGGTGATTGTTTAGCCGCTTTCGCGTGGCGCTGCCGAGTTGGTGTTCCACCAAACATTGCCGTGAAATTACCACAATCGCACTGGCCAGCGCGAGTGCCTCAATTATGCTCGATGCGTGCGCTCACATAGCAACGCCGTCTGGATGTCAGTCTTGATGGTAGCCAGCGGCTGCCTGACGATTCTGACCGCTTGCGGTAGCGATACCGACTTTGGGTCTCGGCGCAGTGGCGGCTCGCCCAGCATGCCGGTGGACAACGGCGTGGATGATCCCCCGCTGCCGGATGCTGATGCGGACGATCCGCCAATGAAGCGAATGAACCCGAATCGACCTCCGCCGCCCGCGGACGACGAGGATGATTTGCCGCTCAGTGACTTCGTGGACCCGGGCTGCCCTGATGAGCTGGATCCGGTCGAGGACCGCGAATGCGATCCGTTGGCTGAGCCTTCTGATTGCGGCGACGGCATGGGCTGCTTCCCCTTCGTCGACTATCCCGATGATCCGTGCGCAGCCGAGCGATTTGGTTCACGCTGTCAAGTCAGCGGTTTCGGAACCCAAGGGGATGACTGCACGTTGCAGGGATGCGCCAGCGGGTTCTTGTGCGTCGCGACGGGGCAGGGCACCCAGTGCGCCAAGTTGTGCGAGGTGCCGAGCACGGGGCAGTGTCCACCGGGGCTGATTTGCGGCACGGTAGACATTCAAGGCTACGGCGTATGCTTTTGAGTCGCTCCCAGACGGCGGTCTGCTCTGGGTTGGTTTTGCTTTCAGTCGCGTGTGGCGCGCGAGATGAAGGCGTAGAAATCGACCGCAATCCTCCGCCGCTGCCGACCGTGGGTCCGCAGTATGGTCCTGACGGTGGGGTGATCGAAGAGACGTGTCTGGAAGACACGGATTGCGAGTTTACGGACTTGTGTTTCCCACGCGGGTGTGTCGGCGGGGTGTGTGAAGACTTGCCGCCGGTGGTGTGTGACGACGGCGACGCTTGCACCAACGCGTTCTGCGATCCGGACACGGCAGAGTGCATCTTTACGCGTAAGACCTTCGATGAGGACGGTGATGGTCACTATGCCGCGTTGCCCGGCACTCGACCGGGGGAGCCAGGGTCCTGCGGAGACGATTGTGACGACACGTCGGACCGCGCGTTCCCAGGAGGCCGCGAAGCCTGTGATGGTGTCGACAATGACTGCAATGGCGTCGTCGACGACAACTTCACGTTCCTGCCGCCCCAGAGCGAACCTCGTCTACTGTCGGAAGGCAGCGCCGAGTCGGGCGTGGGCGGGGTGACCCACAACGGGCAGTACTACGGCATCTCTTTCAACACCCAGACAGACCACGACCAGAACCAGCTGCTCGGCATCGGGGACGCGGGCGATCTGGTGGTGGGCCCAGTTGATATCGCGCTCGGCAACTCTGACACCTACGCGGGCCCCATCATTTGGAACGGTCGCGTGTTCGCTACCGTGTGGGAGGACCGCCGCGACGACAACTTCGAGATCTACTTCAACCGCCTGGATCGGGAAGGCAACAAGCTGGGCCCGGATGTTCGCATCAGCAACGCGCCTGATTTTTCGTTGGATCCCGATGTCGAGTACACGGGTTCCGAGTACGTCGTTGCCTGGGCCGACCGTCGCACTGGGCGCGATGACTTCCGCGTGTTTGGGCAACGCCTGAGTCGCGAAGGCGTATTGCTGACAGAAGAGAACGTTGATTTGACGCCTGACGTGAGTGGTGCCGAGTCGCCGCACCTGGCGTTCAGCGGTGGCCGGCTCGGCATGGTGTTCAACTCCGAGATGGACGGGCAGCGGGTGGTTTTTCGCGCCTTGGATTTGGACTTGACGCCCGGCAAGATGACCACGCTTTCACCTGCCGGCGGGGTGCACGCTTCGGTTTCGCCCAACGCCGCAAACTTTGTCGCCGTCTGGCACTCCTATGACCGCAAAGCGGGTCCCGGAGACGCGATTTGGGGGGCGACGATCACACCGGACGCGGAGGTCATCGTCGAGGCGCGTCGCATCACGGAGCCAGCGCCTTTCGCGCGGGGCCACAGCCTGCTCGCCTTGGGTGACCGCTTGTTATTGCTATGGGCGGAGTTCCACGATGGCTCGTACGATATCTACAGCCGGTTTCTGTCGCCTGAGCTGGAGCCGCTATCGGAGCCCATGCGGATCACGAATGCCGTGGGCAATGCGGTCAGTCCTGCCGCCACGTTCAACTCGAACGGCGACGTCGGCATCCTGTACGTGGACGACACCTCCGGCAGCCCACAGGTCTTCTTCACCAGCCTGACGTGCGAGTAGGGCGTCCCACACGCAGGACGCCCAGGCTCTCGGGGTTGGTCAGCTGACGCCGGCGCAGAAGCCTTCGTAGTCGATGTACTCGGTGATGGTTGGATTCTCGCCGCAAGCGGGGCACGCCTTGTTGCGGCGCAGCTTGAAGTTGCGGAACTTCATGTTCATCGAGTCGTACTGCAGCAGGCGGCCGTTGAGCACGTCACCTTTGCCCAGCAGAAGTTTGATGGCTTCGGTGGCCTGCAGCGTGCCGATCACACCGGGCAGGATGCCGAGCACGCCGGCTTCGGCGCATGACGGTGCCAAGTGCGGGGGTGGGGGCTCTGGATACAAGCAGCGGTAGCAGGGCCCGTCGTTGGGTACGAACGTCGTGACCTGGCCATCAAAGCGGAAGATGGATCCGTGCACGATGGGGATGTTGTGCTTGAGGGACGCGTCATTGACCAGGTAGCGCGTGGGGAAGTTGTCACAGCCGTCCACGACGACATCGAACTGCTCGAAGATGCGATCGATGTTCTCACTCGTCAGCCGCTCTTGGAACTTGACCACCTTGACGTCGGGGTTCAGGTCGTTGATGAACTGCTCAGCGCTGTCGACTTTGGGCATGCCGACGCGCGAGTTGGAGTGCAGCACCTGGCGCTGCAAGTTGGACGCGTCCACCACATCTGCGTCCACCAAGCCGACAGTGCCGACGCCTGCGGCAGCCAGGTACATGGCCGCGGGACACCCTAGACCACCGGCACCCAGGAGCAGCACGCGGCTCTTGAGCAGTTTCTCTTGGCCCTTCTCGCCCACCTCGGGCAGCAGCAGGTGGCGCGAGTAACGGTCGCGCTGCGCTTCGGTCAACTCGGGTGGGTGCTCTACCGGGTATCCGACGTCCTTCCAGCGGATGAAGCCCGGGTTGGCGCTGAGCACGTTCTTGTAGCCTAGCTCCGCCATTGACTTGGCGGCGAAAGCGCTGCGCGTGCCGCCAGCGCAGTAGACGATGACTTCCGCGTCTTTGTTGGGCAGCTTGCCCTCGACTTGCATCTCCAAAAAGCCGCGCGGGATGTGAATGGCACCAGGAATGTAGCCCCCGCGGACTTCATCCTTTTCGCGCACATCCACCAACGTGGGAGTTTCGCCCTTGTCGAGGCGCAGCTTCAGGTCGTCGAGCGAAATGGTCTTGACGGTATCGCGGACTTCGGAGAACAAATCGGTATAGGTCTTGGACATGATGACTTCCGAGGGGAAAGTTTACTTTTCCGATAGGAATTGTACAGCGTTCAGGCTGGCAAATATGGGGGATGTGGCACTCGCGTCAAGGGCGGGTTTAGTGAAGGGGTGCAGTGCTACCACTGTAAGCTAATGAGATCACTTCTAAATACCGACTAGCCGCGGGAGCCCCGCACGGCCTCGGAAGCGGGCTCGACTCGGCACGCACAGGGGCCCACATAGTTGGCCATGTCGGCCCGTAAGTCTCTGATTTTCTTATCTTCTTGCGTGTTATGCTGGATCCGGGTGCGGCGCCGCGGGCGCGATTACCGGAGCGGTCGTTTTGGCCGTTGCTCAGAGGGAACACATGGCTGGCAATGAACGTTTGGGAGAGCTTCTGGTCCGCGAGAAGCTCATCAGTCTTCAACAGCTGCGCAAAGCGCAACAAGATCAACAGCGCGACGGTACCAACCTCAGCTACACGCTGGCCAAGCTCGGCTTCATCTCCGATTCAGAGATCACCGACTTTCTAAGTAGTCAGTACCGACTGCCAGCGATCAGTCTCGCTGAGTACGAGATCGAGCCGGAGGTGATCAAGCTCGTCAATCGCGAGGTCTGCGAGAAGCACAAGATCTTGCCGATCTCTCGTTCCGGAGCTTCGTTGATCGTGGCCATGGCAGATCCGACCAACCTGCACGCCATTGACGACATCAAGTTCTTGACGGGCCACAACGTGGACCCGGTGATCGCCAGCGAGACCGCGATCGCCGAAGCCGTCGACAAGTACTACAACGCAGGCCCTTCCTACGAGGAGGTGATGGCCGACTTCGAGCTGGAAGATGAGGACATCGACTTCCACGCCGACGAAGACGACGACAACATCCTCGAACTGGAGAAAGCCAGCGAAGACGCCCCCGTGGTGCGCTTGGTCAACGTGATCTTGCTCAACGCTATTCGCAAAGGTGCCAGCGACATTCACATCGAGCCCTACGAAAAGAAAATGCGCGTGCGCTACCGCATTGACGGTGTGTTGCACGAGGAGATGTCGCCCCCGCTCAAACTCAAGAATGCGCTCGCCAGTCGCATGAAGATCATGAGTCAGCTGGATATCGCGGAGCGGCGTCTGCCGCAGGATGGGCGCATCAAATTGAAGTTGGGCAAAGACCGCGAGATGGACTTTCGCGTCAGCGTGTTGCCCACGATGTGGGGCGAGAAGATCGTGCTGCGCTTGTTGGACAAGTCCAACTTGCAGCTGGACATGTCGAAATTGGGCTTCGACAAGCGGCCGCTGGAAGACTTCACTTGGGCCGTTCACCAACCCTGGGGCATGGTGCTGGTTACTGGCCCCACCGGATCCGGTAAGACGACGACGTTGTACTCTGCTCTAAGCGATCTGAATCGCCCCGGCACCAACATCTCCACGGCAGAAGATCCCGTCGAGTACAACCTGATGGGTATCAACCAGTGTCAGATGCACGACGAGATTGGCCTCAACTTCGCCGCTGCGCTGCGTTCTTTTCTGCGCCAAGATCCGGACGTGGTCATGGTCGGCGAGATCCGCGACTTCGAGACCGCAGAGATCGCCGTCAAGGCCGCGCTCACTGGCCACTTGGTACTGTCGACGCTGCACACCAACGATGCGCCAGCGACGATTTCCCGCCTGCTCAACATGGGCGTCGAGCCGTTCTTAATCACGGCCAGCGTCAACTTGGTCTTGGCTCAACGTTTGGCGCGGAAGATCTGCGTCGACTGCAAGGTCCCCGCAGAGATTGAACCCGGGGCTTTGGAGGAGGTGGGATTTACCCCGGAGCAGATCGAAAAGGCCGAGGTCATGGTCGGGCGTGGCTGCCAGACCTGCAACGGAAGCGGCTACAAAGGGCGCGTCGCCCTATACGAGGTCATGCGTTTCAGCGACAACTTGCGCGAACTGGTGCTGCAGGGCGCGTCTACGGCAGAGCTGAAGATGGCCGCCATCAAAGAGGGCATGATGTCATTGCGTATGGCCGGCATCGAGAAGGTGATGCAGGGCATGACCAGCATCGAAGAAATTTTGCGCGTGACCATGGCCGATTGATCTGGCCGGAGCCAAAGGTAGACAGACATGAACCAGGGCGGTTTGAAGATCAATCTCCACCAGTTGCTGCGCGCCATGATCGAAAAGGGCGCCAGTGACATGCACATCACCACTGGAGCGCCGCCGCTGCTGCGCATTGATGGGCAGGTGGTTCCACTCAAGTTGGACCCGTTGGGGCCGATTGAGACCAAGCAGCTTTGTTATTCCGTGCTGACAGAAGAGCAGAAGATCGAGTTTGAGAAGAGCAAGGAGCTCGATCTCTCATTTGGCGTGAAGAACTTGTCGCGCTTTCGCGGAAACATCTTCGTGCAGCGCGGCGCAGTGAGTGCGGCCTTCCGCGCGATTCCGTTCAAGATCTTGTCGTTTGATGAGCTCGGCTTGCCTGAAGTGGTGTCTGGGCTGGCGGATAGGCCCCGTGGCTTGGTCTTGGTGACGGGGCCAACCGGCTCGGGCAAGAGCACCACGTTGGCTTCGATCATCGACAAGATCAACACCGAGAAGCGTCATCACATCATGACGATCGAGGATCCGATCGAGTATTTGCACCCGCACAAGCGCTCGATCGTCAATCAACGCGAAATTGGAGCGGATACGTCCACCTTCAAAGCCGCGCTCAAGTATGTGCTGCGTCAAGATCCGGACGTGGTGCTCGTGGGCGAGATGCGCGACTTGGAGACCATCGAAGCGGCGCTGACGATCGCCGAGACCGGGCACTTGGTGTTCGCCACGCTGCACACGAACTCGGCCGTGCAATCCATCAACCGCGTGATTGACGTGTTCCCACCTCACCAGCAGCCCCAGGTCCGAGCGCAGCTGTCGTTCGTGTTGGAGGGCGTGCTCAGTCAGTTGCTGTTGCCGCGGGCTGGGGCGCCCGGCCGGGTGATGTGCATGGAAGTGATGGTGCCGAACTCTGCAATTCGGAATCTGATCCGCGAAGACAAGGTGCACCAAATCTACTCCCAGATGCAGGTAGGCCAAGGTAAGCACGGCATGCAGACCATGAACCAATCCCTGTTTTCGCTGTACGCGCGGCGCCTGATCACGCTGGAAGAGGCCATGGGCCGTTCGAGTGACCAGGATGAGTTGCGCAGCATGATCGAGACCAAGGGTGGCGGCCAGATGGGGGGACGTGGCTAAAAGCCGCGGCCTCAGAACCGAGCTAGAGACCCGGTTTTTTGCGCACCCGCCGGCGGACCGAGCGCCAGCTGTCACGATGACGCTACAATGAGTTGCATAGGGACGAAACGTCCATATCCTCACCCCTGCCCATGTGCGGTGTATTCGGTATTTTTGGTCACTCTGAAGCGGCCAACCTGACATACCTCGGCTTGCACGCGCTTCAGCATCGCGGGCAGGAAAGCGCCGGGATTGCAACCAGCGACGGTCGGCAGATGGCTCTGCACCGCGGCATGGGTCAGGTGATTGACGTCTTCCCTCCCAGCCAGCTCAAGCGTCTGACGGGCAGAGCTGCCATCGGTCACGTGCGTTACTCGACTGCCGGCGGCTCATTTCTGAAGAACGCTCAGCCCATCGCCGTGGATTATGCCCACGGTCAGATTGCCATCGCTCACAATGGCAACCTGACCAACGCCCAGCAGGTTCGTGACCAACTCGAGCGCAAGGGGTCGATCTTTCAGAGTGCCGGTGACACCGAAACCGTGATGCACCTGCTCGCCACCAGCCGTCAGCGCACCACCGAAGACCGCGTGGCAGATGCGCTCAACCAAGTGGAGGGCGCCTACTCGATGGTGTGCCTGACCGAAACCAAGATGCTCGCCGTGCGCGATCCCTTCGGGATCCGCCCGCTGGTGCTTGGTCGTCTTCGCGCTGACGCGGGCGGGGAAGGGGGCAACGGCATTGCCAGCAATGGCGAGCGCCCCTACGTGGTCTCGAGCGAGCCTTCCTGCTTCAGCCTGATTGGAGCGGAATACATCCGCGACGTCGAGCCGGGGGAAATGCTGGTGTTTGACGAGAGCGGCATGCGTTCGACGCATCCGTTTGCTGGCGCCGGTAGCAAACGCTGCATCTTCGAATACGTCTACTTCGCGCGTCCTGACTCCACACTTGACGGGGTCAACGTCTACCAAGCGCGGAAGAACTTCGGGCGAGCACTGGCGCGCGAAGATGACGTCGAAGCAGATGTGGTGGTGCCAGTACCGGATAGCGGTGTGCCGGCGACTATCGGTTTTTCCGAAGAGAGCGGGATCCCCTACGAGATGGGCCTGGTTCGCAGTCACTACGTCGGCCGAACCTTCATCGAGCCTCAACAGAGCATCCGTCACTTCGGCGTGAAGCTGAAGCTGAGTCCGGTCCCCGAAGTCTTCAGCGGTAAACGTGTGATCGTGGTCGATGACAGCATCGTGCGTGGGACCACCAGCCGCAAGATTGTGAAGATGATGCGGGATGCGGGCGCCAAAGAGGTGCACTTCCGCATCGCGAGCCCGCCCACACGCTGGCCTTGCTACTACGGCATCGACACGCCGACGCGCGAAGAACTGATCGCATCGGCGCATGACGTCGAGGAGATCAACAAGTACATCACCAGCGACACGCTGGCATATTTGTCACACAGCAGCATGATCGATGCCGTCGTCCAGGCGCGTGCCGCTAGTGTCCCTGGCGCTGGGGGCCACAACGGTCAGCTGCAGCTGGGCGCCGCAGCATTCTCGGATGCAGCATCCTCGGGTCAAGAGACTTTGGAGCACAAGGTCCGCTTGCCGATGGCGCCGACCCTCGACGAGCACTCGTTCTGCGACGCGTGCTTCACTGGTAACTACCCGATCAAGTACGAGCCGCCGCCCCTGCCGCGGCAAATGCGCTTGCTGGACGTCTGATGGCGTCCCAGCTTCCGAGCAGCGCCTCCATCTACGAGGTCTCTCCTCGCGATGGCTTGCAGAACGAGCGCCTGCCGCTGCCAACAGGGCAGAAGAAGCTGTTGATCCAGACCTTGATCGGCGCGGGGTTGAAGCGCATTGAGGCGACCAGTTTCGTCTCTCCGCGCTGGGTGCCGCAGCTGGCGGACGCTGATGCCCTGATGGGAGATATCGCGGCGCCAGCGGGAGTGCGCTTCAGTGCTCTGTGCCCCAACTCGCGAGGCCTCGAGCGGGCGATCGCTGTGAAGCTGACCGAAGTCGCTGTGTTCTTGTCAGCCAGCGAAACCCACAACCAGCGCAACACCAACCGCCCCATCGAGCGATCGCTGCGCGTGTTCGAAGAGCTGGTCCCATTGGCGAAGGCGGCGAAGATGCGCGTGCGCGCTTACATTTCGACCGTCTGGGGCTGCCCGTATGAAGGCGCTGTTGATGCGCAGCGCGTGTTGGAGATCGCGCAGGCGTTGATCGCGATGGGTTGCTATCAGGTGAGTCTCGGCGACACCATTGGTGTGGGTAACCCTGGCCAAACCCGGCGTATCTGTGAACTGATGTTGCGCCACCTAGGGCCCGCGCAGGTGGCGTTGCATATGCACGATACGCGGGGCACCGCGTTGGCCAATGTGCTGGCGGGGTTGCAGTGCGGGATCTCCGAGTTTGACTCGTCAATCGCGGGGATCGGTGGCTGTCCGTATGCGCCTGGCGCTTCCGGCAACTTGGCGACGGAAGATCTGGCGTACATGCTGGACGGCATGGGGGTGGAAACCGGCCTGCACCTGGGCGCGTTGGTTGAGGCGGGGAACGTGGCTGAGCAAATCCTAGGACGCAAGCTGCCTGGTCGCGTGCACCAAGCCGGGCTGCCCAAGCTCCGCTAGAAGTGCCTACCGGGGAGGCATGGGCCAGGCGTCGCCGATCCCCATCGCTTGCCGATTGCGCGCCTCCCAAGCCGTGACTCGGGTGGCGATGAAGTACGCCGCAAACGCCAGCGCCACGCCCGCGACGACGTCAATCAGGTAGTGCCAGCGCAGGAACATCGTCGAGATGATGATGTTCAAGGAGAAGAATCCAGCGACTGGCGCGGTGTAGCGGAACGGCAAGATCGCTCGGTACCGGAAGTTGAACAAGAAGAGGAACAACGGCAATGCCGTGTGCAGTGACGGAAAGATGTCCTTCTGCGCGCCACCCGCAGCGACCGTGCTGCTCATGAAGTCATACCAAAAGCCGCTTGGAAACTGGTTTTGGAATAGCTCCGGCGTGGCGTGGTACGGGCCGAAGCCAGGCACCAGCATGTAGAACGTGTGCCCCGCGCAGCAGATGACCGCGATGCCCAAACTCACCTCACTCACCCATTGCTGGTTGCGGCTAGCGAAGATGATAGGGAAAACGTGGGCCGCAATGATGATGAAGTAACTGATGTAGAAGAACGAAAACCACTCGGTCGTCGCCGGGCTGACGAACTGATCGAACCAGTATGTGGGTTCGCCTCCGAAAAGCATTTGATCCAGGGCGATGAGTTCGGCATCCAATCCGCCGGTGTGAAGCGCCGGCAGGAAGGTTCGAAAGGCTGAGTACGCACCAACCGTGGCCCCCATCAACGCTGCGCGGTAGGTGATCGCTTTGAGCCAGCTGTCTGGCAAGATGTTGCCGCGGACCAAGACGCCGACCACTACGGCGAAGGCGACCCACATTCCGGCGAATACCGTCAGATGCGGGGCCCGCTGTCCACTCGGCACGAAGAATACAGCCAAGAGCAGCTCGCTGAGGAAAATGAACATCAACCAGTCGATGAAAGCGATGTTCCGGAACCAGAACATGAGCTTGTCACCTGGCTTGACCGGTGTTGAAAAGAAGCTAGTGGGCTCAGTGGTTTGCATGCACGCGTGTGACCTCGACGCTCACGTCTTGGCCTTGAAAGATTGGGTTTTCGCCTGGCCCAACGCTTCGAGCAGCTCCTGTTCCGCCGCGGCCTCGTCCGGATCCAGCGCGGCTGACTGGTCCACGCTGACGCGAACCCGCACCGGCTCATCGAGGCTGGGATCCAGCAGCTGCTGAACTTCTGCCTCGGCTAGCAGTTGGGTTGCATAGTCTGTGTTGATGCCCATGGCCCGCGCCAGCTCGGGGCCATTAAGTCGACCGCCGCGCGCGCGGTATAATGCACCCACGGCTTCAGACCAGGCTTGATCCAGTGCCTGGCGTGATTTTTCGCCCGCAGTTTTAGACGCCCTGAATGTCAGTACGCTCAAAAGCACCGGGATCAGAGTGAAGAACCCCATGACCCCGTAGCCGGTGACCCCCGCGTCAAATAGCGCGCCGACGCCCAAGGTGAACAAAGCTGAACATGCGCTCAGTATGGCTAGACCCCAACCCGCCGCTGCCCACCCGAGTTTTCCGGCCCGAGCGCTGCCCGCCTGCTTCAGCAACGCGGCGACCTGAGGGGGCGTTGGCTCTCTGGCATCGAACGGGATCCGAGGGCGTCCGCAGGCCCTGCACTTGAATCTGAACTCCCCGTGCGGCTCCACCTGGGCGTCGCTTCCACAATGGGGGCAACGCTCTAGCTGAAACTGATTTGGTGCGGGCTGAGTCATGGGGTGGTGCGCATACGGTGGATGTTTGTGCGTGAGATCGAAACCTTCGTTGATGCTCAATCTTACCTGGTCATGCTTAGCCCCCAAGCTGAAATTTGGTAGCGTCCGGCCCAATGAATCGAGCATTTATTCCTCGGACTTTGTCCCGCCTCCAGCCCCAGGCTCAGAGCCGTCCCGCCACCTCGCTGCTTGTGTCGTCATTGATCGGCGCGCTGCTGTTGCTACTCCCTGTTGAAGCCGCTGCGCTGCCAGGATTCTTCGCCACGCAAACCAAAACCAAGCCCACCAGTTTGAGCACCCAGGTGGCGGTGATGATGAACGGTGACGACAGCGTCGTGACGGTGATGACGGACTACAAAGGGCCGATGAAACCCTTCGCGTGGGTGATCCCGGTGCCGACGGATGTTCAGGCGTCGGAAGTCAAAATTCTCAAACGAGGTGCACTCGAGCGTTTGGAAGAGCTGACGGCGCCGCGTTTTCATGAGTTTTGGGAGATGGATCCCTGCGACACGGAGACGAAGCACGAGCAGATTTGGGAGCGCAAGCTGTCAGCGAGCTCAGACACGGACTTCTTGGGCGGTGGCGATATGTTCAAGAACACCGACAAGGTGCCCAAGGTCATGCAGGAACGTCTCGATCCTGACTATCGCACCGAGGGTCACGGTTACACCATCAGTGTCGTTCCACGTGCGGTGGACAGCTGGCTACAGAGCAAAGGCTACAACATGCCCGACGGGATCAGTCTGGACGCTTACGACGGCATGAGCTTTCTCGTGGCGGAAGTGGATCCTAAGCTTCTAGAGCTAGGCGCAAAAGGCGAAGCGGTGCTCTCTCCGTTGCGTTACAACACCAAGAAGACGGTTGAGTTGGCGACCACGCTCGGTAAAGCACATGTGGATAAGGCGCACGAGCTGTTGATCTACGTGTTGCATCCTGAGAGTCGCTACCAGGTCGACAACTACAAGAACGTGTTTCCGCCGACGAATTTGGAGGTGGATTTCAAGGTGAAGGAGCGCATGGGGGACTACTACGCGGGCCTGTACGACATGATCGCCCAGAAGCACCCGAAGGCGTTCGTGACCGAGTACGCCTGGGAGGTGAAGACCTGTGGTGAGCCCTGTCCGGATGCTCCCTTGAAGATCTTCGAGCTGTTCACTTTGGGCGCGGAAGTGTTCGAGCAATCCGTGCCTGAGTCTGAGCGCAATCCGGATCCTCCAGAGCGCACCGAAGAAGAGCAAGCCAAGTTCGATGCGATCGAAGAGAAGGACGAAAAGGTCCGGATTGAGAAGCTTCGCCAAGAGGTGGCTCGGCGCGGCGCGCTGCTGAAGCGCCACGAAAGCTACGTGCTGACTCGGTTGCACTACCGCTACGGCCCGGGGGACATGCCAGAGGACGTGAAGCTACTACCCGGCTCTCCGATCAAGGGCGGCGTGGAAGTTCCCCAGGGGGAAAAAGGTGAGCTGCCTCAAGGCGAAGACAAGTCCGACGCCAACAAGTTTCAGACTCGCTTCTACCATCTGCATCCCAACAAGGCGGTGGTGAAGTGTGACGACCCCAAGCCGTATCGTTGGGGAAAGCCCCCGCGTAGCTATCGCGGCGCCCGCAAGATTTGGGTCGCGGATCAGCTGGCAGCTCGGGACAGAACCCGCATCAAGCCCACCGAGCTGACCTATACCTCCGTCCCCGCCTTGGAGCTGAAAGGGGTGGAGAAGCCGAGTGACAAGCCCGCCGCCCCCGTGGTGGAAGAAGAAAAGAGCGACTGCGATTGCAGTGTCCCTGGCAAGCCGATACACGGCCCTGCTTGGGCTGTGCTGGGGTTGTTGGGGCTGTCGTTTTGGCGCCGACGGCGTTAGCACCGATCTCTGGCGAGGGCTGGCGTGGAGTCAGTCCTCGAACGGATCGGTCACACCGCGATGTCCGGTGAAGTAGACTCGCAACAAGTCGCGGGCTACCTCATTGGCTTTGCGACGCCAAACGGTTGAGTTTTCGAGGAATACCGTGACCACCACCCGCGGGTCGCGGCTGGGCGCGAATCCTGTGAACCAGCTGACCGTGGACTTGTGATTGGGTCGGTCTAGGGTTCCGGTTTTGCCAGCGACTCGGATTGCGCCGAGATAGCTCTGTCCCGTCGGCATGGTGAACGCTTCCAGCGAGGTGCCGCTGTGAACCGTGACCTCCATCATGCGGGTCAAACGCCAGGCGGTATTGGCCTGCATGATCCGATGCAGCAGTTCTCGTTCATCGGGCGCGGTCCAGTCACCATCTTCGGCCACGACCCGCATGCGCCCCGCCATGCCGCCCAGAGCGATGGCATTCGTGAGATAGGCCGCGCCGAGGGGGGTGAGTTGGCTGTCTTGGAAGCCCGCGGCCGCGCGTGCAAACTCGAGGTCATTGTAGGGCAGGTCAATGGTGCCCACCTGCACGGGGGCGTCGAACGCAAAGTTCTGGTTGAAGCCGAGCTGCTCGGCGGTTGCGAGCAGGTCATCACGCATCAAATGATGGGTGGCCAGCTGCGCAAATACCGCATTGCGGCTGAAACCGAGCGCCGCTTGAAAGAGACCGCAGCGTGCGTGCTCGGGGGGAGGGGGATCGAGATGCTGGCGCTCGATGCCCCGCTCTCCGCCGTAGATGCAGACGCGCGACTTCGGCAGGATCGAAGTTTTTTCGAGCAGCGCGGTGGTCGTGACGATCTTGAACACGCTAGCCGATGGTGCGGGTGTGCTCAGAACCTGGCGATGCTTGAGCCCTGGCCGGGTGTACTGGTCCATGGCCAGAACCTTTCCGTGCCGGACATCGACCAGGATCGCGGCGCCGCCGAGCGGGTGCGCCGCGGCCAGCAGTTTGGCGGCGGCATTCTGCAATTCCGGATCCGCCGTCAGGGTGACGTCGCGATTATTCCGCAGCTTTCCTACAACCTGGTCGTCGTGCACGCGCACGCTTTCCAGGCGTAGTGCGGGTCGCCGCTCCGGCTCTTCTTCCGGGGCGCTCAGCGCGACCGTGGGCATCAGCGCGTATCCAACGACGCACGCCAGCAGCGCCGGTACCCAAGCTAGCGTCCGTCCCGAAAAGGCGCTGCGTTTCCTCGGCGGCTTCCGGTGAAGCCGAGGAAACTCCGCTCGGTGCGGGATTTCTTGACCGACGCCAGCTCCTCTACATTGGTGCCCATCCCTTTCTGGATGGGCACTGGCTAGCGAGAGACTCGACCGCATCGCGACCTAGCTATCGAAGTCGTGACGCTGGGGCCAAGTTCCCGTTGGCCCGGGCGTTAGCCGGCTGTCGGCCGCGCGGAGTCAGCCGGCTGCCGGGAGCTACGGAGTATCAGCCGAAGCGTTCGACGGCGGCGACGCTGCGGCCCCCATCCACCGCCAGCTGCTGGCCTGTCACGAACGGGGAGCGGGCCAAGAATACTACCGCTTCCGCGATATCTTCGGCGCTGCCGAAGCGCTGCAGCGGGATCGAGCTTCGAAGACTAGTCTGGACGCTTTCTGGCATGTCGTCAGGAGGCAAGACCGTTCCTGGAGCCACCGCGTTGACCCGCACGTCAGGAGCCAGCTCGAGACTGAGCACCT
>JBNLEN010000089.1:0-25978 GCA_050304975.1 Polyangiaceae bacterium
TCGATCACGCGCTAGAGGTGATCCCAGGGCCCCACAATCAACCTTGGCTGCGGGAAGTGGGGACCCTCGAGATGCTGCGCTGGCACGCGCGCCAACTCGGCTAGCTGCCGTAGCCTCCGCCGCCACCTTGTGGTCCGCCGTAGCCGCCGCCACCCTGAGGTCCGCCATAGCCGCCACCCTGAGGTCCACCGTAACCGCCGCCACCCTGAGGTCCGCCATAGCCGCCACCCTGCGGTCCACCGTAGCCGCCGCCACCCTGAGGTCCGCCGTAACCGCCGCCTTGAGGTCCACCGTAACCGCCGCCGCCCTGTTGGCCGCCGCCGTACGGAGCTTGCCCTGGAGGGGCACCGGGGGGAGAAGCGTATCCAGGTTGAGCGAAGCCTTGGGGTCCAGCCGGGGTCGGCGCCGAACGATGAGTGCCGGAAATCCGCGTGTAGATGATCGCCACCGAGGTGAGCAACACAGCCATCGCAGGCAAGATACCGACGATGCACGCCAGCAGGCCGGCGATGGCGATCAGACCCGACACAATGCCGAACAAGAAGTACTTCATCTTGTGGCCGTTCATCGCTTCCCAGCTGGTCTTCAGCGCGGCGATGGGGTCCATGTTTTGGTCAACCACGTAGTAGGGGGCCATCACGAGTCCTAGCGCCAGGATCACGCCTGGCACGATCAGCAGCACGAAACCGATGCCGATGGCGATGCCCATGATCAACCAGCATAGAAAGAGCGCGATGAATCGATCCGCCCCGCCGAACAACGCACCGAAGTCGGGGGCTTCGCCGCGAGCCGCCGAGATAACGATGCGCGTGACTCCGACCTGAAAGAACGCCGAGACCAAATACTGCAGGATCATCAAGACGACCGTGATCGCGATCACGACGACGGGCTCGTCGATGCCCAGCACGCCGATGCCAAACTGCACCACGCCCGAGATGATAGAAGTGATGATGCTGGCGACGATCGGGGCGAAGATCAGCACCGGCCAATGTTGTTTGACAGCCTCCCAAGCTTGACTGATGACTTCACCGATTTCCCAATCAGCGGGAGCGCCTGCTCCGACTGCACCGGTTGGGGACGCTGCGGCGATTGGCGCAGCATACGGGTTGTGCGGCATTTGTTGCACGATACGCTCCTCCTCTGAAGGCCTACTTACCCCAGATTTGGCAGGGGCACGACCGGATCCACGAGCCGCAGCCGAATTCCTGCCCCAATGTGCCGAGCCCGCTTACCCTGGCAGCTTGTGCCGGAACGTCGCGGCCGCGGGGGCTGGTGCGGGCGTTTAACTGCTGGATTGGCGCACGCAGTCGAGCACTTCCGCGGCGTGGTTGGCGGGCGAAACGCTCGGCCACACCGCTTGGATGATGCCACGCGGATCAATAAGGAACGTGCGGCGCGCCGTGAGTGGACCCAGGGTGCGCACACCAAACGCGCGGGCGACGCGCCCATCTGCATCCACCACCAAATCGAAGTTCAGGCCCTCTTTTTCGATGAATCTGCGGTGCGACTCGGCTTTTTGGCGCGACACCCCCAAGATGACGGTGTTGCTCTCGTCCAGCTCTGGCTTGAGATCTCGAAATCCACGGGCTTCGATCCGGCAACCCGGCGTGTCGTCCATTGGGTAGAAATAGAGGATCACGAACTTGCCCAGATAGTCGCTGAGCTGGGCTCGGCGGCCGTCGTGCAACTCCAGCGCGAGCGTGGGGGCAGCTGTCCCGGGGCTGAGCATTGTCGCCATACAGCCCGTATAACGCGGCCCACGGCTTCGCCTACCCGGGATGCCGCTTTCAGCCCACATTGGCTGCTTTCACAGGGCTGCAGCCTGCCAGTGCTGACGCAACATTTCGCCACCCGGCCGGTGTGAGACTATGCTTGGCCCAGGAGGAGCAAAGCGTGAAGAATCTTTGGCTGGTGTTCGGTGCCCTGAGTTTGATGTTGAGCAGCGCTCAGGCGTCGGCGGAAGAGGACGCGAAGAAGAAGGCGGCTGTCAGCGTGTCCGATGCTGGAGGCAGCAGCGATTCGGATGACAGCGGGAGCGACAAGATTGAGCTGTCGCTGGGGCCGCGCTTCGGCAGCGACGTGCATCAGCGCTTGGGGGCGGGCGCGCGGGCTGGCTTTGGGCTTTCTGGAGGCTTCTACCTGGGGGCGATGTTCGACTACTACTTCGGCTCCACGGAAGCGCGTGAGCTCAATAACGCCAGCGGAGAGGTGACGAAGTCTTCCTGGACGTTCATGATCGAGCCCGGCTTCGACGTGATCGTGATCGATGACATCCTGATCCGGGCGTTCGTTGGATTGGGCACGACCAGCGTACGCATCGAATCGACGCTGTTCGATACGGACGTCACTGATCGCAACTTCACCGCGGAAGTTGGCGCCTTGATGCACTACGATCTGGGCTTCGTGTTTGTCGGCCCGGAAGTGCGCGGAATGTTCGGTGACGGCAACGAAATCGTGGGCGGCGTGCACGTCGGCACCGAATTCTAGCGGGGCAATCATTCCGGCGACGCGCCCATTTAGCGCACAATCTTGCCCACGGGCGCTGATCTGGTCCATGAAGTAGGCGGACTAGTGTCGACCTTATTCGAGCAAATAGGCGGCGAGCCGCAGCTGCGCCGCATCATCGACACCTTCGTCGATCGAGTATTTGAAGACGCCATGATCGGTTTCTTCTTTGCTCAAGTGGACCGGCAGCGCGTCAAGGACAAGGAATACGAGTTCGCGGCCGCGCACTTGGGCGCGGACATCCAGTATACGGGGCGGCCGATCGCGACGGCTCACGCTCGCCATCCGATCATGGGTGGGCACTTCATGCGCCGGTTGCAGATCTTGAAAGACACACTGGACGAATTCGGGGTGCCGCAGCAAGTCCGGGAGCATTGGGTGCAGCACACGGAGAAGCTTCGTCCCGCCGTGACAGAGCACCAGGGGAGCGATTGCGCTCACGGCGACGGGAGTGTGGGGCCGAGCCAGCCGCGCCGGTTGCCCCTCGCATTCAAGGCACCGGTCGGAGCTGAGCGGAGGGAGCTGCCACTGGCCACTTCTGGGGCCGGTGGGCAAGCCCCGAACCGGCCTTTGCCGGTCACGAAAGAAAGGAAGGACGACTGATGCAGCGTCGTTGGGTGACTTTGGCTTGGCTTGCCGGCTTGTTGGTCTTGGCTGCAGCGTGCTCCAGCTCCGCGCCGTGGAGTGCGGAGCCCTCTCCCGACTACGACGACAGCGTCGAGGGCAAATTCGTCCCGCCCGAACGACCCAAGTTCATCATTCCCGAGCACTACAAGGTGCGGCGCATCGGTGCCACCAAACCGGAGAACCCTGTGGAGCAGCCTCAGGTCGTGGCTAAACGCATCGCCTTGGCCGGAGCTAGCGGCAATGTGCTGGGGAAGTTTCGCAACACCTACTACGACTTCCCCGCCGAGGCGGAGTTCGGTGGGGATAGCACGCCGCTATTTGATGCCAGCTGTCGCCAAATCGCCCGCGTGAAAACGAAGTTCCACGACCGCTTGTGCGTCCAGGGCAGCGGTTTGCTCAACAATGGCATGACTGTCAGTTTCGCCAAGCGCGACTGTAGCTGTGCGCGCACCTGCCCAGCGACGAACCAAAAGATCTGCTTTGATCCCCTCGACAAACAACGCTTTCCCTGGGGGCGTGGGGCGACCGGTAAGGCCATCACGCCACTGCTGACGGTTGCCGTCGACAGCGAAGTGATCGCGCTGGGTACCGCGATTTACATTCCGGAGTATGAAGGGTTGCCGATTGAGCCGGGCGGGAGCGCGGTACACGATGGCTGCTTCATCGCCCAAGACCGGGGATTGAAGGTCAAAGGCAAGCACGTCGACATCTTCACCGGCGAACCTGCCATCACCCGACTCTGGAATCGTCTCGTACCTAGCAATAAGGGCGTGACTGTCGTGCTCCACGCGACGCAGTGCGCGCGCGCTCGCAACAAGCTCTAACGGCTGGCTAGCGCGCAACAGCTGGTTCAGCAGAAGGCGCTCAGGAAACTGCGTAGTCTTCCGGGAACGGATTGGGGCAGTTCGGATAACACTTCTTGAACTTCTTGCCGCTGCCGCACGGACAGGGGTCGTTGCGCCCGACTTTCTTGCCCTTACGTACTGGCTCCGGCTTCAGCTCTTCGCCGTCCATGTAGTACCACTTCTTGTTGTGGCGCTTGAACGTGGCGCGTTCATGATGCTGCTGGGGCACCCCTTGGACCTTGAAGTGGGCGATGAATTCGACCACGCCTTCGTCATCGTTTTCACCGCCAGCTACTGTCTCGACGATCTGAATGCGATCCCATTCGGCGGCTTTCGCCCAGGCTTCCGTACTCTTGCGGTCCGCTTCCCCGGGGCTGTCCGGGTGGACCGAATTCATCAAATGGTCGATCTCCTCCAGAACGTATGCGGCATAGCGTGAGCGCATCAGCGCTTCGGCCGTCTTGGCCGACTGCTTACCTTTGATGATGGGGAGACAACAGGTTTCCGTCGATTCACCGACGCCGCAAACACAAGTCACTAGTCGTTCTACTCCGCTGGCTGCTTGGCGGCTGGTTCAGTCAGACCGTTGCTGCAGCTCGTTGATCAGTTTTGCGTGGATGCCACCAAACGCCCCGTTCGACAAGAGGGCGATTGAATCCCCGGGGCGGGCCCGGGCGCAGAGGTGCGAAATGATGGCCTCGATGGCATCCAACTGCGCGCCTGGTTGGCTCGGCAAGGCGCTGCTATTGATGAAGGCGCGGGCGGTTTTTCCGCGTTCTCTCAGCTGCGCGGCAAGTAATTCGGTGTCCAGGCGCTCCAGCACGCCGAGCTCCGGGCGGCCCACGGGGGCTATGAGCACCTCGTCTGCGGCTTCGAACGATTCTGGATATTGGTCCTGATGTAGACGCCGGCAGGCCGTGGCGCTGCGTGGCTCGAACACGGCAAACAATCGGCCCTCGGGGTGACGCGCCTTGAGGCCCCTCAGGGTTTTGTCGACCGCTGTTGGGTGGTGGGCGAAGTCGTCGTAGACATGAATGCCTTCGGGACTTGCCAGCAATTCTTGGCGCCGCTTGCTGCCCTGAAATGCGCTCAAGGCGTCGCGCGCTCGCGCAAACGGCACGTCGAAACAGCTCATGCTCGCAGCCATGGCGGCGATGGCGTTCGCCAGATTGTGTTCGCCGCACAGAGGCAACTCGACGTCACCGAGGGCTCGGCCCTGCTTGGTCAAGATGAAACGCTGCCCCTCGCCGCTGGTGGTGACCTGCTCAGCGCTCCAGCCCCGAGCGTCTTCGAGGCCATACCATTCAACCCTGCACGGCGCGCCGTGGCACACCTGCCGCACGTCTGGATCATCCACGTTGGCGATCAAACGCCCGTTGGGCGGCAACTCCGAGACGAAGCGTTCGAAGGCCGCCTGGTAGCTTTCCGGCGTCGGGTAGATGTCGATGTGGTCATGTTCGATCGCCGTGATGATCGCGTGCTGCGCTCGATAGTGGAGGAACTTGGCGGTCTTTTCGAAGTACGCCGTATCGTACTCGTCGCCTTCCATCACGAATGGTCCGCCGTCTTTTGGCGCGCGAAAACCCTTTCCGAAGTTGCTGGGGATGCCTCCGATGAAGAAGCCGGGAGAGGCGCCAGCGTGCTCGAGTAACCAAGCGCTCAAAGATGAAGTCGTAGTCTTGCCGTGAGTGCCGCACACCACCAGCGGCACGCAGCGCGACAGCACGAAGCGCTGCAGGGCGCCGGCCATGTGAGTGATGTCCAAGTTCAACTCGAGGGCGGCGCGGACTTCGGGGTTGTCGGGTCGGCAGACGTTGCCGATCACCACCAGATCGGGCCGCGGCTCGAGGTGACTCGGTAAGAAGCCCACCCGGCACTCGACGCCCCAATTGCGCAAAGCGGGCCCCATCGGCGCGTGGAAGGCCACATCGCTACCCGAAACGCGGTGACCCAATTCCGTCAACATTCCGGCCAGAGAGCCCATGCCAGTCCCGGCGACACCGATCAGATGGATGTGCATTTGCCTGTCGATAACCCTGGTCCGGCCCCTCTGCCAAAAAGTCCGCGAGAAACCAGGCCCAATTGGGGGTCACAGAATTGCCGCGCTTCCAAACCTCGGCCAAACCTCCAAGCCTTCTGGGGTTCCCTGCGCTACAGCTGAGCACACTAGGGATGTTGATCGAGGACCGAGTCCGAAAGCTGGCAGAGCTCGTCGAAGCGGGTGGAGCTGACAATCAGGGCTTGCGCGAGGCTATCAGGAGCGAGCTACAGGAGGCGCTGGCTGAGGAGCGCAAGCGGACGAAGCTCGCCAGTGTCGTCGCGATGAGCGAAGAAGACGCGGTCCGCTATCGCGTCATTTCGGAGTTGGCGTCGGACTGGGTATACGCGCTGCGCGTGGACGAGTTCGGGCTACTCAAGCTCGAGTGGGCCACGCCGGGGTTTCTCAGTGCAACGGGCTTTACCACCGAGGAAGTCAATGCACTGGGCGGTTACCCCGACATTCTGCACGCCCAGGACGCTTCGAAGCTGTCGAGCCCGGATGCGCCACTGCGCAAAGCATCTCCGGCGACGCTCGAGTATCGCGTGATCACCAAGTCCGGTGAAGAGCGCTGGCTGCGCGACTACTCCTGTCCTGAGCTGGATGCGAGCGGTGGGCGCGTCGTGCGGCTTTTCGGAGCCGTCAAAGACATCACGTCGGAAGTCCAAGCCCAAGAGGCCTTGCAGGATGCCAAAGCCTCCTTGGAACAACGTGTCGGCTTTGAAGAAGCCCGCTTCCGCGTGGTTCTGGATCAAGCTGGCGAAGCCATTTTCATGATCGATCCCAAGAGTCAGCAGATCATCGACGTGAATGAGACCGCGTGCCGCATGCTCGGCTACCAGCGCGATGAGATCCTGACGCTCGCAGTGGCTGACATCGAAGCTCAGCCGCCGGCCTGGGCGAGCTCCGCCAAAGCGGGACAGCTGCGCGCTCTGGGGATCTCCACCGAGAGTTATCACCGTCGCAAGGACGGTTCGACGTTCCCCGTAGAGATCGCGGTCTCGTTGCGGCGTTACGGTGGCTCGGACTACCTACTGGCGGTTGCGCGCGACGCCACCCAACGCAAGCAGATGGAAGTTCAGCTGGCGCAAGCGGACCGTTTGGCGAGTGTGGGCGTGCTGGCGGCGGGTGTCGCACACGAAATCAACAACCCGCTGGTTTACATCCTCAACAACATTTCTTTTGCCCTGGGCGAGCTCCCCGCCCAATACGGTGAGCTGCGCGATGCGCTGCGTGAAGCTCGCTCGGGCGCGGAGCGCGTGCGTGACATCGTCAAAGATCTAAAGACGTTTGCTCGCTCCGATGAGCGCATGGGGCCAATGGACGTGCGACACGTTTTGGATGCGTCGATCAAGGTTGCCCAGAACGAGATCAAGTTCCGCGCCCGGCTGCTTCGCCAATATGATGACGAATCTCCGGTCGTGGTCGCCAACGCGCGCTTGGGGCAAGTGTTTCTAAACCTGTTGATGAACGGCGCACATAGCATTCGCGAAGGCGAGCCAGACAAGAACACCATTACCGTGCGCGTATTTCGCAGCGATGAGCGGATTGCGGTGAGCGTGGCCGACACAGGCTCGGGGATCGCGGCAGAGAAACTGAAGCGAATCTTCGATCCATTCTTCACCACCAAACCGATTGGAATGGGAACCGGCTTGGGACTATCCATTTGTCGCAACATTGCGACTGCGCTGGGGGGCGAAATCGAAGTGGAGAGTGCTGTGGGGGTCGGGTCGAAGTTCACCGTCTGGCTGCCGGCCGCGCCCGCGCAACAACAAGCGCGGCACAAACCCAGTTCCATGCCGCCACCGGACGACGCGCGTCCGTTGCGAGTTCTGGTGGTTGATGACGACGCGTTCGTCGCTCGCGCCATCCGCCGGTTGATGAAGAACAAGCACGAGGTGACGATCGTCAACGGCGGGGCTCAAGCCCTGGAGTCCATTTCGCAGGGAGAGTTTGACGTCGTGTTCTGCGACGTCATGATGCCCAACATGACCGGTATTGAGCTGCATGAAAAGGTACGTGAACTCAATCCGGATCTGGCGGAACGATTCATCTTCATTACGGGCGGCCCCTTCACGCCCGACACGCGCGAGATGTTCGACAAGAGCCAGACGCCGTACATCCAGAAGCCGTTCACACCGAGTGATCTCGCTAGAGCGCTGGAGTGGGCGCGTGATCGCGATAGCTTGTCGGATCTGGTAGCCAGTGTAGGTCGCTGAATCGCACCCCACGAGCTGTCCGGTGCGGCCGAATTCAGGGTAGAATCAGCGCATGCCCGCGCTGTTGTTCACGGAGTGTTTGCAAGTTGATTTCGTCAAGCCCCTGACGGTTCACGAAGCGCTGCCCAACGCATTGCACGTCGGCCACAGCGAAGCGCGCCGCCTGATGGGACAAGATCCGCAAACGAGTCCGGTGCGGCGCTTCTTGTCCTGGGCGCACCAACGGGCTGGGCATGACCTGTCAGTAGTGCACATCCGCGATTGGCACGACCGCGAAGACCCACGCCAGCGTTCCCACTTGGACCTTTTCGGGGAGCACTGCATTCAGCACACACCAGGCGCAGAATTCGTGTTCGAGCTGCCAGATGAAAGCCCAGCCGTTCAAATAGTTGACGCCACCACGCTCAACGACTTCACGGATACCAACTTGCCGCAGCTCATCTCTCCCCATGCGGCGACGCCGTGTCGTGTGGGGATTACCGGGGTTTGGACCGAAGCCAAGGTTTCTTTCCTGGCCTACGAATTACGCACGCGCTTTCCGAACTTCGAACTCGGTGTGTGCAGCGCCCTGTGCGCGTCGTCGTCTCGTTCGGAGCACTACCATGCGCTCGAGCAACTCGTGCGCGTGCTCGGCGTCGAGGTGTTCGAGTCCGTGGGGCAGTTCAGTGATTGGCTCGCTGGACAGCGGGTTGAGGTGCCTCTTCCGGGAGTCAGCGACAGTCGGCCGCTATTGCAGGTGCACGGCGAGGCAGCCATCGCGGAGGCCGACAGGCGTTTGATTCGCTACCTGTTTCGCGACTGTTCGAGCGTCGCTTTGAAAGTGTTGGACGGCGGGTTTTCTGGCAACCTGGTACTGGGTGCCACGGGCACTGATCGCGACGGGCATGAGCAAGTGGCTCACGTCGTCAAGATCGGTCCGCGTGGTCCGATCGCTCAGGAGCGGGCGCACTTTCAACGCATTGAGGCGGTGCTCGGTAACTCTGCGCCCCAGATCACCGAGTTTGCCGACTTCGAGGAACGCGGCGCTCTGAAGTACCGTTACGCGTCGATGGGCGGAGGGTTCTCGTCAACGTTTCAGCGGCAGTTTGCCCAAGGATTGGCGCAGGAGCGCGTCCAGCAGATCCTGGATACGGTGTTTTTGGAGCAGCTTGGTCGACTGTACGCGGCTGCGCGTTTGGAGCGCTGCAACCTGCTCAAGCTTTACGGTTTCAGCCCGCAATGGGCGTCAGGGGTTCGTGAGCGCGTGGCTGAAGTCATCCGCGGGCCGGCAGACGGCGAGCGCATTGAGATCCCCCTCTCGGACGGTGAGAGTGTGAGCGTGCCCAACGTGGTTCGCTTCTATTCGGAAACACTATCGAAGCTACCCCAAGACGAGCGAGATCGCACACACCTGGCTTATGTTCACGGGGATCTAAACGGTGCGAATATCGTGATCGATCAACAGTCGAATGTCTGGTTGATCGACTTTTTCCACACGCGGCGCAGTCACGTGCTGATGGACCTGATCAAGCTCGAGAACGACCTGCTGTACATCATGACAGCACTGCACTCGACGGCGGATCTGAAGCAGGCGTTCGCCGTTACAGATTGGTTGCTGGAGGTGCGCGATTTGCGGGCAGAGCTACAGCTGCCGTCGTTCGTGACGTCCGAAAACCTGCAGCGGACGCTGGCTGCAGTGAAGCAACTGCGCAGCTATTATCCACAGCTGGTGGGCTCCGACCGTTCCGTGATGCAACTATTGACGGGACAATTGCGCTATGCGGTGCACACGCTCAGCTTTGACGAATCGACCCCGCTGCAGAAGCGCTGGGCGCTCTACACTGCTTGTCGCGCCGCAGAGCTACTCACCCAGATGCGGCAAATTGCCGAGCTGCGCATTGATTGGTTGCCGGACGCTCCGGGCATGAAGGGGCGCATTGGACTGACGTTGCTGCCCGGTCGCATCGACTTGGGTCGGGACTTGAGCGATGACCTTTCAGTGCTGCGCCGGGAGAACGTCACCCGCGTGATCTGCCTGCTGGGCGATGACGAGCTGACCCACTACGGCGTTGCTCAATTGATGGAGGAATACGCCGCGTTGGGGATCGCCGCGGACCAGCTGCCGATTGTCGATCAGAAAGTGTGCTCCGTGGAAGAGATGCAGCGGCTGAGCCAGCTGATGGAGGACGAGATTTCGACTGGCGGCAAGGTCCTGGTGCATTGCGCCGGCGGGTTGGGGCGCAGCGGTATGGTGGTCGCTTGTTTTCTGAAGCAGGTGCTGGCGATGAGTCCCGAAGACGCGATTGAGATGGTTCGTGCGGCCCGCTCACCCCGGGCGGTGGAGACTCAGCAGCAGGTGGACTTCGTCAAGAACTACACCTGAATGTACAGTCTGAGTGCGGTTACTTGACGGTCAGGCATAAGCCGAGTTCCAGATGCGTCCGCGTGCAACGCGAGAAGGATTCGCTGATGGCGACCTGTCGGAACAGCTCCGAGATTGGTGCGTCGCGAGTGCTCAGAGCGAGCAGGTCATTCCAGGACCCCCTGTCGGTCTCATCGTTGAGCGCGCGACCCAACGCGAACGTCAGCAGATTGGCTGCGAAGCATTTCTGAGCTTCCGGAGCCGTGGAGATCCGGGCCCCGAGTTCATAAGAGTCCGCGACCTCTTCTCCGGTGTGCAAGCGGCCCATGGTGTCTGGATATCCGAGCTCCAACACTCTGCCCAGCGCATCGAACTGATCGAAGGGCACGCCTGACCCATCCAGCACAGAGTGGCAACCGGTGCAGACAGCGTTCTCTTGGAGTGCATCCAAAGCTTCGCGAGGCGTTTGAGCTTCCGCAACTTCGAGCGCATCTGGATGGCCCGCTTCGGGGGGCGGGGGTTGCATGGTGATGCACCAGGCACGCCGCGCGACGAAGTACCCCCGTTGGATCGTCGCGTTGCCTTGGGCGGTGGCGGCGGCTTGCAAGAATGGCTGCTGCAGCAGACCCTGCCGCAATCGGGGCTCGTCGGTAAACAGCTCCTGGAGATACGGTTGTTCCAAGGCGTACGGCTCGCCGAAGTAGAGTTCATGCAGGGGGCGGCTCTGGCGAACCAAATCGATGGCGTAGTTCTGCAGCTCTAGCTTGGCCTGGAGAGCAAACTCGTCGACGTCCAAGTCCGGGTATGACTCTAGTGGTCCCAGATCGGCACTCCGGCGAAACTCCGCCCAAGAAGCGAAGAAGGCGGCGATGCCGCGGTCGAAGTCCTCGTGGGCGAGCATGTACTGCACGGCTTGGTCTTGAGTCGCGCCGCGCAGTTGTCCTTGAAGCTCCAATGCCGAGAGCCACGCAGGCGCAGCATCTCTCAACCAAAGGAAGCGCGCCAAGGCATGGGCGTACGGCGCGCGCTGCGGCAGCTGCTCTGGATCTGGCAGGTCGCTCGTGTCGACGGTCTCTGGGTCGAGCGCGGGCGGTGGGGGCTCAGGCGGCGAAGAGCCGGACGGCGGAGACTTAGGCGGCTGATCCGCCGAAGGTGGCGTGTTGATGGGGTCGGGGGGAGGACTTGCGGGAATTGGCGTAGGGGCTACGTCCATGAATCCGCCGGACGGGCTCAGCACTGGTCGCGTATGACCCCCGTCGTCGCTGCACCCCAGGAGCGCTACAGCCAAGCCGAGCCACCCCATCGTGCTGGCTAACACGCGCGCGCGACGAATCATCGGTTCATGATTCGTCACGCGAGACGGGCTTTCAAGTCATTCCCGCTGTGGAATTGGTGAAAATGCCCAGATGGCGGTGCTACTGGCGTGGGAAGCTGAGCTGCAACTTCAGCAGCACGTCGTCTTTGATCAGATCGTCCTTCATTCCGGGATAAGTGATCCCGAAGTCCTGTCGATTGATCGTGAACTCAGCGCTGCCTTTCACAGACTCTTTGCCGACCTCTACCTTGGCCGGAAAGGTGATGGACTTGGTCACGCCACGCAGCGTCAGATCGCCGGTGATCTCGTGGCTGGTGTCCGTCCCAGGCTTCTCGGTGATGCCAGTCGTGCGAAAGCTCGCTTTCGGATACTTTTCAACCTCGAAAAAGTCAGCGGACTTCAAGTGCCCGGTCAGTTTCTCCGCGTCACTGACGACTGAAGCTGTCTCGACTTCGAAGCTGATACTCTTCAGCTCATTGCCTTCCACTTGGGCGGAGCCTTTGAATTGCTTGAACTCGCCCTCATGCTTGCCGGTAACCTTCGCGCCGACCCAACCGATGCTGCTGGAAGCGCTATCCACAGACAGCGCTTCCGCCTTGTGGGTTGCAGCTGGTTTGTCTTTCGCCGTCGCAGGCTCGTCTGGAGCAGCCTCGCTTCGCTCGGCGGCTTGCGAAACTTGTGCAGCGGGCTTGTCCTTGAAATCGTTGTCGCACGCGCTCAAACCGACCGTGACCGCGGCGAGCAACAGGGGTGTCATGTATTTCATTGGTAGTGATCTCCCTTGGGTTGTTGAGGGAGACGTACCGCTCGCGCCGCGGGTTGGGTAGCCAGGCTCGGCGCAATGCTCTGTTGCGCCGAGGGGAACAGTCCAGCGAGAGCTGATGCGACGCTGGTCAGCTGGGTTCGGGGGAGGGGCGTCGCCGCAGCGCGATCAGTCCCAAACCCATCAAGCCCAAGCCGGCAAGGCCAGAGCCGCCGACGCTCGAACTCGTACCGACCAGCTGGCAACCGCAACCATCTGATGACGTGGAGTTGGAGCTGAGCTCGGTGTCATCTTCATCGGCCTCGTCAAGATCGTCGTCGTCATCATCGGGGCTCTTGGAATCGTCGCCCCGAGAGCCCTCGTCAGCGCGCCTGACGTCGTCGATATCGGGGAAGTCCTCGGGCTCAAACTCTGGCAAGTCCTCCAGCAGGTCATCACGGTTGTCTTCGATGACCTCCCCAGCACCGCTGGTGGAGAGCTGCAAGATCCGCCAGTTCGCGGGCTGCTCCCCGGGGGCAACCGGCCAGGTTCGACCAGTGCCGTGCAGCTCATAGCCGTCAAAGTCTATCACCCAGCCGTCGCCTTCCTCGGTGCAGTAGGTCACTCGTTCACGCACGTGCTGGTTGTCCACGTCTGCCAGGTCTGGGTTGAAATCGAACTCGGGATCCGTGTCCATCTCATCCGGGGACATCGTGGTGTACAGTCGAGTGGCGTAGTCCGCCTCGTCAAATAGCTCTTGCGTCTGCTGCATGGGCTCCACCACCAGTTCACTCAACGCGTCGATGAAGTCCGAAGCGACCATCCCGCCGATGGGATCCTCTTCTACTTTGGGGAAGCGAATGCCCGTGGTCCCAGCGTCTGAATCGCCGAAGACGCCGGCGTCTGTAGAGCCTGCATCGCGGAAGTCGTCGAAGTAACAATTGACGCAGTTCAAGAACTCGTCCACGTCGACGCCCGAGCGCAGGGGCACAGCACGCCCGATGGCGTCGGCGTAGCCGTCTGCCGCCCCAAACGTGCGAGCGCTGTCCAGCAGCAACTCGAGGCGACGGTCCGCTGAAGTCATACGCTGCAGCTCCTGCCAAGTGTCGTCTTCCCTGCCAGACCAAGCCACGGAGCGATACGCAGTCGCGTTCCCCGCTCGTTCTGTCACGAAGCCCTGCCCCCCGGCTTCATTGGCGGCGGCGATCACGACTTGATTGTAGGTGCTGTTTGGGTTGAACCAATCGATCAAGGCTTCATTCAGCTCGAGCGTCCGATAGTTGGTAGGAACCGCCCGATGTTTGCCCAAAACCCACACCAGGATCCCCATGTCTGGGTTGGCTGCCACAGCGGTTGGGCGGATCGGGATCATCGCGCGTTCGGCCTTGTAGGTCAGGGAGACGGGCCGAATGGACCCGACGCTAGCGTTCTTGCTGAGCCGGAAAGCCACCAAGTTGAGGCCATCGGCGAGGTAGTCTCCGAGGATCTCTTCCCCGAGAGCAGTGACGTCGTAGTTGTTTTGCTCCAGCCACTCGATGGCGGCGCTGGCTGGGTTTTCCGCTTCGGGGTTGACCATGATCACTTGGTAGTCAAACGGGCCAAGCGAGCCGGATGCCAGCACGCTGACCACCGGCTCTTCGGCACTATCGTCCCCTATGCCAGCATCGGCGAAGCCGCCCGCGGCATCGTCGTCGCTGACGATGTCGCAACTGTCGTCGAACCGATTGATGAGCTGATACGTGGGATTGCTGCGGTTCTGCAGCCTGTCGAGCACTTGGCTCGACGAGATCCCAATCTGAGGGACTCCTGGCACGGGTAGAACCCAAGAGAAGCGTTCAGACGGCCCCTGGTACTTGATTTCTATCACTGCGGTGATGGTGCCGTCACCATTGTCGGAGAAGACGATGCGCTCCGCCGCTTGGTTGACGGGACTGGCACTGGAGCAAAACAAGCCGCCGCAGGCGGCCGCTTCAGACGTCCCTAAAGTGCAGGCCAGGGCGACCAGTGTGGCCAGCGTGGCTGAAGTGCGTTTGAGCTTTGAATACATATGTCCTCCCGAGGCCAGTCCCTATCGACCGAGCGCTTCCGACGTTCTTTTGGGGTGCAGTTAGCAAGCCCCGGACCAAAGCTGAGGAGTGAGCTAAGTCCTCAATATCGCAGCTGTGCGGGAGAGCTGTCCGGGGGGCTGTCGTGCACGACGGTGTCAGCGTGTGCCCGGTTTGTGACCGTGCGTGACGGCGAAAACTTGGCCCCCGAGTCCTGCTTCAGGCTCACTTCGATTCATGCTCGAAGTGGTAGTGGGGATGGTCGCGGTGACTTGGCTGCTCGGGTTGTTTGCGGAGGAACCCGTCTTGGGGTCCCGCCTGCGACGGCGACCGAATCATTGGCTGCGCCAGTAGAACACGTAGTGTCTACTTAATCGGCACGCTGACGCGGGTTTCTGCCCGCCATGTGTCGGTGACGACCGTCGCGTCGAAGGTGATGTCCTTGCCGGAGAGTTCTTCTTCGCTCACGTCAAACGGATTGAAGATGGCTCCGGTGCGCAGAAAACCATCCGCTGGTTCGAGTGCGAACATGCCGCTGTTAGTGCCGTCATGGTAGGCGCCTTCCGGCAGCTCCAGCTCGTTGAATAGCAGCACGGCGGCGCATACCTCGTCAGGATCGTTGTCTTCGGCGCTCACTCGCAGTCGGGGCGCGAGCATGACAGAACCTTGGAGGCCAAACACCAGCTCTTCGGCTCGGCCCTCCTCATACACTCCGCTCTCGTCAAACAGCTCCAGCTTTCGACTGTCCAGCTCGGAAGAGCAATCATCCGCCGAAGCTGGTGGTTCGGAGTCCGTGGCTTCAAGCGTCACGTCGGGCGTGAGCTGAAAGTTGATGGCTGAGCCGAGCAAATTGACGGACAGGATGATGTCCCGTCCGTCGAGCTCTGCCGCCGTTTGCTCAAAAACCAGATGCAGCGGCCCCGCCTCGTAGTTGGAGCCGCTCTTGTCTACCTTGAGCCAGCCGCGTGCGGTGGCGAGCTTGTTGGTCGTGTTGAAGTTGTCGACGTCGTAGGCGTCGGCGTGGACTGAGATGCAGCCTGAGCCCTCCGCGGCTTGGCTGCCCAGAGTGAAGGAAATCGGCAACACGGCGCTACCATCTTGGCTGTGGAGCGAGCCCGGATCGATGCTCAAATCCTCTGGCGTGAAGAAGCTTTCGCAATTTTCCGCTGGCTCGATTTCCTCTTGGCTGGGGCAGCCACTGACCAGCAGGCTCAACACGCCAGCGAGACACCAGCATGAGCGTGACGGTTGGGGACCAATTTGGGGCAGCCGACTGTCGAGCATGGGGTTGCAGATACCACGACCACAGTACACTGGCCACAGACGCAGGCGGGGGCGTCGGCGTTCCACGCGCTTCACCTGAATGTGCTGCACCAATAGCGGGAAGTGCTTGACGAAGCTCGAGTGACGGCACATGACCCCTTCGTGCGCAAACTTCGAGACCGACTGGATGAGCTGAACCGCGCTGAGCAGGATGACCGCGAGACCCGTTCTCGGACTGACGCGGACAAGGAGCGCAAAGCGTCAGAGGCGGCATTGGCTGAGCTGGCGAGCAAGCTGGTGGCCCTATCCGACAAGCGGCTGAACGCGTTACAGCTGCCTGAGGAAGTGTACGACGTCGTTCACGACACCCGGCTGATCAAGAGCGCCACCGCTCGCAATCGGTCCTTGCGCAGGTTGCGCGCCGTGATGCGGGCGGAGGACACGGAGGCGATTGCGCAGCGCCTGCAACTTCTTGATGAAGAGGGCGTGGCTGCCGTGGTGGGGCCCGGGCCTGTCGATGTTTGGCTCGACAAGTTGCTTCAGGATGGGGATGCGGCGCTTAGTCAATTTCTCCAGGAACATCCCCAAGCTTCTCGGCAAGAATTGCGGACTTTGCTGCGCAACGCGCGGGCGACCAGCGGTAGCGCGAGCGCGAAGAAGTCCCGCAACGGCCTACGACAGCTGATATCCTCGTGGGTTAGCGCCGACTCCGCGCCTCCGACGGACTGAGCTCCCAAACGCCGCTAGCGCGCTTCTGGTCCGCCGTCTTTGGCTGCCCGGAGTGTGCGTACCGGAAAACTGCGCTTCAGCTAACGCCAGTTTGTTGCTAAGCCTGGAAGTCGCGGAGTGGGGGCTCCTGCGCCTGCTACACACTGGAAGTGGTGATGTCGAGATACGGATACTTCGAACTGAGGAGCAGCTGCGGCAGCTGCGGTCAACCCATGCCAGTGAACGGCCCACTCACGTCGGTGTCATGCTCGTACTGTTTTAAGGAAAACCAGATCCAGGCGAGCACGATTGCCGATTTCATCAATGACCTAGAAGACGACTATGAGGGCCTGGCAGAAGGCACTGGTCATGGCGGCACGTTGATGGGGGGAGACGGCACCTTCAAGTACAAACAGCAACGCCGCCAGCCTCACTGCAAGGGCTGCAAGAGTCCACTGCCAGAAGTTCCGATCGCCCAGGATGGGGGGATCTATTGTCCTCAATGCGGGACCTCCTGCGACGTCTACCCAGCGCCCGCTTGGCTGATCCAAGTTTGTCCTTCGGTGGTGCAGGTGCTCGGAGCTGAGCGACCTCCTGCAGCTCCAGGAGCTGTGACCGCCAGCGTCGACCAGCAGCAGGTTAGGCCGATCGCCATGGCTTGCCCCAAGTGCGGCGCGGGGTTGTCGATCACTTCCGAGCACGCGCGGGTGCACCCTTGTGACTATTGCAAGACGGACGTGTTCATTCCTGATGAACTGTGGAAGCGCCTGCACCCAGTCAAGGAAGTCAGTGGGTGGTGGGTGCGCTACGAGGGGCCATCACGCCAAGAACGTTTGGCGCAGCAGCGTGCCCGCGAACAACAAGAAGAGCAGGCGGCTTTGGCTCGTCGGCGAAACAAGCCAGGCCCGTCCAAAAGCGGAAGAAGTGCTAGCCAGATTCCGACGGGAGTATTCCTGACCAGCGCCGCACTCAACGCTTTGGGCATCGGCTTGGTCGTGATTGCAATGACCGTCGGACGCCGGTTTCGCTCGGAGTTGCAGTTGGGGCTGATGCTGGTGGGCGGTGTGTTTTTCGCTGCCGGGGTTCTGACAATCCTCATCGTCAAGGCGCGCAAGAATCTCGAGCGCGGAAAGGGCAAAGTGCTGTGTCGCGCGGCCATGGAGCTCGTGTGTCAGCAGTTCGGGTGGACTTTCCACGGCAAGGAAGTCTCCGCACAGCATCACTTGGGGACCATCCATGAGGAGCTTCACGGTCGTGACGTCGAACTCGATCCTGACGACGACGGGATTGAGGTCGAATTGCATAGCAGCCCGTTCTTCTTAGCCACGGAGGCGAGTGAGCATGATTCCCCACCAGACGAGATGAGGCGTTTTTCAACCGGAGATTTCCGGTTCGATGAGACCTTTCCCATTCGCTACGCCACCCTGCAGATCGCGGACGCCATCGAGCGGGGGCAACGAGAGTCGCTAGAGCCGTTCTTCTGGTACCTGGAACGCTGGAAACCCCGGCTTGCGCGCTTACAAGTTGATGAAAGCGACATCAACCTGCATGTGCATGAAGGCCGAGGCAAGGACAAGTATATTCCAGGAGAGGAGCTACAGCCGCTGTTGTTGGACACGGTTGAGCTAGCGAAAGGGATTGAGCTCACCTCGCACGGGCGCCCGTGGTCCAGGCCGCAGTACGCTCCCTTGACGCCCACGGCTGACCTGCTGGCAGCTGCAAAGAACATCAAAGGCAGCAGCGCCTGGGGGCAGCTGGTTGGGCCCGGCGCATTCGCATTCCTCCCGCTGATTGTCGTACCGGTGGTGTTGTTCGCCGTGTTTACCAGCGGTGAAGTCACCGGGCAGTTGCAGGGCAGCGGTTCATTACTGGGGGACTTCACGCTGGCGCCAGATACTTGCTCTTCCGGGCAGCACGACGGTTTCTTTGGAGTGTGGGTTGGTTCCACTCGCTCGTCGGAAGAAGTGATCAAGTTGTACGACGACCCGCGCGCGGGCCGCGTGGCGATTGTGCAGATCCCTGGTAGTTGCAAGGGGCCCGAGTGCAAGCGCGTCGCGCTCGACGCCAAGACATGCCAGCGGTTCACGGCCGACATCGAGCGGACCAGTACTACTATCAACGACGTTCGAGTCTTGGACGCTCGGCTGACGCTGGATTGTCAGCTCGATTCCGGGGACCAAATCAGCGGAAGCCTGACTATCGAAGGTTGCCACTGACGGCGACGGAGAGGCAACAGCATGGCGAAGAAAACACCAGCGTTCGTTTTTTTGATCGTGGCAGGGGTTGCACTGCTGGGAGTGTTGCCGGTGTTGCTGCCGATGGTGATACCCCATATCAATGACATTGGTAAAACGCAGCTAGACCAACAACGATACCCGGGAGAGGTGGTTGAGGCCAAGGGGACTGGGCAAATCAAGGTGGGGGACCAGTGTCAGTTTCAGCTGACCAAGACTTCGGGGCTGGTCACTGACATGGTTCACCTGTTGCTCGAATGCGGCGGCACACCGCTCTACGGGCATGTTGAAGGCAGTGGCTATGTCACTGAGTCCAAAGAAGAGAACGGTCGCGTCGTGCATGCCTTGGACAAGTGGGATGACGATGGTGATCCGGGGATCGAATTCAAAGCCAGCTCGGCAGAAGTCGCCTACTGGCAGGCCAACGGCGTGCGGGCTAGCATTGCGCTAGATAACGTTCCAGGCGCCGCCACCCGAGGCGCGCCCCAACCTGGGGCGGAAGCTGCTTCAACGCTGAGCCCCAAGCCCGGGCAGCGTGGCGCGTCCCCAGATGTGCATGATTGTAGTCCTGGCCAGATCTGTCTGGCGCCCAGGTTTGACGTGAGTTTCTAGAGGTTTAGCGCTCTATCCACAACGGGTAGTCGCCGTCACTAGGGCCGTGCCCGTCTATCTTGACCACTTTGACACCGGCTCCAAGATATCGCTTCTCGATGTAGCTGATGGCGTTGGGAACCTTGGCTACCACCTTGGACAGCAAAGCTTGGTTGTTGACGGAGCGCGGCGCGCCACTCTTGCCGCGGATCTTTCGGTCAATCCAAAATCGCCCCACCTGATCGGGAGTCATACGCAACACGACTTCGTCGAAATGCATGCGGTTGGTGGTGCGTGCTGGCTGATTCAGCGGAAAGTATGGTTTGCCGCTTGGGGTCTCTGTGTTTTCGCTGCGGAAGATGCGCCTGAGCTCGTTGAGCGAAATGTCGCTGGTCGGATTGTCCGAAGAGATGATCACGAGCAATGCGTAACGACCGGATTGTCCTTGCACAGGTTCAGGAGCCAGCGCCACCAGCACGGCCACGGCTGCCGCGATGCAAATCGTGAGCATCGCTCTTAGCTGTGAGCTCAGAAGGCCCATGCCACCTGCAGTCTCATCATGCGCAATGCTTCGTCGGTTTCAACGAAGGGAGCTTGGCCGTCGAATACGGCGTGATTGTACTGCGCCTTCAGAACGATCGACGCCTCGGGGCGGATGTTCACTCCCACAGAGACCCAACGTGCATGGGGAAAGATAACGGTGTTGGCGAAATTGTATGTCTCTGCCAACGCGTAGGGCATGATGCCCATGAAGTCCAGGCGGTAGCCCGCCAGGACGTAGGCGCCCAGGGTTCGCGAGTCGGCCACCAACGCGGGCCTGCCGACGACCACTGAAAGTGCTTGGGGACGAAAGTCGTCTTCGTAGACGGCGTCGTTGACGACGGCTTCTCCCTGCAGTAGCAAACCCTGCCATTCCCACTTGAGGTCGGCGCCTAGGGCGATGTCATCATATTGCTCGGTGATCTGGTTGGTTACGGTAAGCTCTCCGGTGTCCGGGTCGATGCCCGGAGAACGCTGCGAATCAGTGTACGTGCCCTTGTAGCCCGAAATTCCTAGGGTGAGGGTTCCGAGGCCTAGGTACTCCGCGTACAGGCGACCACCAACACCGAAGTTACTGTCTAGGTCGCGGTATTCGTCGATCGGACCGCGCCCATTTGAGACAGTCGCGTGGTATCCGAGCGTGGTCGCCCCCATATAGAACCTGCCGTGCAGTTGGATGCCCGTTTGGCGCTCTGGAAACAGCGCCTGTCCGATGGTGTAGGGCCGCTGCACCCCAATGACGGTCGGGGTGCCGTGGTCTACGTTCCAAATGCCGTATGGCGTGAGCCACTGCCCCATACGAATGTTGAGTAGGGAGTGATGCTGGTATTCGAGCCAGGCACGCTCAATTTCGATGCCGCCCCAGCGCAGGGCATTTTGATTTTCTGCCGGGTCTGACACTGTGGTGTTTGGAGAAGCTGCGCCGATGGTGGAAGTGTCTCGGGTGTCGATGGACGGCAAGCTGCCGTTCGGAAGATAGGTGAAGCGCACTTCAGCCAGGCTACGCCAACGTTGACTGATCTTCGCGTCTAGATACAAGTTCAAGTTGCCAACCATGAAGCTGCCTCGCTGGTAGACGTCACGCCAGCTGCTGTCTTCTCCGTTGAGTACTTGATCGTAAGTAAAATCGGCAAACCCGAACAGGTCGAGCTCGGCGCCTTGCTCGGCCAGAAATTCGTCCGTGGCTTGTTCGGTGTTCAGCTCGGCCATCAAGGCTTCGACGTCGGTTGCCTCCGCGTCTTTGGCGCCGGCATCTTTCGCCGCGGCGGCCGGCTCTTGGTCGGGTCCCTGCGTTTCAGCTGGGGTGGCATCAGGGGGCGACGCTGCTGCTTGTTTCACGGCGAGTTGTTGAGCGCTGCCTTGCGGCGCCGGCGCATCAGGCTCAGCAGTTGCGTCCGGGGATGCGGGGGATTGGGCTTGAGTGGGTGGATCCGCTGGAATTTCTGGCGGGGGCGCTGGTTGAGCCAGAACAACAGGGCTCAGCGTAGTGCCGACGCCGACCACCAAGTGCTGCAGGTGATGCCGAAGCGCTTGCCGAAAGCTCATGGGCAGAACTCCGCGGAGACGTCGGCTGGCAAGCACAAGCTGGTGCCCAGAAAGCTAGATAGGTCGCAGCACTCGTTTCCTGGAAAACAGTCGTCGGCTGTTTCGCAGCCTTCTACTAGGCAGGTATTGGACGTCAGCGTTTCGCAATACGTGGCTTCCGTGTCCGCGCAATCGGCGGAGCTCTCACAACTTTGACCCAGTCCAACTGGTGGGCGTTGGCAGTAGCTTGGGTCAGCTTGGGTATTGCAGGCGTAGCCCGCTTTACAGTCATTCGAATCTGCGCATCCAGCGCTGGTGCAATACCCCTCGCTGCCCTCGCTCATCTGGCAGTAGTCGAATTCGTCTCCGGCGCACGGCTGCTCATCATCGCAGGCGGCGCCGAGCTCAGCGGACACCTGCTCGCAAGCGGCCCCTGCCCTAGAGCGCGCGTAGCCGTCTTGGCAGACACAAACGCCGCCATTTTCTCGCTCGTGCTCTCCGCAGCGCACACAATCGCTGCCGGAGTCGTCGAAGACGTAGCCGGGTTCGCAAATGCAAGCGTTGGGATCTGCGTACACTTGACGCGGACCGCAGCGCTCGTCCGGGTCATAGGAGCATCCCAGTATGACGCCGGTCCCCGCGAGCCCCAGAGCGAAGAACCACCGGCTCTGCCAATTCATGCATATGGGTACGGTTTGCGGCGCTGCTTGCATAAGAAGTGCCCGGCTGGTGCGCTCGGGGATCCGCGAAAATGGCCGAAAGGGTGCGGCTCTTATTCCGTGAGTCTGCAGCGGGGGGTTACACCTACATTGCTACCGGCGTGTGGGGCGACGTTGCCCCAGCGCGGCTCTGCCGTATGCTCGCAAGATGGGAAGGGTGGTGGTCGAGCGTGCGTTGGAATGCTCGTCCAGTGTCGAGCAGCTGTGGCCCCTAGTGGCAGATACTGAGCGAATGAATCGCGCGGCAGGACTGCATGTCCTCGAGCTCGACGAGCAGGAGAAGGGCTCCGCGGCACGCTACACGGTCAAGACAGTCCGCGGTGGCTTGCCCGTCCAGTATGACGAGTACCCGTTCGAGTTCGTCAAGTACGAGTGTTTGAGCGTACGCCGAGTCACCACGAAGGGAGTGATCGAATACATCGACACGAAGTTCATGTTTGAGCCCACCCCCACGGGGTCCAAAGTCACGATCCGTGTGGAAGCGGTCCCCAAGCTGTGGGGGATCTCTGCAATCGTGCGCTGGGAGATGTACAAAGCGGTTGGTAACTTGCTGGCTCAAGTCAAGCGGGATGATGAGGCGATTGCCAAGGGTCTGCTCGACGGCTCAGAGGGAGTACGCTTTAGCCAGTGCGCTCCGACCGAGTTGGAGCGAGCGATGGGATTGCTCGTACCAGAAGTCGGCCCGCAGCGCCGAGACATCGCCAAGCGACTCGTTCAGTACGTACAGTTCGCCAGTGACTTGGAGCTGGACCGGATGCGTCCGTTCGAGTTGGCGGAGCAGTGGAAAGAGCCGCGTCGCGACGTGCTAGCGGTGTGCTTGCACGCCACGGTGTGCGGTCTGTTGGAATTGCGCTGGGATTTGGTCTGCCCCAGCTGCCATACCGCCGCTTCCAGGGAGGAGTCACTCAGCGGGATCGGAGAGAGTGGGCGCTGTCACCTGTGTGATCTCAACTTTGGGATCAGTCTAGATCGCGCGGTGGAAGCCACATTTCGTCCGCACCGCAGCGTTCGCCAAATCCATGAGGGACGCTACTGCACTGGAGGACCGAGCCGTACGCCCCATGTGCTGACCCAAGTGATCGTGCCCGTCGATTCGTCGGCGACAATTGCCGTGCCCGTCCGGGAAGGCAAGTACCGCCTGTTCGCTCGTGGAGGCAATCAGTGTGTCGTGCGGGTTCAGAGCGGGCAGGGGGCGAGCTTGAATGTGCACATTGACGAGCCGCTGTCGGACCTGTTGGTGGCGCCGTCGGGCCAGCTCGTGCTGCACAACCAGAGCGCACGTGAGGTGCACGCCAAGTTGGAGTTGGTCGTCGTCGATCGCAACGCGGCGAACGTGCATGAGCTCAGCACGGTGCCCGAGTTTCGGCGCCTGCTGGGCTCTCAGTTGTTGCGGCCTGGATTGACGTTGCGCATCGGCAGAACGCCGTTGCTTTTTACCGATCTGACAGGATCGACGGCCATGTACAGCCGTCTCGGAGACGCTCGCGCATTCGGGGTCGTGCAACAGCATTTTGAATTGTTGCAGCAAGTTGTGGAGGAGCATCAGGGCGCCATCGTGAAGACCATTGGTGACGCTATCATGGCCGCCTTTGCTTCGGACGAACAGGCGGTCTGCTGTGCGCTCGCCATGCACCGGGCCATGCCCGAATTTCGAGCGCGCCATCCAGATGCCGCGGGGTTACGTTTGACGATCGGTGCTTTCAGCGGCCCTTCGTACAGCGTGACCGCGAATGGGATCCTGGACTACTTTGGGCAAAGCGTAAACATTGCGGCGCGCCTCCAAGGCAAAGCTGGGCCTGGCGAATTGGTGATGACCGCTCAGCAAGCGACGGGCGCGGAAGAATCGGGCTGGCTAAAGGGGGCCGAAATCCGAGAGCGCTTCGCGACCGAGCTGAAGGGGCTGCCAGAGCCACTGCAATTGTGTCGGGTGGTGGTCGATGCTCCTCAGGAGCTCCGCAAAGAGCTGACGGCCTGAGACCTGCTTGGCGCTCCCCCTGGCCTCCCGGTCTGGCACGTGCCCGGTGGCACCCCAGGCCGATCACTGATCCCAGCCAGCACAATCAGCGCTATTTGCGCGGGGAAAGGCGTCACCCAGTGTTGGCACGCAGTTCGCAAGCTCCGGTCTTGTGCCGGCAGCAACACCGCGGCCTCCGCTGCGACTCTCGTTGCTCTTGCCCCGGCGTTTACCTTTTGAACTCTCAAACCGGAGCGCAGCTATGAGCGACAACAAAGCCAAACGACCACCGCCCAGCCCGTCGTCCCCAAAACCCCTGCAAGACGAACTCGACGACGAGCAGCTGGACGGTGTGGCAGGCGGAGCTTGGTACGCGAAGTTTGATGGGGTGGATGGCAGCTCCAAGCAGAAGGACGGCGATGATTGGATTGATGTCGTGTCCGTTCGCAGCTGGCCGCAAAAATCAGGACGTTAGAGCCCCGTACACTGAAGACTCCGTACACTGAAGACTCCGCACACTGACGTCCATAGTGCGACTTCGGTCCTGAAGGCGCAGACTTCCGCTTCAACGCCCCTGACTTGAGCACTGGCTTTGTCGGGCGACTGAGCCTAGACTCACGGTCCATGCGGCTGGGAGGAAGCCGCGGGGGATGCACATCAGTCGCGACGCAGGCTAGAAGAGCCAGCGCGCTGCGGCCGTGCTTTGAAAAAACGGAGACGGAACATGGGACGAAGTATCGCATTCGGCACAGCAGCGTGGCTGCTCGTGCTACCTGGCTGTGGTTTGCTGGACGGCGCCAAGAAGGCGGCGGAAGAAGAAGCACAAAAGCAGGCTGAAGAGGTGGCCGCAGAGCTCGCCAAAGCGGCCGCACAGAACGCCGCAGCAGAAGGGGCCGCAGCGCAAAACGTGGCCGCCCAAGGTGAGGCTCCAGCTGGTGCTGTTGCTGGCAGTTATTCGATCACGGCCGCATCCAATCCTGGCGGCGCAGGCAGCTACAAAGGAACCTTGGCGGTCACACAACACGGACCCCACTATGCGCTGGATTGGACCATCCCTGGCAGTGCCTCTTACAAGGGGGTCGCGATCCAGAGTGGGAATTGGCTCGGTGTGGGCTGGGGCATGGGCAGTAACTTCGGCGTGGTCGTGTACAAGGTGGCTGGGGGCACGCTCACCGGCACCTGGACCACGGCGCAAACCATGGGCAAAATAGGAACAGAGGTGCTCGAAGGCCCTCCGGGATTAAACGGGACCTACAAGATCACCGCGGCGACCAACGCCGGCGGTCCTGGTACGTATACGGGAACGGTGAACATCACCCCCACCGGCGACACTCACAAAGTGACCTGGAACGTCAAGCCCGCCGGTTATAGCGGGACGGGCATTCTCAAGGGTGATACGTTCATCGTCGGTTGGGGAGTAGCCGGGCAGAGTGCCGGCGTAGTCGCCTACGATACGACTGGCGGCGGCCTGAACGGCACTTGGGCGGCGGCCAACGGCAGCCAGCTGGGCACGGAAGTGCTCGCGAAGAACTAGTTAGACGAAGCGAGGGTCCAACGAACGTCAGGTGAACTGAAGTTCGTTGGACCCATACGGATCGCGCGCCCTTACCTGAAGAGCTTGCGGCCGAGATTCAGGAGCTGGGTTTCTCCACTGTTGTCATCAACACCGTCGTTGTCGTTGATGATCCAAACGTTGCCGCTGCGGGTCACTGCGGCCCCTTCGATCTTCTCGGGGATGAGCCCACCAGGCGCCTCCAGCGCCGGGATC
>JBNLEN010000090.1:0-25748 GCA_050304975.1 Polyangiaceae bacterium
ATCCTCGCGCGTTTGCAGATCTGAGAGCAGCTCACCGCGGTACAATTCTGCGGCAGCCTGCCAGTCGCTCGGAGAGTCACTGCGACAGCAGCGTTCGAATTCGGTGGTATCGACCGACAGCTTCTCGCCCAGCAGTGAGATCTGCTCGCCACTGACGTCCAGCACATCCGGCTCCGGTAGACTCTTGCGTAACGCGGAAAGCCCCTGTCGCAGGCTTTGGCGTGCGTGGTCTTCATCGCGATCACCCCAGAGTACGCCGGCCAGTTTTTCGCGCGAGACAGAGCCTTCGACCGCCAAGTAGGCGAGCAGCGCGCGACCCTTCTTGCCGCTGATCGACACGGCATTTCCGGCCATTTCCAGCTCGAAAGCGCCCAACAGGCGCAGCGCGTCGGTCATCCTGATGATTATAGAAACCCAACAATTGCCCCGTCAAAGCGCTTTTTGGCGCCCCTCTTGGACGTACGCCCCCCACGCCCGCAGGCATACCGCCATCGATCCCCCCCGGGAGCCCATCTTGTCGGCGGTCTTGGAAAAACCAGGCTTTGGGCCACGACCGAGAGCTGTTGGAGCATGTCTGCGGCTTGGCTGCTTCAGTGCCGGCCGCGTACGCTGCTGTCGACGCGCGGTAACAGCGCTCGGTCGATCACACGGTCCCAAGCATATTGGTGTGCCGTGTGGCGGCCAGCGAGTCGCAGCTCTTCTTTGTCATCTGCGTCCAAGCGCTCATACAGCTGGACAAACTCCATCGGGCTCTCGGTCTCGAGCACCAACGCGTTTTGACCAGGAACCGCATAGTCTTCTCCGGAACAGCCAGTGCAGGCGACGCCCGCAGCAGCCATCACCTCCAAGCCGACCAACCCGAACGGCTCATGCCCGCTGTTGGCAAGAACTGCATCGGCGCTGCGAAACAACACACGGCGCGCGTCTGCATCGACATGTGAATTGATGCGGATGATGTCGGCGCCATTGGTGTTCTCGAGCGCTCTGAGCAGTCCGTCCGCACCGGGCTCCGTCAGTTTTCGTTCCTTGACATTCAGGCGCAACGCTTCAGCCCGCTGCAACACTTCGTGGCCATGGGCCTCCATCCCGCCCCGCGCGATGAGCAACGGCTTCTTTCCACGCTGCTTGAGTTCGGCGACGGTGTCGATCGCCAAGGTCCAGCGCTTGTCTGGATCGAAGCGGGCCATCTTGACGAGCAGTGCGCGCTCATCGAAGCGAAAGCGCATCTCCACCAGGGCTTCGAGATCTGGACTGTCGAACGCACCGGCTTCCAGCCCGTTGGGTATCACCAACGGATTTACGCCAAGCGAGTGCATGCGATACTTCATGTAGCGACTGACCGTGGTGATCGTCGCTGCCTGATCCAATGCTTGCCAATCGATCAGGTTGAAGCCGAACGTGTTGTTGGCGTTCCAAAGCACGCGAACGGACTGCCGCACGCCCGCGCGACGCAGCAAGTAGTCCAGGTGAGTAACTGCGTGGGCCGTGTGCCACTCTTCAGCCAAGACCGCTGCATGACCGCCGCGCTGAAGATGGGGGTAGAGCGTTTCGCGCACCAAGAACGGTGGCAACGAAGTGGCGTAGTCACTCGCTTTGGGGAATTCACCCTCGTAGACGCCCCCCGGATGATGCTGGCTGATCCATTGACACCAGCGGTGTAGATGAAGGTTTCCTCGGATTTCATGGCCTGGCGCATCCGGCGATCCGATGAACCAAAGGTGAGTTTCGAAGCCTGCGGTCGAGAGGGACTCGGCAAGGCCAGTGATACGACTGGAGATACCCCCGGCACGCGAGTACGGGTCGGGGCCTTCAAAAGACAGGATGTGGAATTGGAGCATGGCTGGTTCCGAACTCGAGCGGGGCTCTCGGTGGAGGTTCGCGGACGGCTGCGAGAAAGTCTTGTGTGGGCTCGCGCAAAACGGGGCTGCCCGGCGGGCGATATTGTGAACTCTATGCGCGTTAGCTTGCAGCGAAAAAGTTTCGTTCGTGTCTCTACGGGATTGAAGTCAGCCTAAACCTGAAAATCATACCCATGATCGGGCGCGGGTAACAGTCCCGCCTTCGCGCCCCGGCGTTTTGTTCACTCGTCTGTTTCGGGATCGTTACCCTTCCTTCGGGCGCGAATTATCGCTAATTTGGGCACTATGCTTTTCGCTCGTGAGAGTGGTGTGTTGGTGCACCCCAGTAGTTTGCCTGGTGCTTATGGGGCGGGGGACATCGGCATCGGTGAAAACGCCGCTGGGGAGGTGGGCGCTGTTCGCCGGCTGCTGGATGTGCTTCAGGAAATGAGGCAAGCGCTGTGGCAGGTGCTGCCGTTGACTCCGCCCGGCACCGCCGCTTCGCCGTATCAGGGGCGCTCCAGTTTCGCCGGAGATACGTTGCTTCTGAGTCTGGACGCACTGCTGAAACAAGGCCTGCTGGAGCCACAAGAGGTTGAAAGCGCTCGCTACACTGGTCCTATGGGCAGTGGACGAATTGACTTTCAGTGGCTCGAGAGCACGCGCCCTGCGCTGCTTCGCCGGGCGGCGGTGCGTTTCTTGTCGGCAGTGACGGGTTCTTCGCTTGGCAGCATTCCACCGGTCACGCCGGGTAGCATTCCTCCCAGCGCTTATGGCGGGCCCGCGCTAGGCCCTCACATGCGTGAGCAGTTCGAGCAGTTTTGCGAGGCGCAGGATTACTGGCTACACGACTACGCCCGTTTCCAAGCCATCAAGAACGCGCGTGCCGGTGACGATTGGCTTAGCTGGCCGCGGGACATACGGCTGCGACAGCCCGAAGCGTTGGAAACCGTCGACTTCGAGCTGGGGAGTTCGATCAAGGTCGAGAAAGCGCTGCAATTCTTGTTCGAGCAACAGTGGCAGGCGGTGCGTCAGGAAGCACGCCAGCGCAACATCCGGATCGTGGGAGATCTCCCGATCTTCGTGGCTTTGGACAGCGCTGACGTCTGGGCGTCACAGCACCTGTTCCAGCTGGATGAGCAGGGCCAGCCGACCGTGGTGGCCGGAGTGCCGCCGGACTACTTCAGCAAGACTGGGCAGCGCTGGGGCAACCCGCTGTTCGACTGGGAGGCGCACGCGATGGAAGGCTACCAGTGGTGGACCCGACGCCTGCGCCGCACGCTCGAGATGACTGACATCACGCGTGTGGATCACTTTCGCGGCTTCGCTGCCTGCTGGGAAATCCCGGCAGATGAGCCGACCGCCATCCATGGGCGCTGGGCACCGACGCCCGGTAAGGAATTGTTCGACGTTCTCAAGTCGAGGCTGGGCTCGGACCTGCCCATCATCGCTGAGGATTTGGGGATCTTGACCGATGACGTGGTGGAGCTGCGCGACGGCTTAGGCCTGCCGACGATGCGGATCCTGCAATTCTCGTTCAATGGCGAAGAGAAACTATTGCCGCACCGCTACCCGGAGAACTGCGTTTGCTACACCGGAACGCACGACAATGACACGGTGGTGGGCTGGTACGCAGGAGAGCCTGATGACAGCTCCGTGCTGTCCCCCGAGGAGCTGGAGGTCGAGCGCGACCGCGTGCGCCGCTATTACGCGACAGACGGAACAAACATTCACTACACGGCGATCCGAGGGGTGATGTCGACCCAGGCTTGCGCGGCATTGTTTCCAATTCAAGACGCGATGGGGCTCGGATCCAGCGCCCGCGTGAATACTCCGGGCACGATGGGGCCCCACAACTGGTCCTGGCGCTTCGATTGGTCCCAGCTGACCCAGGAAGCCATCGAAACCATCGCCGCCATCACTCGCGAGACTGACCGCAACCGGCATCTGCCGGGTTGACTAAAACTCGGGCCCGACCGAAAACGCGGGCGTGAGTCATATTCATTTCGTCGGCGGAGAGAAGGGTGGAGTGGGCAAGAGTGTTACGGCGCGCTTGCTCGCTCAATATTTCATCGACAAGCATTGGCACTTCGCCGCGGTGGACGCGGATGTGTCCCACCCGGCGTTGGTGCGTTACTATTCGGACTTCTCGCAGGCGATTGATCTCGAGCGCCAGGAGAGCGCTGACGCCATCATGGACCGCGCTTTAGGGGCTGACCGCAAAGTGCTGGTAGATCTGCCCGCGCAGAGTGTCCGCTTGCTGCGCCGCTGGCTGGATGGGGCTGACGTGATGCACTACGGACGCCAATTGGGCGTCGATATGACCTTCTGGTTCGTCACCGACGGTGGGTTCGACTCCACGCGAGCCTTTGAGCAACTGGTGGAGGCTTTCGGCGACAACATGAAGTACGTCGCGGTCATCAATCACGGGCGGGGCCGCGACTTCAGTCAGTTCAAAGACTCTTCGGCGCTCGACCAGATCCGCCACTACGGGGGCGCAGTCCTGGAGTTGGATGAGCTGGAGCCCGCCACGATGTACGCGATCGATCGCACCGGGGCCAGCTTCTGGGCGGCGGTCAACCAAGATGCGGGCGAGCTGGCGCTCAAGCCGATGCAGCGGCAGCGTGCTCGACTGTGGTTGGAAAAGACCTACGCCAAGCTGGACGAGCTGGGCGCCGTCTGATTGCGCTCAAAACGTCAACCAGCCGACAGCGAACACCAGCAGCAGCGCCGACCAAGCGAGCGCCATGCGGGCGCCGGTGATCCCCCCATTGGGTTCGGCTTCTGCTTCTTCATCACAGAAATTGGAGAATGCTTCAAAAGAGGCCAGCGGCTGCCAGCCGGGGTCCGTCTCGCGTCGGAGCCAGCTGTGGGGTGACAGCTGGCCGTGTTGCAGCCCCCGGATCAGTTGTTCCGTGGTGAACGGTCCGAGCAATTGGCCCTTGGGATCGTGAACATTCCAAAGCATAGGCACATGCAGGAGACCCTCGGGCCGCAGCCAGGCTTTGCCCGATTCTTGGGGCTCCAGCGTTTTGTACGCCCGGACGGCTCCCGATCTTCATCGGCATTTTGAGGCTGGCGTCGGTTTTTCGTCTCGCTGCGTTGCCGGCCTCCGTGACACTGGATAGGGTCGCGGACCGATGACCGACTTCCAGTACCAAGAGCTACTTCCCAAAAGCGGTACCGAGCCTGAGTACCGATGTGTGACCAAGGACTACGTCTCCACCGCCGAGTTCGAGGGTCAGGAGATATTGAAGGTCGAACCGGCTGGGTTATCTCTGCTGGCTGAGGAGGCCATGCACGATGTGGCTCACTATCTTCGCACTGGGCACCTGCAGCAGCTGCGAAAGATCCTGGATGATCCGGAAGCTACCGCCAACGACCGCTTCGTGGCGATGGAGCTGCTCAAGAACGTCAACATCTCTGCCGGCGGTGTGCTGCCGATGTGTCAGGACACGGGCACCGCCATCATCATGGGCAAGAAGGGCCAGCAGGTGTTCACCCAAGGCAATGATGAAGCTGCCCTTTCGCGCGGCGTCTTCGATGCTTACCAGAAGAACAACCTGCGCTACTCCCAGCTCGCACCGCTGTCGATGTATGAGGAGAAGAATACCAAGACAAACCTGCCGGCGCAGATAGAGCTGTATTCAACGGATGGTGCCGCCTACAAGTTCCTGTTTATCGCGAAGGGCGGCGGCTCTGCCAACAAGAGCTACCTGTATCAAGAAACCAAAGCGGTGTTGAACCCGAAGAGCCTGATGGCTTTCGTCGAAGAGAAGATGCGCAGCCTGGGCACAGCGGCCTGCCCTCCGTATCACTTGGCATTCGTGATTGGCGGGACATCCGCGGAGTTCAACCTCAAAACAGTCAAGCTGGCGAGCACTCGCTACCTGGATGACTTGCCCACCAGCGGCAATGAGCTGGGCCGGGGCTTTCGAGATCTGGAGCTGGAGCAAGAAATCCTGAAGATCGCGCAGAAGACCGGTATCGGAGCGCAGTTTGGCGGCAAGTACTTCGCCCACGACGTGCGAGTCATTCGTCTGCCGCGGCACGGCGCTTCGTGCCCAATTGGGATTGGGGTCTCCTGCTCGGCAGATCGTCAGGCTTTGGGAAAGATCACCAAAGATGGGATCTTCTTGGAGCAACTGGAAACCAATCCCGGGCAATTTCTGCCAGAGGTCACCCAGGAAGATCTGAGTGACCAGGTGGTGAAGATTGATCTGAACCGTCCGATGGCTGAGATCCGCGCCGAGCTCTCCAAGCACCCGATCCGCACCCGCCTGTCCTTGTCTGGCACGATCGTGGTGGCGCGCGACATTGCGCACGCCAAGCTGAAAGAGCGCCTAGAGGCCGGTGAAGGCATGCCGGACTACTTCAAGCAGCACATCGTCTACTACGCGGGCCCCGCCAAGACGCCGGAGGGCTACGCCTCAGGTTCGTTCGGTCCGACGACAGCGGGACGCATGGACGCCTACGTCGATCAGTTTCAGGCGGCGGGCGGCAGCATGGTCATGCTGGCCAAGGGTAACCGCAGCCGGCAAGTCACCGAAGCCTGCAAGAAGCATGGAGGCTTCTACTTGGGATCCATCGGCGGGCCTGCGGCTCAGCTCGCGCTGCACAGTATCAAGAAGGTCGAGGTGCTCGAGTATCCAGAGCTGGGCATGGAAGCCATCTGGAAGGTGGACGTGGAAGACTTCCCGGCCTTCGTCGTCGTGGATGACAAGGGCAACGACTTCTTCGCCGATCTGCAGCCGGTTCAGCTCCGGACCACGAAGTAGCCAGCTTGCGGAGATAGCCCCCTACCACGTCCGCCTTGCGCGCGGCGGCTTTGCAGTCTTCCGCGTCATCACTGCAGCCCGTCAAACATGAAAGCGGGAGTAGGGCCGAGAGCCAGAAGACGGGTCTGTACCGCATCGGGTCTGAAACTTATCACGAGTATTTCGCCAGCGCGCTGTTGTTGTTTGGCGCCGTCGGCTAGCACCCGCGTGCGCGACCCGACTTGTGCCGGAAACACTGGCGTCAAGCCCCAGTGGAACACTAGTGCGTGATGAGCGAACGCCCACTGACGCCTCGTGAGAAAGCGCTTGCGGTCAACCTGAACGACTCCCGCTATGGCACCTTCGCCGAAATTGGGGCCGGGCAGGAGGTCGTTCGCTGGTTCTTTCAGGCGGGCGCTGCGGCGGGCACCATCGCCAAAAGTATCTCCGCGTACGATATGCGTGTCAGTGACGCAATCTACGGCAAGTGCCCACGCTACGTGTGCCGTGAGCGTCTGGAGGCGATGCTGGAATATGAGCAATCACTCAACACTTCCCGCCTCGAAGATGTGCGCGGTGAAGACACTGCATTCTTTGCGTTCGCAGATACCGTTTCGGCACGCAACTACCACGGTACGAATGAGTGCCACGGCTGGATGGGGATCAAATTTCAGTCCCATCCCAAAGGACCCAATAGCCAGATCATCATCCACGTGCGGATGTTGGATCTGGAGAACGCGCTGCAGCAAGAGGCGCTCGGTATTGTGGGCGTCAATCTGGTCTACGCGGCCTGCTTTTTGGCGGCTGAGCCCGAGCAGGTGATTGAGTCACTGCTTGATGGGCTGAGCGTGGAACGGCTCGAGATCGACATGATCGAATTCAGCGGCGAATCGTTCAAGCAGGTCGACAACCGAGTGATGAGTCTACGTCTGGTGCAGCTCGGCCTCACCGGGGCTGCGATGTTTTCCGCCGACGGACAGGTGCTGCAACCATCGGAGTTCTTGCGCAAGAAAGCCATTCTGCTGGAGCGCGGACGCTTTCGCCCGGTGACGCACGTCAATCTGGATATGCTGAACGCAGCGCTCGAGCGCTTTCAATCTGAGGAAGGAATGCAGGGGCAGGCAGTGGCTCCAGTCATGGAGATCACCATGCGCAGCCTGCGTTCGGACGGAGAGATCGATCTGCAAGACTTCGTCAGTCGGGCAGAGGTGCTGGCGACCACCGGGCATACGGTGATGATCTCCGATTTCTTCGAGTACTACCGTTTGGGCGCGTATCTGGCGCGCTACACGGATCGCCGCATTGCGATCACGTTGGGGGCGGGTAGCTTGCTGGAGCTGTTTGACGAAGGCTTCTACACGCACCTGAGCGGAGGGATCCTCGAGAGCTTCGGACGGCTCTTCAAGAATGATCTCACGATTTACGTCTACCCGCTCAAGGATCGAAAGAGCGGGGAGCTCACGACGGTCGACAATCTCCCCGTGCCCAGCCCGCTGAACCAGCTCTACAACTACTTGGTGTGCAAGCGTTGCATCCAGCCGTTGGATGGGATCAATGCGGAATTTTTGGACATCTTTTCCCATGAGGTGTTGGAGATGATCCGAGCTGGTAAGCCTGGCTGGCAGCAGTTGGTCCCGACGACGGTGGCTGACGCCATCATGTCGCGGCAGCTATTCGGCTACGGGGTGCGGACGCAGCTGGGGGCGGGATGACGGTTGTACTGGCTGCGGCTTGCGGCGAAAGTCCCTCGGCGGATTCGATCAATTGCTGCAAGCGCTGGGCGAAGCGCGCGGCTGGTCCCCCGTCGACCAGATCATGATCGATCAGGATCGACAGCGGTAGGACCGAACGCACCACGACGCTGCCGGCACGAACCCAAGGCCTTTCGTACACGCCGCCCACGACGAATACCGCCGCACGTGGCCCAGTGGAAAAGGTAAATGAAAAGCCAGGTATGGATGCGAACTTGCCCACGCTACTGACGAGTGTCGTTCCCGCGCGCTGCTTGATTCGAAAGCCATCGCGAATGAGCCAGCGGACAAGGGAGCGCCTGAAGAAACCAGGCAGCCAAGATACTGCGCGGGCGATGCGCCGAGTCCAACGGTCCTCCTCTCCAAGGCTGCCAGACGCACCATGACGCTGACGGGCAGCCTCCAGCTCTGAGTAGATCGCTTGCGGGCGCTTGTGTTGAGCACGCCGGATCACCACCTCGCGGGGCGCCACCCCGTCTTCGCTGGCGATTTCGACGGGCACGCTGACGTCAACATCCTCGAAGCGGAGCAAGCTGCGTCCGTGGCGCACCAGGTTCAGGTCTGGGTGCTCTGAAATCGCGACCGCGATGCAGTGCACGAGGAACGAGAACAGCGAAATGCGCTCCCCGTGCTGTTGCAGCCGCTTCACCTCCGCCTCAGCCTGGGTGACGTCCAGCTCCAAGAGCGCAAACATCGGATGCCCAGTGCGTAACGCCGCGAACGCGTCCATGGCGATCCGCCGGTCCAACGACGGTTGGTACATGGTGTATCGACCAATGTTGTCCTGGGGTTTCACTCGCTCGTTCTCTGGCTTGATCACTTGGGTCTCCTTGCCAATGGATCAGAGCAACTCTTGCGCCAGAGCGGTCCAGAGAAACCCGGCCATTTGTGGCGGGAACGGGAGCACGCCCTCGCTGGCGACCGCCAGAGTTGCATCACCAGCTAGCAGACGCGCACAATGTTCGCTCGGGTCAGCGCCACTCAGTCGGCTTCGCTGAGTTTTTGATTCGCCGCTTCGATCGCTTGTTGATTTGAAGTCAGCGCATCCACCAGCTGGGAAGAGCCGACGAGTGCTCCCGAAGCGATGCTGCGCGAGGCACGCTGGTTGGAGACCAACAACAAACAGGCTGCCACCAGACCCACCCCGGCAATTCCGTTGCGGCTCGAGTCGAAGAACAGAGCGGCTGCAGCACTGCCGATGCCAAACAGAGTCAGCAACTCGAGCCAAAGACCCTGCTTGAGTCGCTGCGCTAGCTGGACGCAGGCTTGTTGCGCGTCTCGTCGGAGACGCTCTCGGAGCTCCGCGCCAGCGCCCCCAAGTTTGTCAGTCGGAACGACGGTGTCACGTGCGACCTGGGTGTAGAAGCTGGGGCCGGAGCGCTCGAGCAGCGTTGGCAGATCTTGGGCGCGCCCTTCGAGCAGGGTGCGCATCACCACGACATTGACGGCCCGAAAGTCCGTGTGGGCGCGCCACAACTGGGCGGCGCGCACGCCCCCGGCGGCCAGTGAGATCCCCAGGCTCAGCTCCGTCCACACCCCCCGCACCGTGCAGCAAGCTGGCGCGGGCCGCAAATGAAAGCTCCCGTGCCGGGACGCGGCAGTTTTTGGGCAACCGGCAGCGGTCAGGATAAGATGGCCCGGGGCTTGCTTTTGACGGCTGATATGAGTGCAAACGAGACTCGCCAAGGGGCTGCCCGCGGTCGATTTTGGCGGCGTTTGGGGCTGGCTTCTCTGATTGGACTGTTCGCGGTCGCAGGGGCTTGCGCCAGTTGGTTGCTGGAGCGTCCCTATCAGTCATCGTTCGCCGATGAGGCCGCCTCCCTGGCGCTGCCGTCCCAAGCGGACCAAACTGACCAGCTGGATCAGGAGACGGTAGTTGAGGCGCCCGCCGTGCAAGTGCAGCTTCCGGTTGTCGACCCGCTACCCCGTTTGCTGCCGGAGCCGAAGAAGCTGCCCGCTAGGGCCAAGCGCTTCCTGAATACAGAAAATACTCTGGTGCTCGGTCTGGACCGGAACCGCGGGGTGATCCGGGGCGGTCGGACCGACACGATTCTGATCGCGGTGCACGATGCCCAATCGGAGCACCTGGGGATAATCAGCGTGCCGCGTGACCTGTACGTCGACATCGAGGGACATGGAAAGAACCGCATCAATGCTGTCTATGGGCTGGCCCAGCTGAACAAGCAAGATCCGCTGAAGGCCGTCGAGCGTGTCATCCAAGACACGCTGGGGATCCCGATTAGCCACAGCTTGGTCGTCGATCTTCAGGTCTTCGAGCGAGTGGTGGACGCACTGGGTGGGGTCACCGTGCCCGTTCAGTGTCCCATTGAGGATAACTTCATCGACCCCAGAGTTGAAGGTGGCCGGCGTCAGTTGAGTCTGAAGGCTGGGCCGCAGCAGATGGACGGGCCGACGGCCTCGATGTTCATCCGTTCGCGTCATGGCCGCAGCGACTGGAGCCGGGCCAGACGCCAACAGTTGGTGCTGATGGGCGCTCAGGAGCAGCTGTCGACGGTCACCGGCATCCTGCGTGTGCCCCAGTTGCTGACGCAGGTCGAAAAGTCGGTGGTGACCGACATGACGCGGATGGAGTTGTTGACCCTGGCGCAACGACTACTGCGTGTAAAGCGCTCGCATATTCACGGGGTCGTGCTCGGTCACAAGGAGACCAGTCCCTTTCGGACGGAGCGCAAGTGGTCTGTGTTGCTGCCGGACGAACCCGCCATCGAAAAGCGGTTGGATTCACTTTTTGCGGCTCGTAGCCCCGGCGCGCGGCCGCTGGGCGTGGAGTGTCCGCCAGCGGATGCTGCATTGCAGCCGCGCAAGGGATTTAAGCGAAAATCCAAGGCAGCGACAACCAGCAGTTCTACGGTACGAGGCGAGACCACTCAGAAACCCGGCGTACGCTAACGTCGCTACTGCGTCGCGCATGTTTCCAGCGACGTATCCTTCTCCCGCCAGCACTCCACTCCGGCAGTCACCGCGTTAGTACGGTTCGCGTCCGATGAAATTGCCGGGTGGATCGTAGTTGCAGACGTAGGTGTCTTGATAAAAGCGACCATCGAAACAGGAGGCGACGCCACACCCAATGCGCTGGGTTGTGCGCCACACCACCTGTGTGTAGTGACCGCAGCCACCACTGTCATCGCACTCGCTGCTGCACTGATCCGTCGTCATGAATTGGCCGAATTCGTAACACTCAATTTCGCTGAACCAGTTTTCGACGGCGTTGACGCCAGTCGCGTCCGGGCCAGACTCACTAGAAGCGCCGAAGCGCGCTAGGTTCTCGCCATAGTTGTTGCCGGAGTGCTCAAAGGCGCAATCCTCGGATAAATGCTCCGCCCACTGCTGTGCTACCGCTGCGATTTCTGGGTCCCATTCGACTGGCGGTAGTGGATCGTCGGGTGACGTCGCCGCTCGGAACATGTTGTGCGCGTCCGTGATCCCTTCCAACTTGCCCTCTTCCCCCATGACAGGGATGGGGTCCCGAGGCATGTTCATGTCCATCGGCATCTCATCAGCCGGCATGTCCGTTGGCAAGTCCGGGTCATCCTGCGGCATCATGTCGTCATTCTGCATGCCCATGTTTGGCGTGTCGCCAGGCGGGAGCGCGTCGTCCATTGGGTCCGCTGGGGTGTCTCCTCCGCCGGTACTATCGCTCATGTCTGACATGGGCCCGGGCGCAGAGCCACCGCTCTCGACGTCTGAGTTGTCGACGTTTTCGTCGTCTAGCGCGCAGCCGAAGAATGCGCAGGGAAGGGCAGCCGTGCACAGGCCACGCACCAGGACTCCAAGCAGACTCGAGTTCATACGCTACGATAGTCTGCTACGTCAGGGAATGCAGGCACGCGATGCAGGTGCCGGACCCATTCAGGGGCGCGCTTCTGGAATATTTGTACGGGAGCCGCCGAACCACACTCGGGTAATCAGCCAACCGCCCCCTCTTTTTTCCAGCTGCAGTTCGAATTTCATGCGCTGAGCATGTAAGTCTCCAGGTTGCGATTCCGACATCGCCGCGACGCCGCGCACATTGGCACGTTGTTCGTCGTCCCGTAGGCGTACATCTAGCGCTTCGAGCTCCAAGTCGGCGATGCGATAGCCGCGCAGGCTGGTCAATCCGCGGATGATGAGATCGCGGTCGTAGCGCTTGGGAGGGACGAGTGCTCCATCCACGTCGACCTCTTGGGCGAGGGTGGGGCGGAATTCTTTCTGCATTCGCAGCGCCCGGATAGGCAGCGCCTCACCTTCGCGAATGGGGACTTGCGCTGCAAGCTCTTGCACCTGTTCTCGAACCTTGTCTTGTTCGCTGGCGCAGGCGCTCGCCAGCAACAGCCCGCCGCTACACAGCAGCAGCCAGGTCGTCAGCCGAGTCGAAGAGGCGAGAGCAGTGCGTCGGCTCGGCATGTTGTTGTCAGAGCTCACTGACCGCCCCCGGCGGGGGCTCCGGGACATAGTCGGGTTCTTCGTAGTCGAGCTCGATTCCGCGCAACGCGCCCGTCAGGTAATCCGCCAACAGCGAGTACACTTCGGTTTCAGTGGGACCCATCTCGAATACGGCATATCCGATCGCACGCTCCGCGTCGTAGAGACTCTCAACCACCAAACTGGTTCGGCGCTGTCCGCTGAGGATTTCCTTCGGCAGCAGTTCGCGTTCGGGGAATACACTCACCGGATACTCCGCTGCCTCGTACAGATCGTAGGCGATACGCAGGCGGCTCATGTCTGGAGCTTCAAATGTGCAGATCGCGCACGCAGGAATGCCGAGTTGGGGCAGCGTTTCCGTCACTGCGGTGCTCAATGCTTCCAATGTTCCGCAGCGCATCAAAGCCGCCCCAAGCTCTTGTACCGAACGGCGCCAGTAAGAAAGCTCGAGCCGTTGCTGCACTTGGTAGCGCTCCGCAATACCCGCGATTAGCATCCGAGCACGATGCCAAAGCTGCTCGGCCAGCTCGCGCTGGGGGGGCAGGGAGTGGAGCCAGGGCAGCAGCTTCAAGCGCATAGTCGAAATGACGTCCTGGCAAGCACTGAGATCGCCCCGAAGATCAGCGACCTTGAGTAGCAGTTGCTCCAAATAGTCGACGAATGTGACGCGCTTGAGCAGTCCAGTGCGGCGACCACAGACCTCGGAAACGAACGCACTGCACAGCTGCGCGGGCCAGTCATTGTCGAGTCCTTCCAACGCCAGCTCGTCCAGGAGTGTGGCGTGGAGCTCGAAGCTCACTTCCCGATATGCCTCCTCAAAGTCCGACGGCTGGGTTAACTCGCGCCCAACCAGGGCTTCCGGGATACGGCTGATGCGCTGGACAACCACCGAGGACCGGCGTCGGATCAACTCTGCAGGCAGCACCACACGCTCATCGTGCGGCTCTTTGTAGATTTGCTTGACTACGTTACCCAAAGCACGCTTGCCCAGCTCCGCCAGAGGCTGGCGAACGGTCGTCAATGGGGCTGCGGCGAAGCGTGCTGGCTCCAAGTCGTCGAATCCGACGACGCTGACCCGTTCAGGAACGTGAACGCCTCGTTCGATGAGCGCGTTCAACGCGCCAAGAGCCATGAGATCACTGGCGGCAACCACGGCATCGAAGCCGACGTGTCGCTCGTCGATCAGTGTACGTATCGCCTCAGCCCCGCTAGGCGCTTCGAAGTCACCGAAGGCAATCAGATCCGGGTTGAGCGCTAGGCCGTGCTCTTGGAGTACCTCGCGATAGACTTGGAAGCGTTCTTCCGCCTCGGAATTGTGCTCTGGTCCCCGTAAAAAGGCGATGCGTCGCCTGCCTGCATCCTGCAACAGATGCACCAGGGCTTGGCGTACGCCCGTGCGGTTGTCGATAGTCACCGTTGGGAGGCCTGAAATGGGCACTCCGAGAGAGCACATCGGCAGGGGCTGCAGAGCTGTGACGAACTCTTGCAAAGCGTCCGCTCCGACTTGATTGCCCAGCGTGCCTGCGCTGATCACTACCGCGTCCAGGTGTGCCGCGCTGACACAGTCGTAGAGTTGGTTGCGTTGCGCAGCTGCTCCTGCCAAAGCCAGCGGGCCTCCAACGAAGGCCCGCACGTTGACGTTCAAGCGCAGCGCCTCATGATTCAGACCGTCGAATACCCGACGTTGGTACTCCTCAGTCAGATTGTCGACGAGGAAACCTACCTGTAGCTGGCGTCCATTCATTGTTTGGGGTGCGCGCTGTACTTCGGGCGCAGGTCAAACTAGCGGTTTTTGCACCTGTGGCAAATCCGAGGTTGTGGGAATCTTGGCTCTTGAGTACCAAAAGCCTATGAACGCGGAGCAGCGGGGACTGGACTGGGGCTTCTGTAAGCAAGCCTTGCAGCGCCACTCTCGTACGTTCGCCCTGCCGATCTCCATGCTGCCGGATGGACTGGAGCGGACGGTCACTTGCGCCTACCTGCTTTGCCGGATCGCGGACACCGTGGAAGATACGCCCGATTGGTCGGAGTCCGCGAAGGAGCAGCTGTTTCGGCTATTCCTGGGTACCCTCGACGGGCTTGTTGAGCCGTCCGAGTTTGAGCAAGCGGTCAAGAGTGCGGGAGGCCAGCCCGAAGAACGAGAGCTGCTACTCGGCACTGGGCGCGTCTACCGGGTGTTCGAAGATACCCCCGCGGAGTTGCGGCAGATTTGCTGCGACTGGATGAACGAGCTCACGCGCGGGATGGCGATCTACAGCCGGCGTCGCCCTGGGGCGGATGGGGTGCGCTGTCTGTTGTCGGAGGACGATCTCGATCGCTACTGCTACTTCGTGGCGGGGGCCATCGGGCATCTACTGACGGAGGCGTTTCTCGCGGAAATGCCGGAGATCGAAAACACGGGCCTGAACCGCTTGCGTGAAAAGGCCGAGCAGTTTGGCGCCGGTCTGCAAATGGTCAATATCTTGCGCGACATCCGAGGGGACCTGGAGCGTGACACCTGTTTCATCCCGCGGACGATCTTGGGAGCGGCGGGTTTGGGCCCGCGCGACCTGGCCTTGTCTGACCGGAGTGTGGCTGCGCGCCGGGCATTGACGCCGCTGTTCGACAAGGCGCAAACCAAGCTGGACGATGCGCTCGAGTATTCACTGGCGATCCCGAAAGCGCACACGGCCATCCGCCACTTCTGTCTGGTGCCGCTTTGGCTCGCCGTGGCAAGCCTACGCTTGTGCCGGGATGACCCTCGCTTGCTGAGCGGAACGGAAAAGGTGAAGCTTGCTCGTGACGAGGTTCAGAGGCTGATCCAGCAGTGCGTCGTGCTATCCAACGACGACGAGGCCCTGCGGCGGGCGTATCGAGCGTTGGTGCAATCTGAACACGCCGACGCGGCCGTCGGCTGATCGCGGCTCAGATCCAGGCCGACCCGGCACTAGGGTCAGGCTAGGTCCAGGGTCAGGCTAGGTCCAGGGTCAGGCTAGGTCCAGGGTCAGGCTAGGTCCAGGGTCAGCTAGGTCCAGGGTCAGCTAGGCCCAGGGTCAGGCGAGGTCCGCTCAGGCTGGCTGGAGCTGACGGCGGGGCAATCCGAACATCTGGATTCGATTGCGACCCTCAGCCTTGGCTTGGTAGAGCGCCTCGTCTGCGTGCTGGACCATCTCATGGGTGTCAGAAATTCCGGCCAAAGTGCTGGCGATACCAACACTGACGGTCACCTGGAGGCATTGCCCCTGGAATGCGATTTCAGTGGCTTCGATCAGGGCGCGCAGGCGCTCCGCCGTGATGGCCGCTTCAGTGGGGTAGCAGTCGCGCAGCAGGATGGCGAATTCTTCACCGCCATAACGTGCGAAAATGTCCTCCACGCGGAGCGTGGTGTGGATCTGTTCTGCGACCTTTTTCAGCACCCAGTCCCCAGCTGGGTGACCGTGCGTGTCATTGACACTCTTGAAGTGATCGATATCTAGCAACAGCAAGGCCAAGGGACGGCTGTGGCGCAAGCTGAACGCCATCTCCCCCTCGAGCCGATCTTCAAACACGCTGCGATTGTAAGCCTTGGTCAGAGCGTCGCGCAGAGCAGATTCATGCAGGCTCAATAAGGCATGTTCTTCCAACGCATCCTGAATGGAAAAGCGGGCCAACGTGCGTTTGCCCAAACCCACTCGCACCCCGTCCGTCAGTAGCGTTGGGCGATGGATGCGTTGGCCTCCGACGTAGGTACCGTTGGTGCTGCTGTTATCATCCAGATAGAAGTTGCCATCAGCGTCGCTGAATACCCGCGCGTGGATGCGCGAGAGACTTGGATCGGGAATGCCAACATCGGCCAGCTCGGAACGCCCCAGGCTGATTGCGGGCTGGTCCACGCGGATCAGCGTGCCCTTTGCGGGGCCCGTCAGGACGGTCAGCAGCGCTCGGTTTTTTTCCGTTGGCGGAGCCAGCAAGCTTGGGCGCTCGGCGTCGATCAAAGTGGGTTGCGTCGCGCGGTAGGTGCCACTGCCCTTGTCTGATGAAGCTTTGTCTGATGAAGCGACGTTGCTTCCGTTCAGCGGCGACGAGTTCTTGTTGGATTCTTGCTCAGACATAGGTGTGGGGCGCACGCCCGTGCGATCAGTCCCTGGTGCGGTTGGTAGCGCACCGAGGATTTGCTAGCCAGCGCAATCGATGGCGATCGCTGCCTTCGGCCACCTTGACCGCTGCAGTGTGTCATAGTGGCAAAGCGTTCGGACTCCCTCGCGAAACATTTGACCAAGAGCCATAGGAGAAACCGCAGTGTATCCGTACAGGTCTAGTCATTAGCGTCTGCCGCCCGGCCAACGCCGCCTACCAGTATGAAACGGCACAGAATCTGCTTTGCTTGTGCCCATGCAAGTAAAAGATCTCATGCACGCGCATCCTGTCAGTGTCGACAATCGCCAGACCATTGAACATGCGGCGACCCTATTGGAGCGTCTAAACGTGCGTCATCTGCCGGTTTTGCAGGGCACGCGCCTGGTGGGAATGCTGAGCGATCGTGACTTTCGCGAAGTGCTCGGTGATGGATTCGATGAAGAGCGACGCGCAGAGATTGCGGCGCGTGCAGTGGACAGCATCGTTCCGGCAGAGGTTGTCAGCGTGGCTCCCGAGGCCAGCGTGACAGAGGCAGTCGATCTCATGTTGGACCGCAAAGTCGGTGCGCTGCCCGTTGTCGATGACGGACACGTGCTGGTCGGCATCTTGAGCTACACGGACTTGCTGCAGGCCATCAAGGATCGCCTCGACAACTAGAGGTCCATCCTAGTTGGCTACTCTTCGGCGTCCAGCGAATCGCGGAACGCCCGCAGCACGTCGATATAGCTGATGATGCCTTTCAGTTGGCCCTCATCGATGACGGCAAGCGCGCCGTACTTTGTTTCGATGAGTGCGTCGAGCGCTTCCCGTAGCGACGCGCTGCTCGCCACGCTGGTCACGCCTTCACTCATGATGCGGGAGACTGGCCAGTCCAAGCGCTCGTGCTGCTCGGTGCTTTGGTAGCCCAGCGCCTGCTGCACGTCGCGCTCAGACAGCATGGCGACGACTGAGCCTCCGTCCAACACCGGCAAGTGCCGAATTTGATGAGCCTCGAACAAGTCCAGAGCGCGTCGCAACAACGTGTTTGGTTGTACGCACGTCACCTGGGACTGCATCAATGAGGCGACGGTTGGTCCAGCCGTCATTTGGTCTCCTCAGTCGGCGCATGCGGATGACGCTCAGGGGGCACCACGAGCACGGGGCAGGCCGCATGCCTGACCGTGTGTTCGGCGACGCTGCCCATGAACCACCGGCTGACGGCTTTGCGGCTGTGACTGCCGATGACTATCAGGTCGATGGAGTGTTCAGAGGCGAACTTGGCGATCTCTTGTTGCGGCTCTCCTGACACGATCGTCCAGTCGAGAGAGACGCCGTTGGTCTGGGCCTCAAAACCGCGCAGGTATTCTCCCATGGTCCCACGACATTCGTCCCGCATGCGTTCGAAGATGGACTCTCCGTCCGCGTGGTGGTGTCCCCGCTCCTGCTCAGACGAGTCACGCGCGGCCAACACAGTTCCGTGGAGCGCGCGCTCGGCGTAAGGGGCCGCCCACACATGCAGCACGCTGACTTCAGCGCCCAGCTGCTTCGCCATGGTCAGGGCCATACTCAGTGCACGACTGCTGAGGGGCTGATAGTCGACAGGGACGAGGATCTTTTTCGGGGCTTCGGCCATTTGGAGTCCAGTTGGGTTGGGGGTCGTGGCTGCAATCGACATACCATCGGCAGCTCGCCGAATTCCTGACAATCCGCGCTACAACAGACAATTTTGCTCGGATTTGCGTACGAATTGCGCGCGCGGGTGGGCCGTGCGAGATTTTTGCCTGTCGCGAGCGCAGACTCTTGAATTCCTTGCGGCACACGGCTTGCTTCTTAAATTCGCAGTATCCCCGAGTGTTGGTACGAGCGAGTGCTCGTTGTGCTCGGACAAGGAGTGAGTCGTGGCGAAGATCGTTCGAGAGGTCATGAACCCAGAGCTGCTGCAGCTGTCGCCCGGTGAGTCAGCTGAAGACGCGCTGCTGAGATTGTTGGCGTTCAAAGTTTCGGGCGCACCCGTGGTGGAAGACGGGATGGTGATCGGCGTCGTCAGTTGGCGCGACTTGGTCGGCGCGGAGGGGGTGGTGCACGACTTCATGAGCGCTCCCGCCTTGACCATCACCGGAGACCAAAGCGTGGAGTCCGCAGCGCTGCTGTTGGCGCACAGTGGACACCATCGGGTGATCGTGGTGGAGTCTGATGAACAGGGGCTGCGTCCCGTCGGGGTAGTTTCCATTTTGGACGTTGTTCGTGGACTAACTGGAGTGCCCGTTAGCCACCCGGATGCTTTCCCTCACCTGGACCGAGAGTCGCAACTGCACTGGTCGGACGACGCCGAGCTGAACTTGGGCGCGGTTCGCGAGGTGGCGGAGTCTGAGGGGGTCGTCGTTTTGGTCCAGGGTGGCAAGGCCGAGCGTGAGAACGTGGTTTGGGCGGAAGCGAGTGAAAATGTACGCCGACGGCTGGCGGAGATCCTCGGGGATCCCGAACGCCAGATCCCTCACTTGGCTCCAGCGCTGAGGTCCGGTAGGTTACGTTTTCGAGTGGCCGAAGCACCCGACATCACGCGGCGAATGGCCGGATTGAAGACCGTGCTGTATCGCGCCCGCGACGCACGCCGGGCACACCTATCGCAAGCCCAGAAAGGAGCGGAAGATGCGCGCTCTTGAGAGAGCCCCAAAGAGGGTATTGGTTCCGATTGAAAACGCCACCCTGGCGGAGCCCGTGTTGAAACTATTGGCGGACATGTCGAAGGTGACGGAGCTGGAGGTTGAGCTTGTACACATCTGGGAGCCCTTGCCGTTTACGCCCCCCGAAGCGTCGTACTACTCAGAGTCACACCTGGTGACGTACCGCGAAGCTGCAGAGGAACGGGCGGCGCAGATTTTGGCCAAGGCAAAAGAATTTGCCGAATCGCACGGACTGTCGATTCACCTGCAGTTGGTCGAAAACGGAGATCCTGCGGAGTCGATCCTGGCCGTTGCGGGCGAACGCGATTCCGACTGGATCGTCATGGCTTCGCATCAGAGGCACGGAGTCAGCCGCTGGTTTTTGGGAAGCGTCGCCGAGCGCGTGGCGTCCGGCGCGACGCAGCCTGTGCTGACGGTGCCGGCCAGCTGAGCCGAAGCGAGCGGCTAACTCCTTCCCAGGGGACAAAAGCAACGAGCCCGGGCCATGACCCGGGCTCTGCGACTCTTTGTCGTCTGTGCCGACTCTGTTCGTGACCTATTCCTCGGTGCGCACGGTCAGCACAGGACAGCTGGCCCCACGCAGCACCTTCTCGGCAGTGCTGCCCATGACCAGCCGAGAGAGCCCGGTCCGACCGTGAGTTCCCATCACGATCGCGTCGAACTTGCCCTCGTCTGCGGCCTCCAAGATCGTCATCGCAGCCGGGCCAAGTAGCACCCGACTCTTGATGTGCGCGGCGTCTTCTTCAAACCCCTTCAGAAACTCCGACAACTGGTCTTGAGCGTGTCGCTCGGCGTGCTCGGAGAGAGGGGCATCAATTTCTCCCATCATCACCACCACATGCGGGGGGATGAACGTTGGCACATCGTACGCGTGCACGACTTCCAGCTCAGCATCAAACGTTTTTCGCAATACTAGAGCGTGTTTCAGTGCAGCAGTGGAGCACTCGGAAAAGTCGACCGGCACGAGGATCTTCTTGAACATGGCTGTGGCCTTTCTGGCGGGCGGCCCGCTGGGGGCTCCTGCCTAAAACTAAGCAACCTGGCCGCTATTACAAGCGTTGTTGCGATGTGCCTAGAAAAACTACTACCGCGCTTCCGTCAGCGCGACAGGTTTGCTTCCGCCGTCCGAGTTTACGCAAGTGTTGCGCGCCATCGCGAGTCGCCGACCCTTGATGGGGACGCTTGGTGGAGGGCTGAAAAAGCAGCCCGCTAACGCAAAAGACCGTGAGCGCGCCGGACGAGGGCGGAACCAGCGGCCGCGTCCCCGATGCTCGGCCTGCTGTAGATTTTTGGCACAGCCGATGCTTTGCGCTGCGGGCGCAAGCAGGAGGTTTACTCATGAGTACCAGAATTTCACTGGAGACCCACGGCATCCATGTCGAGCGGGTGTTGCGCAACGCCTCGGTTGCGGAGTTGTACGAGCAGGCGCTGCGGGACGAACGGGGGACGCAAATCTCGTCCACCGGTGCGTTGGTGGCGCTGTCGGGAGACAAGACTGGGCGCAGTCCAGCGGACAAGCGTATTGTCGAAGAGCCGGAATCCAAAGACGACATCTGGTGGGGGCCCGTCAACATCAAGCTGGATACTCACACGTTCGAGATCAATCGCGAACGCGCCCAGGACTACCTCAACACACGCGAAAAGCTGTATGTGGTGGATGGTTTTGCTGGTTGGGACCCAAAGCACCGCCTGAAGGTGCGGGTGATCTGCGCGCGAGCCTACCATGCACTATTCATGCACAACATGTTGATTCGGCCTGACGAAGAACAGCTTGCGACGTTTGATGAACCAGACTTCGTCGTGTTCAACGCGGGGGGATTTCCAGCAAATCGCTACACGTCCGGCATGTCCTCCAAGACGAGCGTCGATCTCAGTTTTCACGAGCGCCAGCTGGTAATCCTGGGAACCGAGTACGCGGGTGAAATGAAGAAAGGCGTGTTCACCGTCATGAACTACCTGATGCCGCGACAAAACATTTTGTCGATGCATTGCTCGGCGACCGAGGACCTCAGGGGAGGCAATAGCTCGGTGCTATTCGGCTTATCCGGAACCGGGAAGACGACTCTATCGGCCGATCCTAACCGCTTCTTGATCGGCGACGATGAGCATTGCTGGACCGACGATGGTCTATTCAACATCGAGGGAGGCTGTTACGCCAAGGCCGTCAATCTCACGCGCGAAGCCGAGCCGGAGATCTTCGATGCAATTCGCTTTGGTACGGTATTGGAGAATGTCGTGCTGGACCCGATGACGCGGGAAGTGGACTACACCAATACGGAGATCACGAAAAACACACGTGCCTCCTATCCAATCGAATATGTCCCGAGCGCGAAGATCCCGTGCATGTCCGAGCATCCCAGAAACGTGATGCTACTGACTTGCGACGCATTCGGCGTGCTTCCCCCAGTGTCGCGCCTGACTCCAGAGCAAGCAATGTATCACTTCATGTCGGGCTACACCGCCAAAGTGGCCGGTACGGAGATGGGGGTCAATGACCCAGAGGCGACCTTCTCACCGTGCTTTGGTGGCCCGTTCTTGGTTTGGAGTCCGGCGAAGTATGCCGAGCTACTCGCTCAGCGTTTGCAGAAGCACAATGCCAAGTGTTGGCTGATCAACACCGGCTGGTCTGGTGGGCCCTTCGGGGTTGGCTCGCGCATGTCCTTGAAGTACACGCGGGCCATCGTCGATGCCATTCACGCGGGCACGATGTCCGATGAGGTGACGACCGATCCCGTATTTGGATTGTCCGTTCCCAACGCCTGCCCGGAAGTGCCGAGCGAGCTGCTGCAGCCGCGCAATACCTGGCAGAACCAAGAAAAATACGACGAAACGGCGCGCCGCCTAGCGCAGCTGTTTCGCGACAACTTCAGGCAGTACGAGGCCGACGCAAGTCCGGAGGTTCTGGCGGCTGGCCCGCGCCTCTAGCTGGGGGGGCGGGCGCTTGGACCTCCGGGTTCGGGCCCCGGGCTCGCCCGGCCCGTTCCAAAGGGCGCAGCTGAAGGTGATAAGGAGAGGCACACAGCAGCCCCGGTGAGAGGGTGTTGTGGGCCGCGAGGCACAGCGCGGGCTGTGCGGCTCATTTTGCAGGCGCTGAGCGTCGAAGGTTTCGCGCTGTCAGGTCTTAACGCCACGCGCTGATCCACCGTTTCTTAATGAAACGGGCTAAATGCTGGATATGGTGAGCTAATTTCATTCCTGAAATGGGCGTCGAATGAGCACGTTCTGAGCTCCATTGCCAAGCCGATCACAATCTGGCAGCGTAGCGCCGTAGCTGAGAGCAGCCACGCCCAGAAAGGTCATCAGCGATGACTACCCTGCGGCACCGTGCCTGACTCCCCAGCTTCAAAACAAACCGATACTCGAACCGTCGCCCCATGCGGCGGCGTCGCTCCAACCCGTGGGCTCTCTTGCTACGAAGCCTAAAACGCGCTGATTAGCGCCAACCGAGCCCCCGTGTGACTGAGTATCCTACTTACAACCACCACCGTACCATCCCCCGTTGTGCACGCGGTGCCAAGCCGCCACGGCTGTCTATCAGCGCCTGTGGCCGGAACTGGCTATTGCGTGTGAATCCACCAACCGCGATGCTTGAGAGTGTTACTGCATGACTGACGTTCTAAGCGCCCAAGGCGGCAGACTTCCACGTGTTTTGCTGGCTGACGATCAGCCGGCTTACTTGGCCGAAATGGCCGAACTGCTCCGGGGGGCCGGCTACAACTGTGACTGTGTAGCCGACGGAATGCAGGTCGAAAACGAACTACGACGAGGTGACGTTGACGTACTCGTCGCTGACATTCGTATGCCTGGCAATTTCAACCTCGAGTTGGTGGAGCATGTCAGGTCCATGTCGAATCCACCAGCGGTGGTTTTGATGACGGGCTTTCCGACCCTTCAGACCGCGATCCATTCGGTCAAGTTGAAGATCAGCGCGTACCTCGTAAAGCCGTTCAGTTTCAATGAGTTGCTGTCCGAAGTGCAGCATGCTCTGACTGAGCGAGCGTCGAATGCATCGCGCAGTAGCCATCCACCCAGTGTTTCACCGCCTGCGTCCGGTCCTATCGCAGTGCGATCAAAAGATGACTTGTTGGCTGAACACCCAGAGGTACAGAAGCTGACCAAGCGCGAGCATGAAGTTCTGCTACGAGTGCTCATGGGTGATGACGTGCCCTCGATCGGCGGGGCGCTGTTCATCAGTCCGCACACGGTTCGCAATCACTTGAAGGCGATCTACCGAAAGCTCGACGTGCGTTCTCGGGTCGAACTCGTGGTGCGGTTCGGCCCTTTAGCTCGCATTGACGAGCCGCAATTGGCCGAAGGCTGACCGCAAACGACTTGCCTGGGCTCAGGCGGCGAGTGTTTAGCTAACGCTATCCGGTTGTTTTGCCGCGCAGGGCGGCCAGCTTTGGGCAGCTGAGGATGGTTAGCTCCCCTTGGCCAGGCGGCAGTGAGCCCGCGCCCAATTGGCGCAGAACGGGCAGCCTACTGCAGTCATGCGGAGCGTTCGTAGCCAAGACTGGCCGTAGCGTCTTACCCGCTAAGCGGTTCAAATAGCGTTTCCACGTCGTCTTCGGACAGTCGGTGGCTGGCACTGCCATTGCCCAAGATGGTGTCTGCCAAGTGACGCTTCTGCCGCTGCAGGCGGAGCATGCGCTCTTCGACGCTACCTGCGATGATCAGGTTGTAGACGAATACCGGGCGTGTCTGGCCGATCCGGTAGGCGCGGTCGGTTGCTTGCGCCTGGGCTGCCGGATTCCACCAGGGGTCATAATGAATGACAGTGTCTGCGCTGGTCAAGTTCAGGCCCGTGCCACCCGCCTTGAGGCTGATCAGGAATACGTCGGCTTTGCCGCTTTCGAATTGGTCACATAGCCCCTGGCGATCTTTGCTGGCTCCGGTCAGGGCGAGGTACTTGATGCCTCGTTCACTGAGACCGTTTGCCAGCAGGCCGAGCATCTTGGTGAATTGAGAGAACACCAAGACGCGGTGTCCTTCAGCGAGCTGCGGTTCCAACAATTCGAAGAACAGGTCGTACTTCGCAGAGGTTCGCACCTGCTGAGCCGCGGGCGTCGAGACCAACCTCGGATCGCAACAGACCTGTCTCAACTTCATCAGCGCGCTCAAGATGGTGATGGTTGAGCCGGTGAGGCCTTTCTTGCGAATGACCTGACGAACTTCGGCGTGGGCGGCCACGCGGATGCTTTCGTAGAAATCGCGCTGTTCCCCTTCCAGATCCACGGGCCTCACGATCTCAGTCTTTGGAGGCAAATCCTTCGCTACAGTTTGCTTCGTGCGACGCAGGATGTAGGGCGCCACGCGTCCCCTCAATTGGATCAAGCGGGGCTCATGTTGATCCCGCTCAATGGGGATTTGGTAGCGGGTTTTGAATTGCGGCAGATCTCCCAACAAGTTGGGCATCAGGAAGTTGAACAACGACCATAGCTCCGCCAGGTTGTTCTCCACCGGGGTTCCAGTCAGGCACAGGCGGTGCTCGGCGTTCAACTTGTTGACGCAATGATTGGCCAGGCTGCGCGCGTTCTTGATCGCCTGTGCTTCATCTAAGACCAGCAAATGGAAGTGTTGCTCGCTCAGCTTGTCGACGTCTCGCACCAACACTGGGTAGGTCGTGATGACGACGTCGGAGCGCTTGAGTTTGTCGTAAGCTGCCGAGCGCTGCGGTCCGTGCAGCGCCAACACACGCAGGTAGGGGGCGAACTTTTTGATTTCTCGCTGCCAATTGATGCACAGGCTCTTCGGGACCACGATTAGACATGGTGACTGCAGGCGCCCGCTGACCTTCTCTTTGGCGATGTGAGAAATGGTCTGCAGAGTCTTTCCGAGCCCCATGTCGTCGGCTAGGACGCCGCCAGCACCGTTGCGCACGAGCTGCTGCAGCCAATTCAGGCCCTCCTGCTGGTAGGGGCGCAGTGTTGCCTTCAGGCCCTGGGGAGGCGAAACCTGTTCCGGCTTGTCCGAGGCGAGTCCGCGGCCGCGGGCCAGGAGCTCTTCAGGGCCGGTGACGAACAACGACGGCTGCGTTCCAGTGCCAGCCTCGTCCAGATCCGTTTCGTGGAATGCCGTCTCTAAGGCTGCCACCAGGGGAGCACTCTCCGCGCTGAAGCGGGCGCTGTCGGCGCCGTCGTAGAGTTCTTCCAGTACGCTCAGCAAGCGCCGCAAGCGCTCTGGTGGAACGACCACGTAGCGATTTTCCCCGACCGGTACTGC